>NZ_JASATP010000068.1:0-25320 GCF_038440375.1 Bacillus sp. OTU530
ATAGTATCGGGAGTCGATGTATTTAAGAGACTGCCAAAAACCCTCCAGTTCAACGACCTGGAGAGCTTTTGTGTTCACATAAGCATTCTGATCTTAAACTGTAATACATTCTTGTTTATCTCTTCTATATTTCTATCCTATTATTTTTGCACTAGAGTCATTTGTGAAATATGATCCGGATTTTATAGGTTCAAGGATTGAAAGAATTCTGTTAAGGAAAACCCTAATGCGAGACAAATCTTCTGCAAGGATGATATTGTCGCACCACGCTGGCCTCGCTCAACCATTCCAATAAAGTTTTTATGCAATTGAGATTTTTCAGCAAGATCCGCCTGAGAAAGCCCATTACTCATCCTTGTTGTTTTAATCGTATTTCCTATTTTTATTAATAATTCCTTTTCCATTTAGATCCCCCTTAATACATCACATTATAAGATAATACCAATGACTTCCTCTTATCCTCTTCGTTACGTGCATCTAAGAGGATTTTTCCGATCGTTACTCCTTCCAAATAGCTTTTTAGAAGATAGAGCCCGAATACATACCGGTAAGTAATTGAAGGATTGCCACAAAGGTACGAGCTTATTAAAGAGTAGGAAAGAGGAGTCTCCCCTCTTTCTTATCGTTAGTTCAGTTGACATAAAATTTGGAAGCGGGAGTTAAAATCTTTTATATTTTGTATAGTCCTATTTTTTTAGTCTATAAGGTACGGTAGTTACAATCACATTTTTTTGATAAATAAGGTAAAGTCTTAATAGTAAACTTGATTGGTTATGCAATGCATCATGCCATCTCTTCTTTGTAATGAATTGTGGAATCAGTACGGTTACTGTGTGATTGCTTTCAGCAGCCTTTTTCATAGCCAAATCGATAAACCTAGCAATAGGTCTCGTCAAACTCCTATATTCGGAATGTAGCGTGACGAGACGAATATCTGGCTTCCATTCCTTCCATTTTTCCTCCATCCGTTTCTCGCTTTCAGGATCAAAAGCGACATAAACGGCAATGACCGTATCACCGGTTAACTTGGCATAGTTCAAGGAATTTTCGACTACTTTTGTAATCCCTGCAACGGGCACAATGACAACATTTCCTTCCCACTGCAAGACTTCTTCTTTACCTGGTGCGATCCTCAGCTGTTCTCCCACGGCCTCATAATGATTTTTAATTTTATGAAACGCGTAGATAATGATTGGCAAGAAAATCAGGACAGACCAGACTTGAGCAAATTTTGTAATGAAGAAGATGAGCACAACCGTTAAACAAATCAATGTGCCAATTAAATTGACAATCATTTTATACAGCCAACTAGCAGGTTTTTCTCTGATCCATTTTACGATCATACCTGTTTGCGACAGTGTGAAAGGAATAAATACACCAACTGCGTATAACGGAATGAGTTGTTCTGTTTCTCCTCCAAAAGCAACAATCAGCAAAATAGATGCAATACCAAGTATGATAATCCCATTGGAATAGCCAAGTCTATCACCGCGAATCAGAAACATTCGCGGTATGTACTTGTCTGTCGCTAAGTTAACCGCTAGCAACGGAAAAGCAGAAAAACCGGTATTCGCTGCAAGTACGAGAATCAGAGCAGTAGTTCCTTGCACAATGTAATACATAAAATTTCTTCCAAATACTGCAGATGCCATTTGCGATACTACTGTTTCCTCATGTTTAGGTGTGATTCCTAACCAATAGGCGAGAAACATAATACCAGAGAAAAGAATGGCTAAGATGAATCCCATCATCACTAATGTACTGACGGCGTTTCTTGCAGCAGGTTCTTTAAAGTTAGGGACGGCATTCGAAACCGCTTCTACTCCGGTAAGAGCAGAGCAACCAGATGAAAAGGCCCTGAGTAATAAAAATAAACTAATACCAGGAACTACTGTCCCTACTGGTGTATGTACATTAGTTGGTGCTTGCCCGCTTAGTATTTGCCACACTCCTGTACCGATGAGAATAAGTAACACCAACACAAATAAGTATACAGGATACGCTAGAACAGAGGCTGATTCTGTTACACCCCTGAGATTCAAAATTGTAATTAATACAACTAATGCAGAGGCAATTGCCACTTTATGATCATGAAATTGCGGGAACGCTGATGTAATAGCATCTGTTCCAGCTGATACACTTACAGATACAGTTAAAATATAATCAACTAATAAAGACCCTCCAGCAATAAGCCCAGCATTTTCCCCTAGATTATTTCTTGAGACAATGTAAGCACCCCCGCCGTGGGGATACGCATAAATGATCTGGCGATATGACAAAATCAGGGCAGCTAGAAGAACTAACACCCCAATGCCAATCGGGACCGAATACCAAAAGGCAATGAGACCAATGGTAGATAACACAAGTAAAACTTGCTCTGGTCCATAAGCGACAGAAGAAAGAGCATCTGATGATAAAATGGCAAGAGCCTTTAATCTCCCTAGTTTTTGTTCTCCTAATTCCCTCGTTTTGAGTGGTCTTCCAATCAATGCTTTTTTTAACATGGAATAACGCACAACGTTTCCCTCCATAAAGTTATAAAGTAAGAATCAATCTATTACACTACAAATCTAATCCGTTCAACTACAACGACTGTGATACAATCATCCTTTAATGACGCCTAATACCATAATTTATCTTTTGATCAACACAAAAAGAACACTAAGGCGGTTCTCAGTGTTCTTTTCAGACAACACAAAGCAAACCTCCTCTCCAAACGCTGATGAGGTTAGCTGTCGGATTCGGGCTTTGAGAGTAGCCCTACCTTCTTTCGAAGGATTCACCCCAAGTGACAATGCACAAAAATGGGTCCCCCACTCCTTATGGATTAAGCGGTATAAGGTATGATTGAATGTAGATATTAAGTTAATTCTCTAGATAATATACTCCTGTAAAAATTATTTGTAAAGTAAGATTGTATTAATTCTTTGTTAATGACACTGTCCATCCATTCAATAAAGAACATTGAGATGCTTGCGAAATGGCAGAATGACATAATGGAATTTTTAACAATTTCTTGTATGAATTCCCAACCCAAAACAGATGATAATACCTGTTGAACATTTATACTATGGAGGAGTTCGTATGAAGAAAGTATTAGCTATTACCCTGACGTTTTTAATGTTACTCCCGGTGACGAGCCACATGACTCTGGCAGCACCACCTGAGAGCGAAGTTAATCAGATTCTGAATGAGCTGGGATGGACCCGGCAGGAACTAGAAGACTATTTGTCCTTTTATGAAATGAACCTAGATGATTTTGAGACAGCCGAGGATTTACAAGCTATGTTAGGAACTCCTATCACAGACGAGAATCTGAACGATTTGCTCAAGGACTACAGCTTAACTCGTGAACAACTTAACTCGTTATTAGCGGGGTTTGGAGAGAGCTTAGATGATTATAAATTTATTGAAGACTTAGATAATGCTGTTGATTTTTATGTAAACCACGATGAGGAAATGGAAGAATCAGAGGCACTCCTCTCCCAGATTGGATTAACGGAAGAAGAAGTTGACCGTTTTTTTAATTATCTGATCTCCTTAGACGAAACGGCCTTAGAAACAGAAATGGAAAACATCGAAAAGAACTTAGCGCCATTTATGGAAATGGAAGATTTAACGCAATTAACTCCGGAACAAGAACAAGCGTTGGCAGATATTTGGAAAGACATGCTGAATGCGTTCCACCTGAAAGCGAATTTCTATCTCGCAGGGAAAAACGGAACGAAGACCGCTGTCTCGTTCCAAGATCTGATGAAGCTTGAGACACTGAACGGGAAGCAATTGCTAGTCGAATTATCTGATTTACAAGGAAATCTGCTTCTTGATATGCAGTTATCAGAGGAAATGCTAAGTTCTGACTTCCTTTTAGATTCTGGAAGTGAATTAGCCGATGTTGGGGATTTGGCAGGTGAATTAACGGATCAGCTGCATTCTGGCAAGCTGCCGAATACAGCTTCTCCTTATGGACGCAATATAATGGTAGGCTTCATCCTCATTTTACTCGGGTCGTTGTTTTACGTTCGCTTCAAAAATCCAGAAAAGGTTTAACTATACGTATGTGGCAAAGACTTGTTTCAGCAGGAGTCATCCTCATTGGCTTAACCATACTACTGTATAATTCATACTGGTTAACAAAAGGACTGACGATGTATGAGGAGCCTAAAAGGATGTTGAACCAAAGCGATATTAAACAGGGGAATCATCGTATACAAAAGCTACATGAAGATACACCTGAAATCGGAGAAAAAATTGGAGTTTTAACAATCCCCAAACTAGAACGGTCAATCCCGATTTATCAAGGAACCGATGAAGAAATCTTAAAAAAAGGGGTGGGACATTACGCACGTAGTGTCCTGCCTGGCAACAAGAATAATGCAGTACTATCAGGACATCGGGATACAGTCTTTCGGGAGTTAGACAAGGTCGGCAAACATGATACATTGATCGTGACCACCGAGGCAGGGGAATTTTTGTATAAAGTTAAAAAGGTGAGAATTGTTGATAAAAATGACCGTACCGTCATTGTACCAAAGCCTAAAAGCACTCTAACAGTAACAACCTGCTACCCATTTAGCTTCATTGGAGACGCACCTAAAAGATATGTGTTAGTAGCGGAGTTATTAACTAAAAAGTAACTTACCAAACATTGAATTCCCCCCCTCCTACGCCACGCTTAGAGGTAGGGGATCCCTAAGTATAAAAACCTTTCAGCCTCTAATTGATTAGGCTCCGCCCGTCATTCCAACGCTTGGCAGTCCAAACGACTTTGCAGCAAACCTCCTGCAAGGTGAATCCGTTTGCGATTGCTAAGCCTTTTCTATTTTTAGAAGCATTTATGTCAGCGTTGTCTTCCTAACCGCAAGATTCACACTTAAATGATGTTTGTATTTTTCGGTTCTCTTTCGCTGTAATGTGCCCTCATTATTAATAAATTCATCTACAAAGATAAAAATATAATATTTCTTCATTTCACCGGTTATAAAGAAAAAAGATTATGTTAATGCTTTTGCACCAAAACTCTTCGTTGTAGGAGACGAGACAGTTAGAGGATATATAAAATAAGGTTCTCATATATACCAAAATAGTAAATAAGTACCTTATAAGTATAAATGTATTATATTATCTAACTAGTACCAATTAAATGTAGAAAAGTTTGTTAAATTTTGAGCACTACAACCACACTTTTGGTGAGCCCTGTCCCCTCCCCCAGGCGAAGACAGAGGAGCAGCCCTACTTATACTGTGTTCCTAAAATTTCTGACTACGCCGGACTCACTTCCAGCTAAAAATTAATACTTTTTAAAGTGGAAAAATTAACAAATGCAGGAACAGCAATAAGGATGGTGACTTAATTCATGGATAACGAAAAAGTTTTAATTATTGAAGACGAAACAAAAATTGCGAGAATCATTAAGCTAGAGCTTGAACACGAAGGGTACAAGGTGGAAACAGCTGAAACCGGCATAACAGGTCTTGAAAAGTTTAGTAACAATCAATGGAACCTTGTATTACTAGATGTTATGTTACCTCAGTTAAACGGGATGGAAGTACTTCGGAGAATTCGGGCTTCAGGGGATATGACACCTGTCATCTTATTGACAGCAAGGGATTCTATTCCTGATAAGGTAAGCGGGCTTGATCATGGAGCGAATGATTATATCACAAAGCCGTTTCAAATTGAGGAGTTGTTGGCAAGAATCCGTGCGTGTTTACGAATCAATCAAATGATGGAAAAACGGATAGACGAGCAAATTTTAACTGTGGCAGATTTAAAGGTTGATAAAAAAACACGAATGGTAACACGCGACACCACAAATATTGAATTGACGCCTCGAGAATTCGATTTGCTTGTTTACCTGATGCAGCATCAAAATCAAGTACTAAACAGAGAGCAAATTTTAACGCATGTCTGGGGCTTTGATTACTATGGAGAAACAAATGTCGTAGATGTATATATTAGGTACTTGCGCAAGAAAATTGATTATTCCTTTGATTCTCCACTTATCCATACAGTGCGTGGAGTCGGATATGTTGTAAAGGAATAATATTTTATGAATATCCGAAATAAAATCCATTTGTTCTCAACTGTTTGGCTGCTATTGATCAGCCTTGTAATTAATACATCCATTTATTTTTTATTTTACAAAATTACAACGAACGATAAATTAAATCATGTTCGTTTACAGGCTGAAACTACTGCTGCAGCAGTGAAATCTGCTACAAGTCACACGAATGTATCTGATATTTTAAAAGCACGTTTACCGTTGGATGGAATGATTCGTGTTGTGAATGAGGACTCACATTCCATTATAACCATTACAAAAGAAACGAAATTTACGGAACTTACACCAACTTTTAAAAACTCACAATCAGTTGAATTAAAACCAATCAATAAAATTCAATATGCCATTGCAAGTTTTCCAATCATATGGAGCGATGGAAGCATTGTGATGTTAGAAGTTACAGAAAGTTTGGCATCTACATATGACAGTTTGAAAATCTTGAAGCTCGTGTTAACTGTTGCTTCACTTGTTGTTCTCATTCCATCATTTTTAGCTGGCAGAATGCTCAGCAATATCATTTTAAAACCAATCAATTCCATGATTGAAACGATGGAGGAGATTCAACGAAAGTGCATATTTAAAAGGATTGAGCTAAAAACACAATCAAAAGATGAATTATATAAATTGGGAAGCACGTTTAATAAGATGATGGATATTTTGGCAAAAAACTTTGAAAAACAACAGCAATTCGTTTCTGATGCTTCTCATGAATTAAAAACACCGCTAACTATCATTGAAAGCTACGCAAGCATGCTGAAACGATGGGGAATGAACGATCACGATCTATTAGAAGAATCTGTGGAAGCAATCTATTCAGAAGCTGTCAGAATGCAAGAAATGACAAAGCAAATGCTGATGCTTGCAAATCATGATGCAGAATGGAATTTAGATATACAAGAGGTAAACCTTGTTTCCCTTAGTAAAGAAACAAGTAAACTCCTTAAAAATGTTTATGACCAGAACATTTCTGTATACGCTCGATATGATAGAGTAATTGCAAGTGCAGATGAGCAGAAAATGAAGCAACTATTATTTATCTTGCTTGATAATGCGTTAAAATACAGTACATCATCTATTGAGCTACATGTTGGCTATGAGAACGATCACATTTTTCTCACCGTAAAGGATCATGGCATCGGTATACCGAAGGAAGATATCCCCCATATTTTTGATCGCTTCTATCGGGTCGATAAAGCGAGAAACCGAGAAACTGGCGGAGCTGGGCTAGGTTTAGCAATTGCAAAACGAATTGTAGATTCTCATAGAGGAAACATAGATGTCGTTAGCAAAGAAGGAGAAGGAACCAGCTTTACTGTAACTTTACCGAAATAATCAATGATTTCTCATCCATTTTTCATGCTTTTTAAGAGAAAATATCATGTTTGTTATTGAAAGAAAACTTTCTTATCAGGTGAAATCATATGAACCCCAAAACATTTGTTTTTCTTTTCAGTCTTCTCATAGTTGTGTTCATTGTTACCGATGTTCAGCAACTATTTGCAAATAAGGACCAAGAGATATTGACTGCTGCAAAAATAAAAACAAGCATTGAAACAAAATATCCAGGAACAATCAAGGATATAAAGCTTAGTGAAACAGACGGAAATCAAATATACATAGTAGATTTACAAGATCAGCATAGGGCATATGCATTAAAAGTAGATGCTTATTCAGGGACGATTTTACATTTAACACAAGTGAAAAAAGATACATCTAAACATTCAGTAAACATTGAAAACGGAGTGAGTGCCGCTCTTGCTTCTGGAGAAGAGAAGGATGAAGAGTTGGTCAACAATGCAACGCCTCAAGTGGCAATTAGTTTAGATAACGCAAAAGAAATTGCCCTTTCTAAAGTAAAAGGAACATTCAATAGCATTGCTTTAGAGGATAAAAATGGTTCCTTTATATATGAAATAGAAGTTGAAACAAATAAAAAAGAAGCGGTAGACGTAGATATCAATGCCTATACCGGAGAAATTCTTTCCATATCGTGGGATGATTAATCTTCCCAGTGGAAGTGAAATGAAACAAAGCAGAATTGAGTAAACAATCAGGATCTAAGCAGTAGAGGGAGAGCTTTAGAAGTTCTCCCTCTTTCTTTGATCTCTAACGAATTTCTCATCATTTTCTAATCTTTCTATTATTTCCCTCTAATTTAAAAGCCTTAAGGTAAGGTTAAGCATAAATGAAAGGAGAGAGCTTAGAAATCTACATGTTTACATAGATTTTTGCAGGATACTTACTTCAAATTTTGATGTTGAGAGAAAAACCCAAAAATAGAAAGGGGAAAAATAAATGTCTACTATCTCTAGAATTTTAGATTACAACAATACTTTTGTAGGTCAAAAAGAATATCAAGAATTCCACACTACGAAATATCCAGATAAAAAACTAGTTATCCTCACTTGCATGGATACGCGCTTATTAGAATTGCTTCCAAAAGCAATGGGATTGAGAAATGGGGATGCTAAAATTATTAAAAACGCTGGAGCGGTTATCTCTCACCCTTTTGGCAGTATTATGCGCAGTATTCTTGTAGCCATTTATGAATTGAAAGCTGAAGAAGTATGTGTAATTGGACATCATGGATGCGGCATGGTAGGTCTTCAATCTTCTTCCATTCTTGAAGCAGCAAAGAAAAATGGGGTTAGCGAAGAGCGAATCGATACCCTATCGAACGCTGGGATTGATTTATCTACATGGCTGACAGGCTTTCAATGTGTAGCGGAGAGTGTCACAAATAGTGTCCATTTAATCAAAAATCATCCTTTAATGCCAGATCAGATTGCCGTGCATGGTATGGTCATCCACCCTGAAACGGGTAAATTAGATCTTGTTGTCGATGGATATGCCAATGTCAATTCTGAAAACAATGAAATACTTAGTAGGTAAAGGAAGGATGTTATAAATGAATACCTCTAACAGATTTTATGGATACAATGTAGGCCATTTTCAGAAAGACCTCGTTGCTGGATTAATAGTTGGGATTGTAGCGATTCCTTTAGCGATGGCTTTTGCCATTGCTTCCGGGGTAAGACCGGAGTACGGAATCTACACGACGATTATTGCCGGAATTCTTGTTTCTCTCTTAGGCGGTTCCAAATATCAAATTGCGGGCCCGACCGGGGCGTTTGTGCCTATCCTGTTTGGAGTTGTCATGCAATATGGCTATGAGAACCTGTTAATTGCCGGATTTATGGCAGGAATTATCCTCATTCTGCTGGGAGTTTTCAAGCTTGGGAGATTTATTAAATTCATCCCCCGTCCTGTTACGATTGGATTTACTGCAGGAATAGCCGTTATTATCTTTTCTGGGCAAATTGCGAACTTTTTAGGCCTTCGCAATATTGAAAAACATGAAGAGTTTCATTTGAATATGAGAGAAATCATCATGAATCTAGAAACGATAAATATATACAGCGTAATGACTGCCTGCATTTCCCTAGCAATTGTTATCTTAACGCCAAAGTTTTTCCCCAAGATTCCTGGAGCGTTACTGGGGCTAAGCGTATCTAGTGTAGTGGCTATCTTCTTCTTTCCAAATCAAGTCGCAACCATCGGTTCGACTTTTGGGTCAATCCCAAGTGAATTACCAAGTTTTCAATTTCCTGATATCACATGGGAAACGATTGTCATGCTTTTCCCTGCTGCTTGCGTGATTGCAATGCTAGGGGGAATTGAGTCCCTTTTATCTGCCCTTGTAGCAGACGGTATGACGAACGGTAAACATAACAGCAACAAAGAGCTGATCGGACAAGGGGTAGCTAATATTGCTACAACATTATTTGGCGGGATTCCTGCCACAGGAGCGATCGCAAGAACCGCTACTAATATAAAAAACGGGGCAGTTTCTCCTATGTCCGGAATCATACACGGACTCGTTGTGTTGCTTGTGTTACTGCTTTTAGCACCGTATGCGTCTCATATTCCGCTGGCAAGCATGGCGCCTATCCTAATGTTTGTAGCATGGAATATGAGCGAACGAAAAGAATTTGCACATGTGCTCAAAACCAAAACAGCTGATTCTGCAGTGCTGCTTGTTACGTTTCTTCTGACCGTTTTTACCGACCTTACAACAGCTGTTGGAGTTGGCCTGCTCTTAGCCGTTATTGTATTTGTAAAGAAGATGAGCGCGGCTCTAATCATTTCAAAAGTGTTGCCGGATCCATCTGATAAGCAGGTAAAACCCGAGATTGTTGAAAAAGGATCTAACTGTCCTCAAATCAACATTTACACAATCGAAGGCTCGTTATTTTTTGGATCCACCGAAGTATTCGAAAAATCGATTGAGAATATTCTCCAATCTAAGCCAAAAGTGTTACTACTGCGCATGAGTAAAGTTTCCTTTATTGATACCTCTGGGGAAGCAATGCTTTTAAATATTGTGAAACAATTCAAGGAACAAAACAGGACCATTCTTATCTCTGGTATTCAACAACAACCAAAGGAATTGCTTTGGAAAACCGGATTGCATCGGGAGATCGGCGAAAAATACTTTTTTGAGCATACTGGCGACGCAATCAACTACTCATTGGCACAATTAGAGACTAAAAAGTGTATAGGTTGTAAACAGTTTGCTTTTAGCGAATGCTCCAAATTGTCTCAGCAAACCGTTAAGACCAACCAAAAGGAAACGAAGCTGCTTATGACATAATGTTAAAACTGTTGGGTAATGATGAGCAAATTAAGGTTCCGCTGTAAAAGCAAAAAGGCTTCCTCTTCTGAAGCCTTTTTGTTTATTTATAAAGCTATATAGATCCCTCTAACACCCCTTACCCTGCTGCCGACACACTAGCTCCAGATTCCCCTTCCTCGTTTACATTAGAGCCATTTCGTTTAACTTCATCTTCGTGAATTTCAAACCACTGAGTAAATTCATTCATGTAAAGGGTTATGTTTTTTATTAATGTGGAATTCCCTCACCTTACATAACAATTCTTCTAGACACAAAAAACCTCGCTACAACTCCGGCAACCTAAACCATAGCTTCCTATATCCCGTCCCGCTTTCTTAATCCGCAAAGGATGCAAAAACCATGAGAGAAAACCTTACACAGACCCACACGGTATGGATAAACAATAGTATGATACTTGTATCCCTACTAGACACAAGGAGGACAACCATTATGAATACATTTCTAACAAACCTAAAGAAAAATACCCTATGTCTATCAGAAACTGTTTATGTATATATCCTGTTCCTTACCATGGAAACAAGAATGGCTTTTACAAACATCAACCGGGCAAAGTAGAAATTCCCCCGTTTATTATGTAAGGAAACTTTATATATAAACCAGACCGAAACGTTAAAGCTTGGAAGGACCCTCTATGAGAAATGATTTCATTTCTTTATAAATATGCGTTTTATCGTAATAATGAATATAGTCTCGAATCCACTGTTTTTGAGTGGCTGCTGAACACAGCTATCTTTCTCAATTGTTTTTTCAGACAAAAAACACCTCTATATAATCGTATCCAATGGAGTACGGTATAAGAGATGTTTTTCATTGTTCTATTCTATATACTACATAATTCTACGATCAGTGTGCCTATACTAATGATTTTTTAATCAATAGAAAGGATACTACTACATCTACATCTTAATTTTTTTCATAAAACCATGATGCCTTTTAATGCATTCAGTTCCAACAATGCTTCCTACAAATCCAATTAATGCACTTGATGAAATGATTTGAATTACATAATAAATACCTGTACTAGTAATACAATCGAGGATTAAAAATTTTTTGATTGTTGAACCTTTAATTGTGTAAAAAACAACTTGATTTTGTTTTTTCTTACGCAATACGGTCACACACCTTTATGTTTTTCTAAAGATATGCTTCAAAAAGATTGTCTTATTCTACTAGTCTAACCCCAAGTCAAAAACTAGTTATTATTCATAATCAAACTAGCAAGAATTCCTCCAACAATTCATTTTTTTGGGAAGTTCCCTTACATTTGCACTCGTTTGTGTGGAGACAGCGCTTGTAAGCGAAGGTCTGAAATCAGAAACACGCTTGTCAAGATGATAAGGAGTCCTATTACCATACCGACTGTCACCTGTTCATGGAGGAAGAAACTCCCCCAAATCATTCCGAACACAGGAATGAGAAAAGTAACACTTAATGTCTTGGTTGGTCCTATGCTATCAATGAGATAGAAGTATAACAGGTACGCAATAGCTGTACAAAATAACGCCAATCCGATGACTGACCAAACAGCAACGGTCGATATAGAACTTGTGGAAGCAGGCAGATGTGTAAGTGTGAACGGCAAGAGAAGAAGCGATGCTCCTGCTTGTTGCCCCATAGCTAACGAAAGCGGTGGAACACCTGCAAAAGCCTTCTTTGCATACACGCCCGCAAAACCATAGGAAATGGTCGATAAGACTGCAAGACAAACGGTGATAAGCGTCTCAGTGGTAAAAGGCATAGAACTCCACCCCACTAAAATGACAACCCCGCATATCCCCATCATAATGCCAAACCACTTTCGCAAACTCAGCGACTCCTTTATCCATCCCCATACAGCTAAAGCAGTGAACAATGGAGTGAGGGCATTAAGAATAGCTGACATAGAAGCAGTTAGGTGAAGAGCAGCTGTTGCAATCAGCGTAAAAGGAATAGCTGCATTTAATGCTCCAATGATTAAATATTGCTTCCACAGTTGTCGGAACTGGGCGGACTGTTTTGTGAGCACCAAACATAAAAGCAAAGCTACTGCCGCAAGGGTAACTCTTCCCTGAATGGTGAGGAAGGGCCCAAATACAGGTGACGCAATGCGGATGAACAAAAAAGAAGCTCCCCATAGTCCTGCAAGTCCCAATAACGCTAGTACATCTTTTAATTTCATGATTTACCTCCGCATTCTATATTCCGATGGCGTGTAACCCGTTTGCTGACGGAACACATTGGAGAAATGAGCGGAGCTTGTGTAGCCAAGGTCATGGGCAATATCCGTTATAGTCTGTTCTGTGGTTTGGAGACGTGTCGCGGCTTCATTGATCCGCAATTTTGTAACATATTCCAATGGTGACATGCCTGTGTTTCGTTTGAAGACCCGTTGCAGATGGTATTTGCTCATCCCAACATGTAAGGAAATGTGCTCTAAGGTCAAGGCATGATGATAGTCCCGCTCAATCAACTGTTTGATGGATTGAACCAGCTCTTCTTCATTTGATTGCAGAAGGTTGGGACGACATCGTTTGCAAGGGCGGTAGCCATCCGCCATCGCTACAGAAACAGAACTATAAAACGTCACATTTTCCTTTAAAGGAACCCTTGATTTGCAAGAAGGTTTACAACAGATTCCTGTGGACTTAACAGCATAGAAGAACAGACCATCGTATGCTTCTTGGCAATGAATAACAGTATCCCACATGACCTCTTCGTTTAAAAAGCTCATATTAACACCTCATTTCTCGGTATGCACATTATAGCAAGATTCATGCGACCCCTCATTCGATTTCTTGCTCTCTCATTCTAAGTGTTGCGCTGAATACCATATTCATGACAGAATCAGCCAAAACACCCCCTTCAATCCTGGATAAATGGTCGATCATTCGTTTGTGTTATAGGAAACTTTAAAGTATTAATTTGATGGGCAGCAAAATAATAGGTTCTGTTAAACTAAACTGTTGATATTTGCGTATTAAAAAAGACTGTATAAAACTAACAGTCTTTTTTAATACGCATGCGTTAGTTATATAAATATAAACATGTATTAATTTTCGAATGGGTTTCGGTAAAAAATGTAGTTAAAAAGGAAAAAATCTTCCCCTACTAAAAAGGGAAAGATGATGAAAATTATTTTTTCACATAATGAAGCATAGCAAGTTGACCTAATTTTTCTGCTTTCGTTAATGTGTATTTTGAAGTAATATCATCTCCAGTATAGAGGGAGATTCCCTTCCCTAAAATAATAGGGGCAATGGCTAGTTGGAATTCATCAATCAAGTTTTCTTTAAAAAACTCACGAGCTAAATTTCCTCCACCAATTAACCATATATCTTTACCAGGCTTTTGTTTTAAATTTTTAATAAAAGTTTTGACCTCTTCATCAATAAATGAAGCATATTCATCCGTTCCACTCACAGATTTAGTAAATACATAATTTTTATAATTACTATACGGATATTCTATATCAAATCCACGAATGACATCATAAGTTGCTTTTCCCATAACAACGGTATCAATTCTTGCAAGGAGTGAATTGTAGCCAGAGTCTCCTTCTACTTCTGTTGATTCTAACCATTCTAATGTTCCATCATTATTTGCAATATACCCATCAATTGAAGTACCAATGTATAAAATAATGTTACGCTGTTGTTTCATGTGAATCCCCCTTACTTTGTTTCAGATTATAAAATCAGGACAATTTGTTGGTTTGTTAAATGGTGTTCACATAGAGTGGTATTAACAAACACCTCTAAGACGAGTTTCTCTCATTTCATTCACAATTGAACCGTTTGAACAAGTGGAAAGAGCCTATTTTTCAAAGTCCAAAACAACTGTTCTTGCTGACGAGTGTCAATTTTATTGATGTGATTTAGTAGATTACGAAAGGATTTCAGGCGGTCAAACACACTCCTAATTGATTTCTTTAAATTTATTATAACCAAAGTTTTCGTGCTTGTTAAAAATCAACAATCTTTTCTTAAAGTCCCCGACTACATCGAATTCACTTCTAGCTGGAAATGTATACTTTCCTGCAGTAAGAAAAAAGGGATGCACCTTTTCAACGGTTGCATCCCTCTTAAGCTTAAGGCATTCATTTAAATCGTATCAGGAGGTTTGTGAACTAGATTATTAGTGGGCATTCTCATCATCTAAGTCAGGACGAAACTATTTAAATGATAATTGAAGTTTAATAAGACTGTAAAAATAATTCTCTTAACAGATTAACCTTGAATCTCCTGCTTTTTCTGTGTGAATTGGTTTTGCGGTATTTTGAGATCAAGATTTTCTCTTAGTGTGTCACCTTCATATTCAAAGCGGTACAACCCTCTTTCCTGCAGAATCGGAACGACTAACTCAACAAAATCTTCAAGGTCATAAGGAAGCAGCGGAAATTGGATCATAAATCCATCTGCAGCTTTTTCAGTAAACCATTTTTCCATTTCATCTGCCACCTGTTGAGGAGTTCCGATAAAGCCGTCTTTTTTTGCTGCCCCGAAAAATCTTGTGTAAAGTTCACCAACCGTTAAATTCTCCTCAGCAATGATTTTTTTCATTTCAAAGAACTGGCTTTGAATGCTGTTTACTGGTGGAAATTCGACTTCTTTTGCCAAAGCAGTTAAAGGGTATTTTGAAAAATCCACATTGCCCATATAGCCAGAAACAAATTTCAACGCTTCATATGGATCTATCCCTTTTTGTAATTCATTATATTTTTCCAGTGCTATTTCTTCCGTTTCCCCTACAATCGGTGAAATACCATGAAGGATGAGCAGTTCATCTTCGCTTCTTCCATATTCGGGGAGCCTTGATTTTAACTCCTTGTAAAATCGTTTCGCTTCCTCCATATCATCACGGTGGGCAAATACAACCTCTGCTGTCCGTGCCGCCAAACGCTGGCCTGGCTCAGACGATCCCGCCTGGATAATGACTGGCTGGCCTTGTTTGGAGCGGGCAATATTTAATGGGCCTTTAACAGAAAAATACTTGCCCTTATAATGAAGCTCATGCATTTTTTCAGAATCAAAAAACTGACCAGTTTCTTTATTATATATAAAAGCATCATCTTCCCATGAATCCCATAATCCCTTTACCACATCAATAAATTCTTCGGCACGCTCATAACGGTGGTCATGCTCCCAATGCTTTTCCAGGCTGAAATTTAAAGCTGTTTCCCCTGTCGCATCTGCGGTCGTCACCATATTCCAACCCGCTCTCCCTTCGCTGACATGGTCAACTGACGCAAATTGCCTGGCTAATATGTAGGGCTCATTGTACGTTGTCGAAGCCGTTCCTGCGACTCCGATCTTTTCCGTAGCGGCCGCCATTGCCGTGGTGATCACAATTGGATCAAACCTGTTTAAAATCTGAGGATGAGACTCTTTATTTACCGCCAAACTATCAGCGATAAAGGCAAGATCAAACTTTCCCTTTTCTGCGATTTGTGCATATTGAATAAAAGCGGCTGGATCAATACTTGCGTTCGGCTTTGCTTTTGGATGCCGCCATGAGGTGACGTGCATTCCCGTTCCAATTAAATAAGCAGCAAGCTTTATCTGCCTTTTCTTTGTCATTTGCCTCGCTCCTCTTTCCAACTACTTTGTTTTAAAGGTTTCTTTGTACGTGCTTAATTCCTTTAAACTAATGAATGTAGGGATATAGTTGCCTTTATACGTTTTTTTAATGAAATTCGCCGTTTCTTCAGATTGATAGAGAGCTACCAGTTTTTTCAATTCTGATCTATTTTGATCTTTCTTATTAGTAGCGATGACGTTAATATACGGCTTGGCGGTTTTGCTTTCATAAATCAGAGCATCCTTCAGGCTGAGACCTGCTTCAACGGCAATACCGTTATTAATAATCGATCCGGCAGTATCCTGCATCACGCGTGGAGTATTCGCTGCCTCAACCGGGATAATCTTAAGCTTTTTAGGATTTTCCTTAATCTTATCCTGCCCGCCATTGCCATCAAAATCATCTGTGACCTGAATCAGTCCTGCTTCCTGTAGGAGTAAAAGTGCCCGTCCCCAGTTAGGCGGGTCATTCGGAACAGCGATTTGAGCTCCTTGCGGAATGTCGTTGATTGACTTATATTTTACAGAGTATAAACCAAGCGGAGCGATGATCGTTGTGCCAATGGGAACAATATCAGTCCCATTTTTCTGATTAAATGCATCTAAATAGGCAACATGCTGGAAGGCATTTACATCAATGTCGCCTTCTACTAAAGCTTGATTAGGATCATAGGCCGAAGAAAAATTGACTATTTTGATAGTTAAGCCTTCTTTAGCAGCCTTTTCCTTGATAAACTCCCAGGTCCGAAGCTCCGAATTTCTGATGCCCACCTTAATGGTTTTGCTGCCCTTTTCTGGATGAACTGATGTCTGGTTTGAGCACCCGGTGATAATAATGGTAACAATAATCAACAAAGGGAAAAGCCATTTTTTCATCAGATTTTTCGTGCAGGATACCCCTACTTCAAGGAATGAGAAGGGCGCAGCCCAATGAGTAAGTCGGGGAGGAATGCACGTTTTTGCGTAGCAAAACCTTTCCTGCACATCCTCCTTTATGGTATAATTTGGATAAGAGAAAACTGTTGGGCGAATCTTCGCTAAAGGCACTCTTTTCGTTCTTTGACACTCTAAGATATGAGGTTGGTTGCAGGAAGTCGTTGCAACCATAAAATCTTAGACGTAATTCGTCTGCCGCTACGTAGCGGTTGCTGCTTGAGCATGTCTCTTGCAGTAGGGTAGCTGTCAACACGCCCATGATGCAGAGGGCACTCCAAGGCAGGAGGTCTCAGACCGTTGGCACTGCTGGTCACTCGCAAGCCCCCACTTCAAGCAAAGCTAAGTGGTGGGTAGTTGACTTGCTGTATCCTCTTTTCTAGTATGCAATCTCTATTTTTGGTTTACTATCATAGTTATTTGAATATTAAGAACTTACACTCTTCTCATTTTTCGTTCGAGGAGATTGCCTAATGATTGAATCCCCTGAACAATAAGTACAAGAATGACAACGGTCACGACGATCGTAATCGTACTAAACCGCTGATAGCCGTAGGTGATCGCTAAATCACCAAGCCCGCCGCCGCCAATAGCCCCCGCCATCGCCGTTGCGCCAATTAAGCCAATCGTTACAGTCGTGATACTGAGAAGCAGCGATGGAAAAGCTTCAGGAATTAAAAAACGGAAAATAATTTGGGCTGGAGAAGCTCCCATCGCCTTAGCCGCTTCAATAATCCCGTCATCCACTTCGAGCAAGGAATTTTCCACCAGTCTCGACATATAAGGTCCAATATGTAAAACAAGCGGAACAATCGCCGCTGTTGTGCCGATTGAAGTTCCAACTATAAATCTAGTAAAAGGAATAATAGCGACCAACAAAATAATAAAGGGAATCGAGCGGAAGATATTAACGATTGGATTGACAATAGCAAAAATCCACCGATTTTCAAGAATATGCCCTTTTCGTGTCACCACAAGCAAAATGCCCAGCGGGACACCAATTAGTGTACCAAACACCAATGAAATACTAACCATGTATAAGGTTTCCCACAAGGACGTGAGAATCATTTGCGGACTTACCTCCAACATTTCCGATGACCTCCCTAACTTTTACATTCTGCCGGGCAATATAGTCCTGGGCCTTTTCCACTTCTATTTCAGCACCGCGCAATTCTACAATTAAATGCCCGAATGGTACACCTTGAAGTTCATTGATACTTCCAAACAGGATATTGGCTTCTACGTCAAATCGTTTGGCCACTTGCGAAATAACCGGCTGTCCGGAGTCGATTCCGAAGAACTCCATTTTATAAATCTTGTGGTATTGATTACCGCTCTCCAGCAGCCCCAACACACTGGCAGGAACTTCATCACGGACGACCGAGCGGACAAAATTTTGTGCTGTTACCGTCTGAGGCCGGGAAAAGATGTCAAAGACACTGCCTAATTCAATTATTTTTCCATCCTCCATCACCGCAACTCGGTTGCAAACCTGCTTGATGACTTCCATTTCATGTGTAATGATGACAATCGTAATCTGGTATTCCTTATTGATCCTTTTAAGGAGCTGAAGGATTGACTCGGTTGTCTGTGGATCGAGTGCCGAAGTCGCTTCATCACACAGCAGGATCGAAGGGTTAGTCGCCAAGGCACGTGCAATGCCGACACGCTGTTTTTGGCCGCCGGAAAGCTGATTGGGATAGCTTTCCAACTTATCTTCCAAGCCGACAAACCGGACAAGTTCTTCCACCCGCGGTTTGATTTCCCCTTTCTTTTTTTTACTTAGCAAAAGCGGCATAGCAACATTTTCAAACACCGTTTTTGACTCTAGTAAATTAAAATGTTGAAAGATCATTCCTATGTTTTTCTTCGCCTCACGGAGCTTCTTTTCAGAAAGCTCGGCTAAATTTTTGCCGGCGACAAGTAATTCACCAGTTGTTGGATACTCCAGCAAATTAATTGTACGGATCAGTGTACTTTTTCCTGCACCGCTTAACCCGATCACGCCAAAAATATCTCCCTTTTCCACTGTCAATTGGATATTCTTTAATGCTTCTATCTTTTTCCCTTTGCTTTCGAATATCTTGGAAACATTGTTAAATTGAATCATGCTGATCCTCCTTATCCCATTCACCAATTGACATGCCGCAAACTTAGAATGCTGGCACTACTGCACCCTGATATTTATCTTCAATAAACTTTTTCACTTCATCAGTTGTTAGCGCATTTGCTAATTTTTGAATATTTTTATCGTCTTTTCTAGATTTTTTAGTAACTAAAATATTGACGTATGGTGATGTATCGCCTTCGATAATGAGGGCATCCTGTTTGGGCTTAAATCCCCCCTCAAGGGCGTAATTCGTATTGATAGCAGCGGCTTCAACATCATCAAGAGAGCGCACAAGCAACGGACCGTCCACACCAATAAATTGAAGATGCTTGTCATTCTTAGTGATATCTTCTAGTGTGAAATCAAAGTTATCCTTCTGTTTTTGTTGAAGTTCAATTAACCCATTTGCTGCAAATAGCTGCAGAGCGCGGGAAAAATTCACCGGATCTTTAGGAATTGCAATTTTTGCTCCGTCTGACAAATCATGAATCGATTTAATTTTTTTTGAATAAACACCGAATGGCTCAATATGTATTCCTCTTACACTGACTAAATCAAGACCGCTGTCTTTATTCACCTGGTTTAAGTAGGGAATATGCTGAAAGTAATTAGCATCTAATTCCCCATCTGCTGTTTGCTGGTTTGTTTGAATTCCATCGTTAATTACTACGATATCTAATCTAATGCCCTGTTTTTTGAGCGTTGGCTCGATAAACTTTAAAATTTCTGCGTGTGGTGTGGAGGAAGCCCCTACTTTTAGGACTGCCTCCTTCTGTGAACCACTGGTAGCTGTTGATGAAGTTTTCTTGTCAATGCCGCAGCCCGCCAAAACACCGATTAATAAAAGGATTGGTAAAAATAGTGAAATCATCTTTTTCATATACTTGCCCCCTTTTTTCTTTCTATATAAAAACCTCAATTTGCATGGTAATAAAGAAAACTCGCCGATTGGCGAACCCTGTCCTTGGGTGAAGACAGAGGCGTAGCCCTACTTATACTTTATTCCTAAAATTTCTCACTACGTCGAACGGTCTCCTAGCTAGAAATTTATACTTTCTTAAAGTGTAAAAAATAAAAGAGACAAAAACGTTCTGCTGGCAAACCGCCTACAAAATGTTTTGTCTCCAGATGTCTGGTTGACTACTAATCTATTTGTTGATTGATTCTATTACTTCACTGCTTGTTGTACCTCTTGACTAGCTTTTATTGCTTGTTCAAGGTCAAAGATAATATCGTCAATCGCTTCAGTCCCAACTGATAAACGAATTAAACCAGGGGTAACTCCAGTATCTAATTGCTCTTGGCTGCTTAATTGTTGATGAGTGGTGCTGGCCGGGTGAATAATTAATGACTTTGAATCCCCTACGTTGGCTAGGTGTGAAAAGAGCTGGACAGAGTTAATGAGTTTCTTCCCGGCCTCCACTCCTCCCTTAATTTCAAAACTTAAAATTGCCCCTTGCCCTTTTGGCAAATATTTTTTTGCTAGGTTGTAAGAAGAATGGCTTTCCAAACCAGAATAGCTGACCCATTGAACAGCTTCATTTTTTTCTAAAAAGCGGGCTACTTCTAAAGCATTTTGGCTGTGCCGTTCTAGTCTGAGATGCAAGGTTTCAAGTCCTTGAAGAAATAAGAATGAATTAAATGGTGATAAGCTTGAACCAAGATCTCTTAACAGTTGAACCCTTGCTTTAATAATATAGGCATTTTCTCCTGCAGCTTCCGTATAGACAAGACCATGGTAGCTGGGATCTGGTTCTGTCAAACCAGGAAATTTCCCACTTTTTCCCCAGTCAAATTTACCGCCGTCTACAATGACTCCTCCAATAGAGGTCCCATGACCACCAATAAATTTAGTAGCAGAGTGAATCACGATATCAGCACCAAAGTCGATTGGCCGAAGAAGATATGGAGTTGCAAACGTGTTATCGACAATCAAGGGAATGAAATGATTATGGGCAATTTCAGCAACAGCTTCAATATCTAAAACATCCCCTTTTGGATTTCCAATTGTCTCAGCATACACCGCCTTTGTTTTACCCGTAATAGCTTTTTCAAAATTTTTCGGATCACTGCCGTCAACAAATTTAACAGTAATACCTAGTTTTGGAAGTGTATGTGAAAATAGATTGTAGGTGCCTCCATAAAGGCTTGCAGATGAGACAATTTCATCGCCAACCGTTGCAATATTTAAAATAGAATTGACGATTGCCGCTTGACCTGATGCAACTCCAAGGGCTCCAGTGCCGCCTTCGAGTGCAGCGATCCTTTTTTCAAATGTGTCAGTTGTTGGATTCATAATCCTTGTGTACACAAATCCTTCTTCTTCTAAATTAAAAAGCCTTGCTGCATGGTCACTATCATGAAAAACATAGGATGAGGTTTGATAGATAGGAACTGCCCTTGAAAGTGTTGCTGAATCTACTTTCTGACCTGCATGGACAGCTAAAGTTTCAAGCTGAAACTCTCTTTCAATTGTCATAATATTTTCCCCCTAACAAATATTTGGTCCTAGATTGTTTCTTACTCAAGAAAATCATTTTTAGCAGGTGTATGCTATTCATGAAAAGGTGTTTAATCAACCGATTGACTAACTGCCGCTACCCTGAGAAGTTATGTAAAAAGAAAGAGGCTCCCAGTTCAAGGTAACGTTCCTTGAACTGAGAGCCTCTAGCTGCCTAGTCGGCTGATATTCCTCGTGGAATTATTTGTATTTTAAATCATACAATTCTAATCTGTCAAGTGTGAATTAAAACCTACTTTTTCTCCTTTAAATGCAGCAGTATACATTTTTTCATATTCTCTTACAAGATTGCAAATTGCCAGTTAGAATTGTGACATAACAGTTCTAAGCTGCTTAAGTTTACTTGTTTATACGATTTTCCTGGAACTGTAACATAATCACCTTGTATGTTTTTTACATAACAACTTTGTCCACTAAATCCACTAATCCAGCCGACCTGCCCAAATACACGTACTTTATCATTCAAGTGCCATGTCCCCACTGATTTTGTGTTTTTTTCATTTCTTTTAGATAATATATTTTTTTCTTTTCTCCCCTTTCGTGCAGTTGCTTCATGTAAAGAACGTTTTTTCTTTCTAAATTGCTTAATAAACAGCACATTCGCTGAATTTTCTTTAATGGCAGTTATACCTGTGGCCGCAATTGCATCGTTAGAATGGGTTTTTTCAAGCTCAAGTATTTTTCGTCTTGGTGTTGTCATACTTCCATATGTAATGTGAGCTTCAGAATACTTGTCAAACACTCTTCTGCGAAAAATGTTCATGAATGGACCTTCTTTATAACGTTTGGTTTTCTTCTTCTCTATCATCCACTTCCAAAGAATGTTGTCTTTTTGATGGTTTTCATACGTATGACAACTCGCGCAAACTGTAATGAGGTTGCATGCGGCATTGCTTCCTCCATGACTTTTATAAATAATATGATGAGTTTGTAAAATTCCACCTTTTTTCTTGCAGACCTGACAGGTGTAATGATCTCTTGCAAAAACAAAGTACCTTACATCATGATACCCAAAGGTGTCCCCTTCTTGATACTCCCTACCTTGAATATTTGGATTCCTCATCTTCTGAACATCAAATTTTCCTACTTCTATATGAATATTGCATGTTGGGAGTAACAAATAAAATGTATCGATCCAATAAAAGGTATTCTGTATTCTGCTTTGAATAGAAGGTGGAAGCCAACCATTTGGACGCTTAGAAGTAAAAGATACAGCTACCTTGTGATACATTCCTGTCTTTTTTCCTTTTCCTTCTGCATAAACTCGTTTCGTTTTATGCTTAAATTTTGACCTTCTATATCGAGTTTTACGATTTCTTCTGCCTCGTCTGTAGATTTTCTTTGTTTCTAGATTACTTTTTACATCCTGACGTAATTCTAATTCTGCCTTACCAAATACTTTTTCATTAGATGTAATAGCAATTCCAACATATTTCACACCTAAATCTATTCCTAACTGTGTTTCTTGCGTTGCTTCTCCTGTTACATACAAAAGTTGAATCGTAAACGGATTGTAACGAATAATTGTTGCCTTCTGTTCTTTCAATAGCATTCTCGCTTTACGCGGAGAACAGGGCATCAGCATCTCTCCACGTAAATTCATGACGAATACTCGCAAGTTTCGTCCCTCCTTAGAGTTTGTTTCCCTTCGTCAATGTTGAATGAGCTTCTTGCTTCAGGTTGACCGTTCCTACCTCTCAGAACTGTTACAGGGCCTGAACAACAGATGTGCTAGGGAATCACACAAGGCTGTGTTGACTCATCCAACGTAGTCACTCGCTATGGCTTACCATATACCGGAGACTGAGACTAGACAACTAGGCTTTTCCAAGCCCCCGCTTTACAAATAAGCGGTAGGTAGTTGACAGAAACGTACACTTCATAAACCCTGTCCCTCTGTCTAATAGATCGGCATCCGCATTAACATTCATTCTAGGAAAACCGAGCTCTTTTTTCATCTTTCTTTCCTGAGGCACTCTTTGGTAAATTAATAGTTGTTTGTTTATAGCCTGACTAGCTTCGGCTTACTGCATCCCCCACTCTTTATATGAAATTAGGGCTTTTCTTGCATGTAAAGCCTTATAACTAAAAGAAGCTCTCAGTTCAAGGGAAATTGCGCCTTGAATTGAGAGCCTCTAGTGATCTAGTCGGCATATTCAAACTTTTTAACATAAAGTAAAATTTTTACCAATGGAGCCTTACTGTCCCTAAATATGAGGTAAATCTTTAAAGACTATATTAATTCTAATTAAACATATATGTCAAGTATGGATTAAGAATTTTTTTGAAAATTAACCCATCAATTTATGTAATCAAGCAATATTTCTGATGGCATGTTTCTTTTTTTATTTGATTATTTTTATCAACCTGTTTGCTTTTGTATCTATCATGCTTTGACATGACAGGCACGATTCATTGAAGCAATTCTAATACAGAAAATCTGTTGACCAATCCCCTTGTACTATGGGCTGCTGAAGTAACGGTAAATTCAATTCATCAATGGCCGACTGTAAATATTCGGTTCTTACTAAAAAAGGACTACCATCATCCATGCATGTCATTGTACTTGAACTAATTTTTTTTAATGTTTCTAAATCACGACTATATATAGTAGAATCCCAATATACTTTTGAGATCACTTGCATAACAACTTTAAAAGGTATTTTTGTACATGTCGATAAGATCCGAGCTGCTTTTTCTGGGTTATTTCGGATAAGCTGATGTGTACGTATATGAGCTTTCAAGTATGAGATTGTCACTCCTTCGTGATTACGTAACCAGCTATTTTCAGATACAATTCCAGTTAAATAATCCTCTCCCTTTACTTCGTCAACGAGTATTTTCCCCGTCTCGTAATAGCGGATCAAGCTGGGATAGGGTTCCCACATAACACTGCCGCCAATCCGTTGCTGTGCAATACTTTCCATGCTTTCACGCATCTGTTGATGGATGACCTTTGGCTGAACTTCTTCCCCCAGTGCTGCTATAAATGACCGTAACCTTATATGAGCACTAGAATTCGTAACAGTGGATATAGGGGCTTGAAACAACTCTTCTAAATGGATCTTCGCTTCCTTTGGAGTCACAAACGAAATTCCACTTCCGTTTCGCGTCTTTCCATCAAAAGCCAAAATAACTGAATTAAAATTAGGTAACACTTTACTAAGTTCATTACAAATCGCCATCGGATAATCACCTAGGGAAGCAATTTGTACCTCTCCTTTTATCATTAATTCTACTAATTCTAACCCACTATATGCATTACACCAATTGATCGAAAATGGTTGACTTGGGAAGTGAACATACAACTCCTCTTCAAAATACTTTAATTCCTTCATTAGTAATGCAGTCCACATATGCGCTGTTCCACTTTGATATCCGATTGTAACAGTTGTTTTTACATTTTGTTTCTTAATTGAATGTGCATGAACCCAATCATCT
>NZ_JASATP010000069.1:0-23318 GCF_038440375.1 Bacillus sp. OTU530
CTAAAGATCCGTCTATCAATGCTAGAATAGATCCAGGCGAACAATATAAATAAATCGGGCAAGAAAGAGCATGTGTTTTACTAGCACATGCTTTTTTCTATGTCTAGACAAAATAAAAACGGCTAAAACGTTATACAAAGCATTTCAGCCGCCGTCGATCACACCGGCAGAGCTTTTCTTTTTACCTGGGATCTACAACATAAAAAGAACTCCTACAGGAATGTTCAAAATACCTACCTTAAGAGTAAACTATATCGTCTGAATCGTCTAAACCGTTTTCTTCAATCTCCTGTATTTCATTAGCCTGAATCTTAACCGAAATAACATTATCTAAGTTAAGCAGTTCATCCTCATGAACATACCAGCGATTAGAATTGTCTACAAAACGATCCATCACTAATTGGCTTAATCACAGGGTTGCTGCTCTAGACCGCAAAGTAGATTTTAATACGTGAAATATAGGTGTATTTGGCAATTAAAAAATGGTTCTTTTCAACTAACCTTGGAAAGAACCATTTTTTGTTTGCCACAAACAGGGTAATCCATTTATATTATTCATGATGTCTTATTATGTTAATGGAGATAATTGAAGTTTTCAGTTTCTATAAATATTGTACCCTATAAACATAGTTAATAAACACAATAGGAGCTTATAAGAAAATTTTTTATTCATAATAGTGTACTTTTAAAGACAGCGTTTATCTGATTCTGTTATGAAAAATCCCCCCTACATACTAAGTGTAAGGGCATTATATCCTAATACTCCTCATGCTTTCCGATGCAACGCTCACATTCATATAAATAAGACTCGTGCTTCTCTTTAATTTCACATCCGCACTCACGACATTCTTTTTTAGGTATATTATGATAAAACTCTAAGTCCAACATAGTATTACCCCCTATATATCGTTTATTGATCTTATTGTATTATAACACAAATAACAAATCAACATCTGTTATATAAAAATAAATATACTAAAGTAAGCCCCTACGCAATCTAAGCACAAGGGCATTCTGTTATTCCTGTTCAAAATGTATGAGCACAATGATACATTAGCTTAAGAGACAGCATTACAAGGCCCAGTACCAGCGTTCGTGTAACCAGGGGCTACGATTATTGTTACGAATAATATTGTTACGTATTTTTGTTACATAACTTATGCGAGATTACTAGCTGAAAAAATTGAAGAGGATTCTCGTAACAAAAACGTTCGTTTTTGTTACAAATACCCTTAATAATTATATATTGATGAATATTGTATCTCTATGACCTAGTTTTACACGTATCTCAGCTGAACCAGAAGAAGGGGACAAACAGAACATACGAGCATGTTTTGCTAGTATGAAAATAGCCTATTTTTTTATAAATTATCTTTGCACCAGAACCAAAAAGGCAGTAGAGTGTTCCCATTTCAACTGCTCCTTCTGTTATCCTTACAAGCTAAGTAGGCATGCGTCACGACCTCATTTTGGAATTGTTTATTCTTACGAATAAGCCTATGTTTACGGCATTAATTAAGAAAAATAGGTGTTACTCACTTTAATAAGGACATAGAAAAATGATGGAAATTGTAATTGTGTATGCGTTTTCATTGTTTTATGATTAAGACATAGAAAAGAGGTGATAAGTGAGAATGGCATATGAGTTGAATGAACGCCAACATAAGATTCTTAAAATATTGCAGAATAAAAGTGATTATGTCACGGCTTCTGATTTGTCTGCTCAATTGTTTGTTTCTACGAAAACGATTTATCGGGACGTACAAAAAATATCAGAGTATCATTTGAAAAACTACACCCTCACGAAGAAAGAAAACCTAGGATACTTACTTACACCAAATGAGGACGTTGAGAAAGAGGAACAGGTTATTTTCAGCAGTTCTAAAGAAAGGCGTATTAATTTACTGCTGTATCTTCTTTCTATTGCACCGATGAAGACATCCCTCCAAAAGCTATCAGAAAGATATTTTGTAAGCCAAAGTTCTATCATTAATGATTTTAAGTATATTGATACAAAAATAAGACCATATAACCTTAGACTACTAAGGGTGAATAACGGGACTTTTATTGATGGGCATCAGCTTTCAATAAATAGATTAATGTCCGTTATCATAGAAAGTTTTTTGAAACAATCAGGAGATCCATTTAGCCAATATCACATACCAAAATTTATTGAAGAAGTAAGAAATAACTACAATCGGCTGTATGAAATCAAAAAGTTTCTTCATGAAATACAGGAGGAACATGAAATCCTTTTAGATCAGCCATTCTATTTAACTTTATTTTGCACTCTTCTTTCGATTATTGAGAAACACATTAATTATTCAAAAAACCTATATAGGGAAGAATCATTTGAATCTTTGGATAAACAATCGAAAGCCTATCTCATTACAGTTGATTTGGTAAAAAAAGTGGAGTTATTTTATTCATTTAAATTGGAAGATTATGAATTTAATAAGCTGTACTATATTTTAAAAGCTTACAAACTGACTTCTAGATTTCTGCTGAATCAAGATACAGAAGACCTCATGAGCGAGAAAGTGAAACTACTTTCAAAACGCCTGGTAAGAAAAGTATCCGAAAAAATTGGCCATAACCTGGAAGAAGAAGAATTATTAAAGGACCAGTTGACCCATCATCTTCACTCCATGGTATATCGCTTGAACCATGATATTTATATCGTGAATCCCATTTTAGAGTCTATTAAAACGAATTTTCGCGATACTTTTCACATGGTTGAACAATGTATTAACCAGGTAAATAAAGATGGGAAATTTGTAAAAAATTTATCAGATGAAGAAATTGGATATGTCACGTTGTATTTTCAAATTTCAATTGAAGATCGACTTTCAAACAAGATTCCTATTTTGATTGAGTGCACGAGCGGTATAGGAACTTCCCATTTGTTGAGTGAAAAGATTAAAAAAACGTTCCCAAACATTGAAATCAAAAGAATCGTTGCTCAGCATCGACTCAAAAAATGCGACTATGATGATGTAGAACTTGTAATTTCAACAGTGAAAACCCATAGCATCATAGATAAGCCTACTATTTTGGTCAGTCCCATTTTAAATGATGAAGATAAGATGAAAATTGATCAGTTTATTGGTCATTACTATAAGAAACAAAAAGCAAAAATAATTTGAAAGGGGACTTGAAATTGGATACAAAGTTAGAAGAATTAGACATTTCAAAAGTGATCACAGAGGATTTAATTGATTTAAAGTTGCAGGCTACGACGAAAATGGAAGTCATTGAGGAATTAACACATTTATTATATTTAAATCATTGTGTAGATAGTGAAGAAGGTTTCATTAAGGATGTGTTATATCGTGAGCAACAAGGGGTGACAGGGCTTGAAAAAGGAATAGCTATTCCACATGGAAAATCAGAGAGTGTCATCAAAACATCCTTGGCCATTGGCCGAACGAAACATCCTGTGGAGTGGGAATCCTTAGACGGTAATCCAATCCAAATTATTTTCTTATTTGCTGTGAAAACTTCTGATGCAACTACAGTCCATATTAAGCTGCTGCAAAAGGTGGCCACTTTATTAGCGGATGACGAAGTTCTTCAGAGCCTTCAAAGGGTCGAAACCAAGCAAGAAGTTATTCATCTATTGTCAAAAAATAATGAGTAGGAGGAAATAGTTATGAATATTGTTGGAATTTCAGCTTGTACGGCGGGTATTGCTCATACTTATATTGCAAAAGAGAAATTAATCAAGGCAGGGCAAGAATTAGGTCATAAGGTACGTATTGAAACACAAGGAACTATTGGAATAGAGAATGAACTAACGAAGCAAGAAATTGAAGCCGCAGATTTAGTTATTATTGCTGCAGATATTAAGGTGAGCGGAAAGGAACGTTTTAAAGGAAAAAGAATCGTTGAAATCCCAACACATATTGCTATTAAGGGACCGAAACAATTATATAAAAAAATTGAAATGGAATTAAGCGGTAACAAATAAGGAGGAGCTAATATGTTGAAGAAGCTGCAAATTAAAAAGCATGCATTAACTGCTATTTCATATATGTTACCTCTAGTTGTTGCATCAGGACTGTTGATTGCCATCGGAAATCTAACAGGCGGTACAGTTATTGGAAATTATAAAGAAAGCTTCTCTATTCCGTCCGCGCTCGTCTCCCTAGGTGTGCTTGGAATGGGATTATTGGCGCCGGTCATTGCTGGAGCGATTGCCTACTCCATTGCAGATCGTCCAGGTATTGCGCCGGGTCTATTAATGGGTTTAATTGCTAATGCGATTGGTGCAGGGTTTTTGGGCGGAATGCTAGGTGGTTTTATCGTAGGATATTTTGTTGCCTTTCTTAAAAATCATTTAAAGGTTCCAAAGTGGGCAGAAGGTTTAATGCCTATGATGATCATTCCGTTAATTTCTAGTGTGGTAGTAGGCTTGTTAATGTTTTTCGTCCTAGGTCGCCCTATTGTTTGGGCAACTGAGGGTTTAACCGCTTTCTTAACAAACATGCAAGGGTCTATGAAATTCGTCTTTGGGGCCATTTTAGGCGGCATGGCTGCTTTTGACTTCGGCGGACCTGTAAACAAAGTAGCTTCATTATTTGCAGATGGTCTATTACTGCAAAAAGTTTATGGACCAGAAGCAGTTAAAATTTTGGCTTCCATGGTTCCTCCGTTTGGTGTCACGATATCTTGGGTTTTGTCAAAAGCCTTTCGGAAGAAGAGATATACGAAAAAAGAAGAAGATAATATTAAAATTGCCTTTCCAATGGGTATCTGCATGATTACGGAAGGTGTCATCCCAATTGCAGCCGTTGACTTACTCCGTGTCGTTACTTCTTGTACATTAGGAGCTGCTGTTGGCGGAGGCTTCTCGATGATGTGGGGAGTTGGTTCACCGGTTCCATCAGGCGGAATGTTTATTGTCCCAGCCATGAATCATCCATTGTTATTCACTTTAGCTTTATTTATTGGATCAGCTATTACAGGTATCATGCTATTTTTATGGAAAAAAGAGCCGATTGAAAGTGAAAAAGATGGTTATTCAATGGATGAGGAAGAAGAAGAAATCGATTTATCTAGTATAAATATTTCATAATCAAAAAGATTAGGTAGGGGATGCAAAATGTATGTTTCGATGAAAGGAATGCTGGAACGAGCCAATGAAGGAAAATATGCGGTGATGGCCATTAACTGTTTTAATCTTGAGACGGTTCATGCTGTCATTCAAGCCGCACAAGAGTTACGAGCACCGATTATTATCAGCTTATATCAAGATCATTTAAAGGAGCATTTTGGAAGTCATTTATTAACAGATCCTATTATTCAAATGGCAAATGAATCAAGCGTTGAAGTTGCTATTAATCTTGATCATGGCCAGGATGTTAGTTTTGTTAAAAGGTGTTTACAGGATGGTTTCTCAAGTGTCATGATGGATGCCGCTGCTTACCCAATTGATCAAAATGTTGAAATCACACGAAATATGGTTGAATTCGCTCAAACATACAATGCAAGTGTAGAGGCGGAGGTTGGCAATATTGGAGCTGTAAGTAATATTATGACAAGCGATAGTATGTATACGGATCCTGAACTTGCCATTGACTTTGTTAAAAAAACAGATGTAGATGCCTTAGCTATTTCATACGGTTCAAGCCACGGAGATTATCCAGAAGGATTCGTACCCAAATTTCGCTTTGATATTGTGGAAAAAATAAAACAGGAAACAAATATTCCACTGGTACTGCACGGAGGATCCGGATGCGGTGAAGAGAATATTCGAAAGTCTATTGAATTAGGAATTAATAAAATTAATGTGGGTTCCGATTTTATGAAAGCACAGGTTGATAGTATTAGGTATCAGCTAGACAGAGATCCAACAATTAATTACTTTGATTTGATACACAGTACCATAGACGCAGGTAAAGAAGCAGTCAAGTATTATATTAATCTTTCAAAATCAACTGGTAAATCTCTATAAAAAAACAAAGAAAGAAGTGTGTAGATTATGTTAATAAATATGAAACAATTATTGGAAGTAGCAAAAGAAAATAAATTCGCAGTTGGGGCCTTTAACGTCGCTGATAGTTCATTTTTAAGAGCAGTTGTTGAAGAGGCGGAAAACTCCAATTCACCAGCTATAATTGCAATCCATCCATCTGAATTAGAGTTTTTAACTGACGAATTCTTTTCTTATGTGAAGCACCGTGTATATGAAAGTCCTGTACCATTTGTTATTCATCTCGACCATGGTGGCTCCATTGAAGAGATCTTAAGAGCTATTCGATGTGGTTTTACATCCGTCATGATTGACGGTTCGTTGCTCCCATATGAAGAAAATGTGGCATTGACGAAGAAAGCCGCTGAAATTGCCCATGCAGTGGGGGTATCGATAGAAGGAGAATTAGGTACAATTGGGAGCACGGGCAATTCCATTGAAGGCGGAGTAACCGAGGTTATCTATACTAACCCTGCTGAAGCAAAAGATTTTGTGGAACGGACAGGGGTGGATACGTTAGCGGTTGCGATTGGTACCGCTCATGGGATTTATCCAAAGAATATCAAGCCGCAATTACAAATGGATATTTTAGAAGAAATTAATAAGATTGTAAGCATCCCATTAGTGCTTCATGGAGGTTCTTCTAACCCGGATAGTGAAATTGCTCAGTCTGTGAAACTAGGGGTAAGTAAAATCAATATTTCTAGTGATATGAAATATGCTTATTTTACAAAGGCTCGTGAAATTCTAAGCACAACTGAATATTGGGATCCAAATGTTATTTATCCCGATTGTATTATGGAAGCACGTAAAGTGATTAACCAAAAAATGAACCTCTTTAACTCCGTAGGAAAAGCAAAACTATATGAAAAGGCCTTACGCAAACAGGTAGAACCTGTCCCAGTTGGTGGTATATACCAATAGGTATATAGGCTCTATCAATATAGGATTTGATGAAGCAGAAAAACTATTCGCATAATCTCAAAGAATCCACATCATTTGAAAGTGGATTCTTTTTGCTTCCTCACTATAACCATTGATTTTAGAGGTTTACTACTTTTAACTCATTTTCTTACACTTGGAGGAATTAAGAATGCTAGGTGCAATCGAAGCAGGAGGAACAAAATTTGTCTGTGCCGTTGGAGATGAAAAGGGAAATCTCTCTGAATGGATCCAAATTCCTACAACGATACCCAGTGAAACCATGGCAAAGGTTATTGCTTTTTTTAAAGAATATGATCTTGATGCCATTGGAGTAGGTTCGTTCGGACCCATTGATGTTAATCGAGAAAGTTCCACCTACGGGTATATTACATCAACCCCAAAAATGGCGTGGAGGAATTTCCCATTTGTACAAGCGTTGAAGGAGGCTTTTCCTGTTCCTATTGGTTTTAATACTGATGTTAATGCCGCGGCATTGGCTGAGGTGACTTACGGTGCCGCCAAGGGGCTGGATAGCTGTTTATATATTACGATTGGAACAGGAATTGGAGCAGGTGCGGTTATCCAGGAGAAACTGCTGCAAGGATGGTCACATCCTGAAATGGGCCATATTCTCGTAAAACGCCATCCACAGGATGATTATCAAGGAAGATGTCCTTATCATTCCGATTGCTTAGAAGGTTTGGCAGCGGGTCCAGCAATCGAAGAACGCTGGAACGATAAGGGGATCAACTTAGTAGAACGCATGGGAGTATGGGATTTAGAAGGATACTATCTTGCTCAAGCACTCATGCAATACATCTTAATCCTATCACCGAAAAGGATTATTCTTGGTGGTGGAGTGATGAATCAGAAACAAATTTTCCCCTCTATCTATAAGTATTTACAGAATTTCATGAACGATTATGTTTCCTTGCCAGAGCTTACGGAGTATATTGTGAGTCCCGGGCTAGGAAATGCTGCAGGGATTACTGGTTCTCTTTTGCTTGCTCGTCATGCAATTTTAGAAAGCTAACAAAGATAGTCTGGGGGTGGGGTTTTGCAACCGTTATTTTTAAAGCCTGTGTTTAAAGAACGGATTTGGGGTGGAACAGCTTTACATAAAGAATTCGGATATGAGATTCCAACAAAGCAAACAGGGGAATGCTGGGCCATATCCGCCCACCCAAATGGATCCTCAATAATTGAAAATGGGTCGTTTGCCGGCTTTACATTAGATAAGCTTTGGAGGGAGTATCCTGAGCTTTTTGGAAGTCCAAAAGAAGAAATTTTCCCACTGTTGACAAAAATTTTAGATGCCAACATGGATTTATCTGTTCAAGTTCATCCGGATGATGCTTATGCGATGATCCACGAAAATGGAGAATTAGGGAAGGCAGAATGCTGGTTTATCATCGACTGTAAGGAAGATGCTGACATAATTCTCGGTCATAATGCCAGGACGAAAGAGGAGTTAGTGGAGTTGATAAAGGAAAGGAAATGGAATAATCTGCTCCGTCATGTGAAAATTAAACCGGGTGACTTTTTCTATGTACCGAGCGGGACGATTCACGCTTTATGTGAAGGAACTCTTGTGTTGGAAACGCAGCAAAGCTCCGATATAACCTACCGGGTATACGATTACGACCGTAGAGATGCAGAGGGGAATTTACGTGAACTCCACATCGAAAAGGCAATGGATGTCACAAGCGTTCCACACCAGGATTGTGAGATTGTTGAGCAAAGAGAAAATGTGACCCAAACAATTTTTGTAGAATCAGAGTTTTTCTCAGTCTATAAATGGGATATTCAAGGTAAGTCTATCTTTTCATGGAATGATAAATACTTGCTTTTAAGTGTTATTAAGGGTGAAGGAACACTTGTTCAAAATGAGATACCTTATTCCTTGAAAAAAGGAATGCACCTTATCATTCCAGCGGGATTCGGAGAATTTGCCATTGATGGGGATTGTGAATTGATCGTTTCCCATACTTAATTGGTTCGTTCAATCTCCACTTTCACCGTTATCGGATATCTAGTTAACGTGTATTAGTAAAGAGAAATTGTTCTTTAAAAAATTTAGTTTTACAAGAATACCTGCCTATATTATTACCTTTGAAGTTTGCTCTAGATTAAACTTCTGTTCCTGGACTAATGTTTTAAATAGAATAAGTGTTTCTTCATCGTAGCGGGTAAAGTAGCGGGTACCGTCCTCATGCTTCTCCCAGCCGTACCCGCTTTTCTCTAGCGCGGCAGCCCACTTGCGAAGGGTGCTTACACCGATACCTAGCCGCTCGCTCATCTCTTTATTAAGAAAGATATATTCGTATTCTTCCACGCTATCACCTCACTCTTTAGAATAACACGAATCGCTCTTTGACCACTCTTCACATCGTTCCTTAGTGGTTATTCGATAAGTAGAGGGGATTCCCTTTAAAACACCGTGTTTTATTAAGCAATATAAAGGGATTCCCTTCCACATAACATAAAATATATTACAAACTAAAAAGCACTCCCGAAGGAATGCTGGAATGCTTAGAAAAATCATTTTAAAGCAACATAGATTTCCAATATCAAACTATAGAACTGTTTACTCCAGTATTCGTTTGTATCCTCGCTGCTAGAATAGAAATCTGCGAGTTCTTAAACTATATAATAGTAGAAATTTAATAGTTCAATGCACTTTAATCAATTCCATGTGCAATTTAGCGTTTAAAAAGTGTGCAATTTATCTCTTAAAGTCAATTCAGGCCCCCGAATACAATCCTGTCGTCGGCCAATTTGTGGCCGCTGATTTGTTCGAATTCGCGCAGCAGCAGTTCGACAGTCAGTTCTTTTTTTCGCTGTTCGTTTACATCGAGAATGATCTGCCCTTTATCCATCATGATTAGCCGGTTACCGAGACGGATGGCTTGTTCCATATTATGGGTGACCATCAGGGTCGTCAGCTTCATTTCGCGTACGATGCTATCGGTAAGACGCGTGATCAGTTCCGCCCTTGCAGGGTCAAGAGCGGCCGTATGCTCGTCAAGCAGCAGAATTTGCGGTTCCGTGAACGTCGCCATTAATAAACTGAGCGCCTGGCGTTCGCCACCGGATAATTGACCGACTTTCGCCCGCAGCCGATTCTCCAGCCCAATGCCCAGTCTTTTTAACTGCTGCTGAAAAAATACCCGTTTTTTCGATGTCACGCCGAACTGAAGACCGCGCGATTTACCGCGAGCATAAGCCATTGCAAGATTTTCCTCGATGGTCATATGCGGAGCGGTCCCTGCCATCGGATCCTGGAATACGCGCCCGATCCAGCGGCTACGGCGGTATTCGGGCAGGTGGTGGATGACGCTTCCTTCGATTCGCACCTGCCCCGCGTCCGGCATCATAACTCCGGAAATAACGTTCATCAACGTCGATTTTCCGGCCCCGTTGCTGCCGATGACCGTCACGAAATCACCTGCATTCAGCGTCAGGTCGATGCCCATCAGCGCAATCTTCTCGTCCGCGGTTCCAGGAAAAAAAAGCTTGGATACTTGAGATAATTGAAGCATCAACGCTCACCTCCCACTGATTGCTGCGATGCCGGCCCGGCAAGCTCGGCTGTACGTTTCTTGGAAACATTTCGCAGCCTCCAAGAGCGCTGCGCGGAAGGAAGAACAAGCGCGACAATGACGATCAACGCGGTGATCAGCTTCAAATCGGACGTGTTGAGCCATTCTATGCGAAGTGCTAGCGCAACGATGATTCGGTATACGATAGAACCCAGCACGGCGGCTAAAGTGGAAAAGAAGACGTTTCGCGTCCCAAAAATGGCTTCTCCGATAATGACCGAAGCAAGGCCGATAACGATCATTCCGAGCCCCATGGAAATGTCCGCAAAACCGGACTGTTGAGTAATTAGTGCCCCCGATAGCGCGACAAGGCCATTCGATAGGCTGATCCCCAGAATAATGGTGTTATCGGTGTTGGCCCCGAAGCTCCGGATCATTCGTGCATTATCGCCTGTAGCCCGAAGCGCGAGTCCGAGATCGGTATGTAGAAATGCGTCAAGTAGCAATTTGATCAGGATCACACCAATCGCGATCAGTAAGATCCGGGTTCCGGCCTGCGAAATCGAGAAAAACGGAATATCGGTACCAAGCAGTGAAATGTTTGGAGTACCCATTATTCGCATATTAATGGAATAAAGGGCGATCATCATGAGGATCCCCGAGAGCAGCCCGTTTATCTTTCCTTTTGTATGAAGAAGACCCGTGCACGCGCCGGCCGCCGCCCCTCCGCCAAATGCGGCCAGACCCGCAAGAAACGGGGAGTAGCCTTGTGTAATCATAATGGCGGCAATGCCTCCGCCTGTAACGAAACTGCCGTCGACGGTCAGGTCTGGAAAATCCAGAATGCGAAACGTAATGTAAACGCCCAGCGACATCAAAGCGTACAGTAAGCCGAGTTCAACCGCCCCATATAATGAATTGAGCATTCTTGCTATACCTCCCATTCTTGAAAATAGCTCAAATCTTAAAGAAAAAAGGAGTGAACGAATGGACGTCCACCCCCCTGTGTTTCTACTGGATCAGGTTTTGCGCTTGGTCCGCAACCGCATTCTTCATCTTATCTGTAACCTCGATGCCCAAGTCCTTTGCAGCTTTCAAATTGATTATGAGGTCCAGTTTATTAGGCACCGTGACTTCCATGTCGCCGGGCTTTTTGCCGTTCTTCAGAATATCCACAGCCATTTGGCCGACCTGGTAACCATGATCATAATATTTGAAACCCACCGTTGCCAAAGCGCCCCTTTCAACTGTTTCGCGATCACTGGAGAAAAGAGGAATTTTATTGTCTTTCGACAGTTGGATGATCGAATCGACGCCGCTGACAACCTTATTATCAAGCGTCAAGTAGAAGGCGTCCACGCGGTCAACCAGTGATTGAGCTGCCTGTTTGACCTCCGACGTGTTGGTGATTGGCGCTCTAATAAGCTTGATCCCGTGCGCGGCAAAATCTTTTTCCGCCCTGTCGGCCATGACGACCGCATTGGACTCTCCTTCGTTGATGACGAGCCCGACGGTTTTGATTTTCGGGAAGTTCTCTGCAATGAAATTAACCAGCTTAGTCGTTGCTTCCGGGTTCGTGTCCGAAGCGCCGGAAATATTACCGCCCGGCTTATCGAGGTTGTTGATGATTTTCGCGCCGACCGGATCCGTTACTGCAGCGAACAACACCGGCGTATCCTTCACCTGCTGTGCAACGGCTAATGCAGACGGAGTGGCGATGGCCAGTACTAGATCGTTTTTCTCATTCGCAACTTTTTGGGCGATGGACAGGTTGTTGGTGGGATCCCCCTGCGCGTTGTTGTAATCGACCGTCAAATTGTTGCCTTCCTCAATGTCGGCGTCTTTCAGTGCCGCCAGGAAGCCTTCCCGCGTTGCGTCAAGTGACGGATGCTCGACAATTTGGGAAATGGCAATCTTATATTGCTTTTGGCTCGCATTACCGGCGCTTTGAGCTGTGTCTCCGCCGGAACCGGTATTTTCGTTCTTCACTTTGCCACCGCATCCCGCAATGATTAGGACGACGGTAAGCACAAGCGTCAACCAAGTAAACTTTCTCAAATTTGATCTGCCCCTCTCCGAAATGGATATAATTGGTTCTATGATACCTTATATTTCCATATTAATTTGCGGTAACAATCTCGTCAAATAGAATAATTGTTTTAAGATGTAGGAGGTACGGTTCTGGTGCAAAAACTAAAAAAACCGTGCTTATGGTAAGCACGGTTTTTTGGTTATATCCAGACGGGGCATAGGACTAAATATAACCTATAAGTAGATCGTCACAGCATAGTTAATATAACATGGTTAGTACATTCGCTTATACTAGCAATTGTAACAAATATGTATGCAAGATTTTATGCAAAAAGTAGGGAGACTTGTCAAAAGATCGGGAGGTCAAAAGCCGCACCACTAGGGCATTGCATAAAATCCTGCATACTTGATAATTTCAGAGATTGCGAGAAACCCAGTGTTGGCGCGGATGCCCTGGGCATGGCTACTTCGGATAATGATGGGTTATGTTAACCTGACATGTATGAAGTATGCATAAATTTTTCTCTTTTTTGGAAATGTAAAATTACACCATTTATAAGAGAAAGCGTGGAAAAATGAGACATAATGAATCTTCTGGAAGTAGTAATCCTAAATTGTAAATAAGGAAGTGACCTGCGATGATTACTAGCCCCAAAGACCGTATTACGACACCTCAAGCAGCTGTTATCGTCATAAATTATGTACTTGGAACGGGGATTCTGACCTTGCCACGAACATCTACAGAGATGGTTCAAACACCAGATAGCTGGCTAGCTGTGATTTTAGGTGGGCTGATCGCGATGATGGCAGGGATTATCCTAGTCAAATTAAGCCAACAGTTCCCAGGAAAAACCTTTTATCAATACAGCCAAGAAATTGTAGGGAAATGGGTGGGCGGGTTACTAAGTCTGCTAGTTGTATGTTACTTTTTAATAATGTGTGGGTTTCATGCCCGTTCATTAGCAGAAGTAACAGATTTCTTTTTGTTGGAAGACACTCCATCCTGGGCCGTTTTGATGCCATTCATGTGGACGAGTCTCTATTTGATTACAGGCGGTATAAATCCGATTGCTCGTCTGTTTGAAATAATCCTCCCTATTACGGTCGGCATTTTTTTGGTGATTACCTTTATGAGTTTCAAAATATTTGAGGTGGATAATTTGCGTCCGGTATTGGGGTTGGGGATCATACCAGTATTAAAAGGAATCAAAACAACCGCTCTCTCCTATACAGGTTTTGAAAGCATGTTAATTATAATAGCATTTATGAAACAGCCAAACAAAGCAGTAAAAGTTGTTCTAGTTGGAATGTCCATCCCACTGATCTTTTACGTGATTACTGTCGTGATGGTTATTGGCGCGTTATCCATCGATGGAGTGATAACGCGAACCTGGCCGACACTTGAGCTTATACGAAGTTTTGAAATGCCTGGTCTGCTATTTGAACGATTTGAGTCTTTGTTATTCGCGATATGGATTATGCAAATGTTTACTTGTTTTACCTTTGGTCACTATGCTGCTTCTTTTGGACTCACGCAACTCTTTCAAAAAAACATTCATCCATTTATGTATGGCTTACTTCCGATTATTTACATCATTGCCATGATTCCCAAAAACATCAATGAAGTATTTAAACTCGGGGGTATAATGGGCAATGTTGCATTTTTTTTATTTGGTTTACAACCACTGCTACTTTTGCTCATCTTGAGATTGAAAAAGAGGAAGCATGAAGTAAAGTTATAACAATGTACGGTTTCTTTTGGTTTCGCTGTTGGTTCTTTTGCTTCTATCTCTTACTGGGTGTTAAAACAACAACAAAATTGAAAAGACTTCATAGATTTCTAAACAGATCGACTTCCTATATCGAAAATTATGTAAACAAGCAATGCCCTTCAGTTAAATGACTTGGAGGGCATTTTTTTCTCATTCAGCTAAATGAAAAAGGTCTGACTATAAGCCAGACCTTTTCATTATTATCTCTTTTTACGTAGTGCAACAAGCAATGCAGCTAATGATAATACAGCCGACAGAATAGACAAGATTAGTGGTGTTTGCTGTATCCCTGTTGAAGCTGCGACAGACTCGGCTTCAGCATCTTTCTTTTCTGTTGTTGCTGTTTGATCTGTATGATCTGCATCATGCTCATCTGCGGCAGGTGTTGCCATGATTTCTGTGATAGAATGTGGAGTGTCTTCCCCTTCGTTGCCTGTCCACTCTACAATAGAACCATCTTTATAGTATTGATACGCGTCCCAATTGATTTTCCCAGTATCTTTCGGGTTTTTTGCAACAAATGTGAACTGTTGAAATTGTCCAGAAAGAATTCCCTCGCCAGTCGCTGTCCATGTAACAGATGTTACTTTTCCTGATGTATCCTTTTCTTCACTAAATGTCCACCCTGGTACAGGTTGGTATTGCTCAAGCTCTACACCTGAAGGAATTTTCAAAGAAACCTTGGTTGTGGGAACATCCTTTTCAACTGGTACTTTCATTGTGTATGTTTCCCATGCTCCTGTTGCAGAAGTACTTGGCTTTACAGTAACATGTGCGCTTGCAATTCCTGTACAGAACGTAACAATTGCTAAAATTGATAATGTAAATTGTAGAGGTTTCTTAAAGATTGATTTCATGATTATTACTCCTTTAACTTTATAGTTTAGCGACAACAGTATAAGTTAAATCATCATTCCCCCCTACATAGTCCTATCTTTAGTTTTTGTACAATGTATAAGAACTAAACCTTTCTTAAATTTATAATGAAATTGTGTGAAAACTATGAAGAAAAAGTGAAAAATGTAAGCCACTATACTACCAGTTTCACTCTCAATTTCGAATGATATGTCAACGGTAGTCCCAAACGGGGATATTTTCTTTTTAGCATACATTTTGCCAGCAGGCTCCCTAACTAAAGCATGAAAACCGTAAACTTCATACTTTCATCACGAATACCCGTTATAATACATATTCGGAAACGGAAAAGAGGGGGAGTCATACATGCAATCTGTGAAAGTTGAAAGCAATAAAAGTGAGGTGAGGTCAAAAACATCGTTATCTTTGTACCAGACTGTTTGGAGATGGCACTTTTATGCAGGAATTATTTTTGCTCCATTTCTTTTTATTCTAGCAATTACTGGCTCTATCTATTTATTTAAACCTCAGATTGAACAAGTACTATATAAAGATTATTACAATGTTAAGGTACAAGAACATACGATTACAGCCTCACAACAACTTGCGGAAGTAGTGAAAAAGTATCCAGATGCACAAATCACAAAATATCGCCCAGGAGACAGTCCTTCGCGTTCTAGTGAGTTTGGAATTTCTTTAAAGGGTGAGTCTCTCACTATTTTTGTGGATCCATACACAGGAAAAGTGATAGGGGAGTTGAAAGATGACGCTCGTATTATGGATAAAATTGAAGAAATTCATGGTGAGCTCGTGTCTGGTACGATCGGTGATCGAATTGTAGAGCTGGCAGCTTGCTGGACAGTTGTATTAATTGTGACTGGTCTGTTTTTATGGTGGCCAAAAAAGCAACAAAAGGTGTTCGGTGTTATTTTTCCTAGACTAAATCAAGGGAAAAAGATTCTAAGGAGAGATTTACATGCCGTACCGGCTTTTTGGTTAACAGCAGGAATGTTATTTTTGGTTATGACGGGTTTACCTTGGTCTGGTTTTTGGGGGAGTAATTTTCAAGCAGTCGCTACCAATTCAGGGCTTGGCTATCCACCTTCTATTTGGTCTGGAAGTGCTCCATCTTCTACAATACAAACAAAAGATATAGCAGAAGTTCCTTGGGCAGCTGAAAATTTAGCTGTACCTGTTTCAAAAATCCAAGGTCTTATTCCTATCTCACTTGATGATGTAGTTGAAATAGCAAAACGTGAGAGAATTCATCCAGGTTATACTGTTTTTATTCCAAATCAAGCAGAGGGTGTCTATACCCTGTCTGTTTTTCCAGCAAAAGCACAGGATGAGGCAACCATGCATATTGATCAATATTCAGGAGCTGTTTTAGCCGATTACCGCTATAACAACTATGGTGTAATAGGGAAAATAGTGGCTTGGGGAATTACTTTGCATAAAGGAACACAATTCGGATTTATTAACCAGTTAGTAAGTCTTCTAATTTGTATAGGAATTATTTTTGTTGTAATAAGCGGTTTTTATCTATGGTGGAAACGTAAACCTCAAAAAGCAATGGGCGCTCCCAAAGCTCCTAGTATAAAGAAGATGAAGGTGTTATTGATTTTAATGGTGGGATTAGGAATCATATTCCCTTTGGTTGGCTTGTCACTTGTTGTGGTGTGGATATTGGACTGGGTATTGATTCAGCGTATCCCTTTAGTGAAAAAATTCTTAAATGCATAATGTGTTAAAAAGGGTGGTAAATGCTGTGAAACATACTGTTCAATTCTCCATACTCCTTTTGCTTAGTTTATTTTTAGGTGGTTGTTCATTAAACAAAGATGTAGAAAAACTGTATAAAACAGAAGCACCTCTTGAAGTTAATATTATTTTGCCTGAACAGGTTTCACCTAATAAGCCGGAAATGATAAAAGCTGTTCTGACTCAAGATGGGAAAACGATAAAACATGCCGATTTTGTACATTTTGAAATATGGAAAAAAGACGGTTCCGTTCAATATGGTATGGAACCAGCTAAAGATGATGGGAATGGTACGTATAGTTTGAGTAAAGTTTTTAATCAAGAGGGGCTCTATGTAATAAAAGTCCATGCGGGTAATCAAGGCTCAATGGTTATGCCCCGCAAACAATTTGTTGTAGGACAAGTTTCTGAAGAAGAATTAAATTCCCTCAAAGAAAGTTCTCCAAATCAAGAAGGAGATCATGCACATCACCATTGAAAAGAAATAATAGATAGAGGTTCACTCCCGATAACACTTGATTATGTGAACACGAATACTCTCCAGATCGCTTAGCAGGAGAGTATTTTTTGTATAATCCTAGATACAGTGAATTCCGATAATGCGGGAATTAGTCCTGTTGAAAACCATCCAACTGTAAGGTACATAAGAAATGGGACTGCAATCCATTTCGGAGTGTACTCTTGTAGTAGCTCAGGCAATCCTTTGCCAGGGAATTTGTTAAAAAAATGAGCTATTATATACGTAACTATAGATCCTAGAATGAGAGCAAGAATTATGGAAACAATTGCTCCCTTTGTTCTATCTTTTAATAAAAGTTGAGGAACGGATGCAACAACACTTGCCATCATGTTTACGAGTATCAAATAACAAAAATACCGATTCATTGCTACATACCTCTATTTTCATTAGGCTTTTCTGAATAACCATTTTGAAACACATGATTTCTCAAAGCTGTTAAGACGTGTGATATACATAATGAAGCCGATACATTCTCCTCTTGGTATCTCTATGGTTGCTCCAAAGAATAATTCAGAACTATTTCATAGATCATATCGCAAATCCCGTCTTAATTGTTATAGTGAGGTAATTAACCCAATATTATGCACAAGACGAAGTACTTTCTTTACTGATAAGCATGATGATGTGAACACAAATACCCTCCGAAGCAACTTAGTTGGAGGGATTTTTTATAGACCTCTAGATACATTGAATTCCGATAATGTGGGATTATATTAATTGGATGTGTATGAGGTATACATGTCTCAATCCTGAAAAGTATTAGGGATAAGAAAGCAGGATAAAATGGACTAGAAGGACTGACGTGCGAATCAAGCATTAAGAAGGGAAGAACCTCTGACGATGGAGAAATCTAAAATTAGTGCCATTCAGCTATTTGTCCTGATGTTTATGTTTGAGATGGGGACTGCATTGGTCATACCATATGGAATAACTGCTAAAAGGGACGCCTGGCTTGCTATTCTTATGGGAATGTGCGAGGGAATGATCTTATTTTTCATTTATTATTTTTTAATTCGTCAATATCCAAATTTATCACTTACCGGATATGCTAAAAAAGTATTTGGTAAATACTTGGGGTGGATCATTGGTCTGTTATACATTCTCTACTTTTTGTATACTACTATCCATAATGTTCGTAGTTTCGGGGAGTTGCTGCTTTCATCGACCATGACCGAAACACCGTTATTGGCTCTCATTATCTTGTTCGTTCTTGCCATTTGTTATGTACTTTATCTAGGGATTGAAGTATTAGTGAGAACAGCAGAAGTCTTCATTGTCGTTCTGCTTTTTCTGGGCTTCATAGGAAATTTTCTTGTCTTTGTTTCGGGTGGAATTGTTCTTCATAATTTGCAGCCTTTTCTTGAATATGGATGGAAACCAATCTTAACGACGACCCTTCTGGAGACTAGCAATTTTCCTTTTGGTCAAATGGTTGCCTTTATAACACTACTTCCTTATTTAAATTGTCCTGGATTATTGAAAAAAGTATGGTTGTCTGCCTTGATTTCAAGCGGTCTGGCCTTAAGTTGGACAGCTAGTTTAGATATCGCCGTTCTTGGTGTCGAAAAAGTAGAGAGATCTACTTTTCCTTTGTTATCAACTATCCGAACGGTCAACCTTTTAGAGTTTATCCAACGTTTGGATATTATTGTTGTTTTCACTTTGTTGATTACAGTATTTTTCAAGGTATCCATATTTTTCTATTGTACCCTAATTGGAATCGTGGATTTGTTCAAGTTAAAAAATTATCAACAGATTATTTTGCCCGTTGGTTGTATTCTTATCTTTGGGTCAATGGTTTTGGCCCCAAATTTTTCAGAACACATAGAGGAAGGTATATATTTTGATCGTTACATTGCCGCTTATTTTCATCTTATTATCCCATTACTAATGCTAATTGTTACCTTGATTCGTAACCGTTTCAAAAAGAAAGCTAAGGAAGGATAAAAAGATCAGATTGGAATCTAATGCAACATAATATAAATATTTTGATTTCTCATTGATATAGCTTTTAAACCTAAGTACTTCCGACATCGGGGGTTATGTTAGCCTGACATGAATGAATAGAATATACAAAAAAGACACTGATTATACAGTGTCTTTTTTGGCTGCAACGGTTATCAGACCTTGAATCTATATCATGTTATGCCTTATATTTATTTTTATAACTATTGAATAGTTCATTATTTCTTTTGATACCCCTCTTGCTCAACTAAAGACCACACTTTATCTTGATTCCAAACAAACAATCCAAATAGTATATGTTTTAAACCATACCAGTATGTATCCCAATGTAAATATGCTAAGAATAGGATTCCTAGAACAAAATATAACACGGAAAAAATACGCAATATTACATTCATAATGTTGCATGATCGTTGCGGTTTCTCACTATTCATTTAATTTCCCCTTTATATGTACTCAAACTCAAAATAGGAAAACCTCTTTATTTACATTTTTTATAACATAAACACTTTTTATACATTTTCCTATTTTTTAAGTTGAGATGATCGGGGAGTGTTTACTATAAACAGCAGCCTTTCAAGGGGAAGAGTTTGTTCTTATCTGGTTGAAATAGTCTAGGTGGGGAGCCTAGTTTCGAATGATGTTGATTGCAAGCTGATTCCGTGTTTTATTACTGCTTTATATGAAAATACAAGTCGATACTGCATTTCTTTATACAACATCTCACCAAAATAAATTCCAGCGGCTTCTTGAAGAATATTTTGAATTAACATCATCAGATCGGGAGAAGAAAACATGGAGCATTATTATCTAGATACAGACACTACAGTTATGGCTATTATCTTTATTACTTGTGCTTTGTTATATATCTTTTCTCTTATCTATATATGGATTCGACCGTCCTTACAAGAACGTAAGTTAAAACGAACAGAATTTGATGCTCAAATTGATATCATAAATGAGAAAATCTCAAAAATAAGAAAGGCAAGGCAAGTCACTCGTGAGTTCAGTTCGGTGGCAAAGTAAAAAAGTGGGGGAAGAGGAAGGCATAAATAAGGTCTATTTCAAGACAAAGGAATAATCTTATATTCTTATTGATTTTTTTATACTAAAACCCATTACTGTTCATATTATTATTTTTTATCTATGCTATGTTTTTTTAATTCTAAATCAATTTTGCGGAGGTGTTTATGAATTTTCATAATATCAGAATAGGGAGTAGAAGAGTCTTTTGTTTTTTCAAGTAGCTTATCCTTTAGATCTTTCAAAAAAACAATCCTTCTTAACAATGTCATCTCCTCACAATCCTTTCTATATTTATCTTGTATCTATCCAAATAAAAGTATAACCATAAAATAGTATAGTCTTCTTTTTCAAATCTAACGACAGAGCCAATTTTCATCTTTTATTCCCCCTTCGAATCCTCAAAATACACTAGGTATTCTGGATCTACAAATAGAAATAAAGATTCCTTCTTACATTTAAATACTCAAGAACACACGAATATCAACATTTTCATTGGTAAACCTTTCACTTTATAATCATATAAACTTTATACAATGAGTTAAACAGTGAAATCATTAAGAAATGGTTATAAATCTGTAAATGGTTCTGTTGTGAAAATCATTTTTTAACTTCCCCTAACGCTCGTTATGTAAACAATAAAGACAGTTGGAATAACCGATTTTTTGATATTTAATGAATTTGTATGTATGGAAACAATGGATAAAACGTTATAACAGAATGATTTTTGCTTTTCTGTTGGTAGAGTGCTATAGTTAATTTAAACCATTTTACTGTTCATATCATAGAGATTTAAATAAGCTGTAACTTCAGGGGGGAGCAAGGTTAAAACTCTCAGAGGTTGCAGTTTTTTATATCTTTTTATTACTTGTAAAATGGTCGAAAATGGATATGTACATAAAGGTACATTGTAGGAGGATTTTTTTCATGGAAAACGGTAAAGTAAAATGGTTTAACAGCGAAAAAGGTTTTGGATTTATCGAGCGTGAAGGTGGAGAAGACGTATTCGTTCACTTCTCAGCTATTCAAGGTGAAGGGTACAAGTCATTAGAGGAAGGTCAAGAAGTTACATTTGATGTTGAGCAAGGCAATCGTGGACCTCAAGCTACTAATGTAAGAAAAAAATAATTGGAATGAAAGGGAAGGGTATTACCTTCTCTTTTTATTTTGGAACATTGATTAGACATGTTAGGTAGGTTTGGAAGAAAATAACTTCGGCGGCACTTTTCAAGAGGTTAGGAGGATAGAAGGATAACATAAAACAACAGTAAGCGACCTCGTCTATCCATATAGGAACGATAAGGTCGCTTACACTATTTCTTCATTCATTTTGTTTGAATTCCTTTCACTGTTTGCCTGTGTTAGGCTAATCACTCCTTGACTTGAGATTTTTTATAACTCATGTCTAGGTTTGTACCCGGCTTATGTAAGTAAACCTTCGCCTTGCTTACTTCACTGGAATCACCTTTCTCTACATGGATTTTGGTAATCCCCCATGCACATCTCTGTACATTTCGCCTTACTCTATCGCACTGGACTCACCTGCTTTCTTATAGATTTTGGGATGTATACCCTGTACATGACTTATACATTCGCCTTTCCCTATTTCAATGGAACCACCTTTTCTCTAGTTAGATTGGCTTCGTCCCATGTACATCCTGTACACTTCGCCTTGCTCTACTCCACTGGATTCACCTTCTTTTTAATGTGTATGTTTTACTTGTGATTATCATACACCTGAAGTCGAATCTTGTAAATACTAAAAATTATAAATTTTCTAATAATTCTGATTTTGTGTAAAAAAGTGGTAAAATAGGTAAAAACAGATTGAGGAAAGGGTACTAGAAATGGAATTTAAAATCACTCAAAGACACATTGAATCACTGTACGCTGCGAAACATTTATTCGAGAGACAATTAAGGAACAATCGAAAAGGATATGAGGAATTCAGGAACAGAACGGATCGGGAAGGTATTGTGATTTTGGAAAGTTATTCTTACCTCATAGAACGGGATCAAGAACACTTGAACGCATTGAATGACGTGCTTAGGGGGCATGAAGGAGAGCTTTATGCTAGGAAGTTTTCGGATTAGATCGTCGGTGGGTTGCAGGAATGCAGCTCTTTTTTGTCTGTTGTATATTCATCTTTCTACAAACCAGTGAAATCAGCCAAATGGAATATATACTTTTATGTGTTAGTTTACATTGAACAAAAAAGACCTTCTTCCAATAAAAGAGGGGCACGGTCATACATATTAGGGGTCTAGCAAGAAATAGCTATTATAATGCACCAAACATAGATTGATATGTAAAAAAAAGGATTTTTTACATCTGCCAAAAATCTGTCACCTGGCGGTTAGGTTAGGTTCATGCTTACGGACAGTTCTAATAATCTTTTGCATCGTGTTTGATGATGGAATATAGTCCTTATCACTACACAATTTTCCTAGTGTATTCCGGTTAACCTTGCTAATCTTCGAAAATTCTTGAATAGAATAGCCGTATTTAGCAATAAATTTTGCTAATTTCGTTGCATGTTTTCCTATACCTAAACCCCACATAACACTTTTCCTCCAATATGTTTTTTATCCATTTTCGTCCAAAAAGCAAAAAACTATTCGCATATGCAAAAACTTTTTTGCATAATGGACAACCTGTGTTAAATAGGATAAACCAAGACGTCACATTAAAGAGGGGATCAGTAAATGACACAGGAGATAGCTATTTATCTACTTCGGAGTAAGGACGTCTACCTGACGTCAGAAGAAAGAAAACAGCTTTATAAGATTTTATCAAAGGAAAATAAGAAAAAGAAAAGAAGAGGTGCATAGGAGAAATGGGGTTCTGGTGCAGAAATTCCAGCTAGCTTGAAACTAATCTATAAATCTTGGACATGCTGATATTATCAATCTAGAAAAGGGATGATATTCAGTATGAAAAAGCAAAATTTA
>NZ_JASATP010000070.1:0-22955 GCF_038440375.1 Bacillus sp. OTU530
AGTATATTTGCTTCTGTTTAGACATTTGTTTTAGTTGCATCTACATTAATCTCTTTTCACTCAGTTTAATTCCAATTGCTTATCAACGAATTGAAATCATTCGTCTGATTTTACATAGGTTATCTAGCAGTTTTACAAAGGATGGTCTTTAATATATAACGAGTGTACAAACGTATCTCTACTTATCAATATGTTTTTAGCTAAGCACCACTAATTACACTAATATCATTACCGACAACGACAGGTAGAGATGTTTCCATTTTAAGAAGATCTTTTAAGGGGGAAGTTTTCCCCCTCTAAATTAACAGCTACATCAATAACACCATTTTTAAAGTTAACAGGCCCGGAGTCCCTGCCCCAATACTGATTAACCTATTTTTGTTTTGTCCCAACTTATCTAATGTTTGATCAATCTCTTTAGCTATATCGGTTGACAGATGATTACCTTCTTGACTTTTATTTGTTGGAACCTCCCATTTGTAAATGATTTCACCATTTTGATTGACAAACACTACTTTAACAGTAGTACCATCTAGGTCCACATTCACTAACCATTTTTTATACATAATGCTTTATCCTCTTTTGACTTTTAATAACTGTATCGTGTACAATGAACACCTTTTTAGCTCATGTGTATATATCTAAATCAATCGTATGTTTCTGTATGAACGTCTTAATATAAATCATCCAGCAATAGGTTGAGCAGTTACCCAAAGTAAATATCCACAGCTCAGACAGTGGGCTTTAAAAGCTTGAACCTTTCACATTTCGTCTGTTATTTCAGGGATCCTCGAGCATAGCCGCAGCCCTATAAACGCTCAGTACATTTAAATGTTATCCTCTGCTAAGCTCGTAAGCGCTCTTGCTCATCAACACGTTCGTTGCTTGCAAAAGATTGCTTTTTATCCTTAAAGAAGAAAAAGAAGACTACCGCAACTACTAGCGCAATTGCTGCAGGATACATCCAGAAAATTTTCCATTGTGGAAGAGAAGCTGCTCCTTGTTTTGTGACCGTTTGATTAAACAGATTTCCTGCGATAAACGATCCAACAAACATGCCAATCCCTTGGGTAAACATGATTAATAACCCTTGTGCTTGACTCTTGATTTTTGCCGTTGCCATTGTATCCGTATAGATATACCCGGATACAAAGAAAAAGTCCCAACATAATCCATGTAAAGCGATAGCGATATACATAAATACTGTGATTGTTGAAGGTTCAGCGAAGGCAAACAACGACATGCGCATTACCCACGCAATCATTCCAATGAGGAACATGTATTTGAAACCCAAAAAACGGAAAGCTACAGGTATTAACAGCATGAATACAATTTCAGACACTTGGCCAATCGTCAAAACAGATGAAACATTCTCTATTCCCGCATCACCAAGAAATACGGAAGCAAAAGAGATATACGATGCATGGTCAATAAAAAGTAAAACCGTACAGATGATAAACACTAAATAGTAACGATTTTTTAATAAGCTCAATGCATCCAGGCAAAGGAAGTCACGCATTGAAAACGGTTTCCCTTTAGCCGGTGCTGGGGTATTCGGTAATGTAAAGCAGTATACTCCAAGGATAACAGATACAACAGCGCCAATTTGGATAGAGACTGGACTTCCTGAATAACCAAGACTTCCAATTAACACACCTGCAACGATAAACCCTACCGTTCCGCACACACGGATGATTGGGAAACTTTTCATAGAATCTTTTACATTATGGAAGCTTACATTATTCGTTAAGGAATACGTGGGATTAAAACACAACATATACAAAAACATAAGCCATAAAAAGGCTGTTCCATTACCTGCATAGACTTGTGCTGGAAGAAACCATAACACGATTGCTCCTACAATGTTCACAATCCCTAACACTTTTTGAGACGGAAAGAATCGATCCGTAATCATACCTAGGAAAAGTGGAGAAATCAAAGCAGCAATACCACCTATCGAGTATGCAGTTCCAATAATAGACGATAGCCCATGCTGACTCAGGATATAACCTAAAGTAGCAAACCATGTGCCCAAGACAAAATACTGCAGGAACATCATGGCTGAGAGACGTGGGATGATTAATACATTACGTTGCATGTTTTTCACTCCTATTGGTAAAATTAAATATTGATATTTGTGACATTCAAAAAATAAAATGTAACTTATGCGAAAAAAGATTTTAATTTATCTATTACGTTAATTAGAAATGGATTCAAAGAAAGATTGACGTTCATCCTTTGAACAACCAAGTTCCATCGAAAGGGTCGGATTGCATCTGTAGAAGTTCTACTTTCACTAAAATCAAAGAACTTTCATGTTAACTTTGCTTAGCTGAACTAATATACAGAGTTGCTCGACCATTGAGCTGTTTATATATTTTAGGTCCTTATTCCAAACTCAATATTTTTGATTAATACTTATTATTAAATCTTCAGCTGACTATGTCGAATGTTTCTTTTTTCAGCCTCATTTTGCAACCTTTACATCCTTTTTTACAAGTTTGAGCGTTTTTACTTACCTTTTCATTATTTAGTCTCTGTGCTCTCGATGCCCCTTTAGAACATCCCACACCCATTAGGTTATTTAAGATCATATCTTCAGTGTAGGAAACGATTACAAAATCATCCGTCATTTTTGTATCTGGAACTTCGTGTCTCTTAGCAATTTTCGTTCTATCTAAATCAAAAAATACACTTTTTTCTTCCATATATTCTCACCCCTTATGCAATGATAGCAGTTTTTGCTTACAGCTATTATCTCTGTGGGAATAGCTTATTTTATGGAACGCGTTCCAAGTCAATGGGTATTTTCTAAAATTTTATTAAGTGAAATTTTGGATATATCGTCCAGACATTTTCAATGTATTACTTTTCTTTTCATTGTTAATACACATAAATAAGCGTGTAAATCATTGAGTATAAAGTAAAATGTTCAACGACTTTCATCATTTACGATAGATTCAAACAAGTAGGAAGAGGGATTGTAATGTTAGTATTTATTTTGTTGTATGAAATTCTGTATACCACAAGACAGGGGAAAGAAGTGCTATCCCTTGTCATTCCTACATTTGTGACAGAGAGATTGACTATCGATAATAAAAATTTGTATTAACTGATCAGGAATATAGTGTACATAATCACTGAATCTATTATATTGTAAGAAAAGTAAAATATAGGTAATATAGGTTAAGATGTATCATCTAATCTTGATGGGCTTGATCCTACATTTCAATATGATGTGTCATATTTTAACAAGTAAAATAATGGAATTATGGAGAGGAGTATGTTTAGATGATTAAAGGAGTTATATTTGATTTTGATGGATTAATTCTTGATACGGAAACACATGAATATGAAGTTTTACAGGAGATTTTTCAAGAAAACAATAGTGAGCTCCCATTAGATATGTGGGGAGAAATAATTGGTACGATTTCTGATTTTAATCCTTTTAGCTATTTAGAAGAGCAAACAAAAAAGCAATTTGATCATGACGATTTGAAGAAAATTAAAATTAAGCGATTTACTGAGAGGCTAGCTTCTGAAAAAGCTCGACCAGGTGTTGAAGAATATATAGAAACTGCAAAATCATTAGGTTTGAAAGTAGGATTAGCTTCAAGTTCTAATTTACAATGGGTCTCCACCCATTTGAATAATTTAGGATTATTTAAAAAATTTGAATGTATTAAAACTGCTGACGATGTAGAAAGAGTCAAACCCGATCCAACTTTATATTTAGAAGCTGCAAAAGGCCTTGGCTTAAAGCCTGAAGAATGTTTAGCTTTTGAAGATTCTGCAAATGGGGCCTTGGCAGCAAAAAAAGCAGGCTTGAAATGTGTTATTATCCCAAATAAAGTGACACAAAACTTGAAGTTTTGTGAAGTAGAACATCGTCTTACTTCAATGGAAGAAATAAACCTTGAAAAACTTATCCAGGTTCTTCAAAGTTAGTGTGAATTCAATAAAAATTTTATAAAACTATCTTGAATAAACAAAACAGAAATAAAATTCACTTTTTCTTGAGCAATCTGATACCAACTAGTCCCAAAACAAGGAGTGTTTTTTTGTTTTGGCTTAAGAACAGTAAGATGTTCTATTCTAAAAAATTGTATTATCGTACAAAAGTTATGTTTTGAAGTTGGGACTTCCTTTTGAAAAAACGAAGTGCCACGCATCAAAAGTAAGGGAAATCGTGTTCAGTCCTCCAAGACAAAACAGACAAATGGGAATATTACCAAAAAGGGGCAAAAGAAATTACTTCACTCGAACTACAAAGGTTTGACTGCACCGCTGTATACATTTTGGTAAGATTTATGTGGAGCCAAAAGGTCCATGGGGAGGCTCTATCACAAAGCAACTGAACAAGTAGGCATGCACTTGTTTAAGCCAGTGAAATAAAGGGTGTCTTATGTAGGAGAAATAATTCCTAAAATAACCCATGAAACGTTTTGTGTTATTTTGAGTAGCGGATTATTACGAAGTTAAGCTTAGAAAAAAGAAATATAGTGCTTTGGGAAATATGTGAAAATAAATCTTCAAAAGTGAATGCAGTATAACAATAAGTGACCTTGTTTACTATCTTGGAGATCCACAAGGTCACTTACATAATATTCCTTCATTCATTATTTTAAGAGTCCCCTCATTTGCTTTTATATTAGTTTTCCGTTGATAATACATTCTCAATTTTTTGTATTAAATCATTGTCCAACTATATCTAAGCAATTTTTGAACATTTAGTACACTCATTAACATAGCATTCATGTTGTTCTTCCATTTCCTTGCCGCACTTTGAACATTTTTTAGCAGGTAAATTTTTAAAGAACTCAGTCATTTTCATCAACATATCCTTACCCCCGTTCTTAAGCTTGGTTTGTCTCGTTCATTTTTGAACATTTAGTACACTCATTAACATAGCATTCATGTTGTTCTTCTATTTCCTTGCCGCACTTTGAACATTTTTTAGCAGGTAAATTTTTAAAGAACTCAGTCATTTTCATCAGCATATTCCTTACCTCCCGCTTCTTAAGCTTGGTTTGTCTCGTTCATTTTTGAACATTTAGTACACTCATTAACATAGCACTCATGTTGTTCTTCCATTTCCTTGCCGCACTTTGAACATTTTTTAGCAGGTAAATTTTTAAAGAACTCAGTCATTTTCATCAACATATTCCTTACCTCCCGTTTCTTAAGCTTAGTTTGTCTCGTTCATTTTTGAACATTTAGTACACTCATTAACATAGCACTCATGTTGTTCTTCCATTTCCTTGCCGCACTTTGAACATTTTTTAGCAGGTAAATTTTTAAAGAACTCAGTCATTTTCATCAACATATCCTTACCCCCGTTCTTAAGCTTGGTTCGTCTCGTTCATTTTTGAACACTTAATACACTCATTGATCTAGCATTTATGTTGTTCTTCCATCTCCTTGCCGCACTTTGTACATTTTCCCCTGGTAAAATCAGTTATCTTTAGGAACATAAAGCGTTTTCTTTTTCTAGAAAGTTAAATAATGTTTATAATTTACATCTTTTATAAATCAGAATTACTTTATCTGCTTTTGTTATAGTTTCGCCTCCTTGTAAATCTTGTTAGGGATAAGGTTATCATCATTTCCATTGTGATTAACTTGAAAATTTTTGATGATCACCTTGTGAAAACAGCATATTTTATGGAACGCCTTTCATATCAAGTGTTTTTTTAAAAAATTAATTCGTCACTTAAATTCATATAGAAAGACAGTGGGAAATTAGAATTATTAAGTACATTGCAAAAGAATATGGGCGTTCATATCTATATTTTTTATATGTATTACAGGATTTTGGTATAGGTATTCTTCTGGGGGAAATTATCAATATTGGACAGAATGATACTATTGCTAAAAAAGATGCGTGGCTGAAATTTCGTTTAAATGGGGATAAAGTCATTGTTTTATAGAAAGAATGACTTTTTCTGTACTATAGTCCAAACAGATTATCTTTGGAGTAAAAATAATGCATATAATGAAACAGGACTACTTTAACAAGATGAATTCTGTGAAAAACGACATTAAGTTATGATTCCAATAGTTATATCATTAATTTTGCTTCTGGCCCTAAATATATTATATAAACATAATTATAAACCGGATTTTATTTCTTCTCATGAAAACTCTCCCATTTCTATCATATCTGTGATTCCTTACTTATTCTGTTGGTTAAATTCAGATCGTATCGAACACTTAGACGCATTATATACTTCTATCCTAGACGCTTCACCATATACACCAAGGAAATCAATAAAAGAAGTATAGAATAATTACATAAATATCAAACATAAGTTGGTCACAATCACAACCCGCTAGCACATTATCCAATGGATGTTTCCTCCACACACATTACTAAGGGATTACCTGCATTTTACCTCATGATTTCAATAACGATTAGGCATGTTCATGAGAAAAAGTTGTATCACAAATTTCATTGATTATTTATTTGTCTTTTTTTGTTTATATTTTAATGGGATTTGCAATTTTCACCAAGGTCGATTTTTATATCCAAATTTTCTTGTGTTTTCAAAAAAACACTCTTGACCTGAAATGCGTTCCATAAAATATGCTGTTTTCACAAGGTTATAACCGCTTTAACGAGTAAAAAATTAAATGCATAAGGAGAGGACTTCACATGAATAAAGCTGTAAAAAATCAAGGTAATCACGATGCATTAAAAATTACGCAGCCATTAAATGAACGCCCAAATAACGAGCCATTACGAGTATTAACGGAAGAGGAATTTAAATTTTGGAAAGAAAACGGATATGTAGTCGTTCGTAACGTTGTTCCGAAAGAATATATTGATCGAACAGTGAATCTCATTTGGGAGTTTGAAGAAAAGGACTCTAATGATCCTTCCACTTGGTACACAGCTCCACGACGTGAACATACAATGCCAGAGCTTCAAGGAGCTGGAATGGTAGAGCTATATAACCATCAATACTTCTGGGATAATCGTTCCTACCAAAAAGTATACGATGCATTTGTAGATATTTGGGGAACAGAGAAATTATGGACAACAATTGACAGATGTAATCTAAGCTTCCCAAATAAACCCGGTTTCGAATTTGAAGGGTTTATCCATTGGGACGGCAACACTTCATTAGATCCACTACCAGTGAATGTACAAGGGATTCTGTTCTTAACAGATACAGATGTAGAAAATGGTGGATTGAGCGTGATTCCTGAGTTATATAGAAACTTTGATGAGTGGGTAAAAACGCAACCAGCAGATCGCGATCCGTACCATCCAGATTATACGGGCTTTACACCAACTCCAGTAACGCTGAATGCAGGTGACTTATTAATATTCCATGTTATGCAGCCGCATGGTTTACGTAAAAATGTATCAGATACTGCAAATATTCACCAATACATTTCTATGTTCCCAGCACAGGAAGACAATGAGGAACTAAAGGAATGGAGAATTAAGCAATGGAGCGAGAGATTGATTCCAGAAGGTGCTGCTTTCCCAGGAGATCCTCGAAATTGGGAACAAGAAAAATACGAACGCGCTGAACTGACTGAACTAGGTGAAAAGCTGTTAGGACTTAAAAAATGGTAAAGTAGAATTCCACATATACTGTTTCATGGGCAAGTAGCCAGAAAAATATTAAGCCATGTAATGAATAAGGAGAGCTATTTGCAAATGGCTCTCCTTATATTAGTTCTGATGAAAACATGGTTATTAGGAAAAGCCTCTTCCAACCCATGCACTTGTTGTATAGAAGTTATCAAGTTAAAACGCTCTAAAGCCGGCAATGGATACAGCGACAACATTAGCAAAGCAAATTGACATACAAGAAGCTACTCTTCATTCGGATTAATGTATAAATCACTTAACTATATTAAACATGTAGGTCTTATAGCAAGGCTCTTAGTTGTCATATTAACAAAAAGTCGAAAAGTTACTTGTTTATCTAATTATAGTGAGCATTTAACAAACTCGAGCAGGAGGAATTTATAATGAGAATCTGTGGTGAGATATTCAAAACAAGATCTTATCCGAATTACGGACACAAGAAATTTAATTGCATCTCTTTTATTGAAGTTGAACATGAGGTTTTAATAGGAGAAGATAAACTTAAGATTATTCCAATTCTAAGCGAAGAATCAGATATTTCTGGGACTGTTGGGGAGAAGGTCGAGGTTCAAGGTAAAATTGAATGGAAGCGAATTATTACTTCTACAGGTAAACCTAGTTTTTTTCCGATTCCGGTTATGGTACTACAAGATATAAAAAGATTAGCCGTTGCACCAAAATCTGTTAATACAACTGTTAATAAATTTGAAACACGCATTATATTTGAGTAAGTGCATAGATGAACATCGTCATAATACGTATTAATTGACTAAACATAGAGATATTTCTAATCAGAGTGTGATAAACAATTAGATAAGTTAATCTTATGAGAATGGATCATAATACAATGATTTAAAGCTTCGTATGATCGTTCATGGTTGTAGAACCCCTAGATAGTTTATCAACTCTTTTTGAACTTCTCTAGGACTTCTGTAATCCTTAAGGTGCACCTCTTTATACTTGAAAATACGATTAGATAAGCCCTGCGATCATGTTATTCAGGCTCATCCTTTGCTATCTGCACATTAACTTATCCCCTTTATCTTCCAGACAATTCACCTAGACTTTTGCATTTGTTATAGCTTAATCAAAATAATCAAAATATTAAATGTTTAATTAAGTGAATGGTACCTTCTTACCCCTGGGCTTCGTTGTATACAGGCTTGAAGAAGGGGGATTCTTCCGAAGATTTGTTAAACCGCTAAAAATCTATAACTAACAAGCCAACTAAAATGGATTGAAAGTTCCTTTTTAAGTCACTCTATAGATATAACTTAGTTAATAAACCAATTTCTTGAGCACAGTAGCATAACTAAAAAATGGTAACTTCCTATAAATAACCAACATGAGATGGTAAAATGACACAAAAAATTATTTTTTTGATATGAACACTTCTTGATCATGATAAACGGCTACTTGTATCTACAAAACAGGCCATTCAAGCGTTAAAGGAGAAAGGGTATGAAGTAGCCATTGCAATAGGGCGTGCACCATTTATGTTTGAAGATCTGCGCAAAGAATTAGATATCCCAACCTTTGTAAGTTATAACGGTCAGTATGTCGTTTTAAAAAGTTCAGCAACAGTGAATACAGCTGGAGCTTGGGCATCCCAAGGAAAACGGGTATTAATTATTGATATGGATAACCAGGGGAATAGCATTTTATCGTTTGGGCAGAATCCGGACAGTTTTGAATATACAACTTATGATGTGCTTGTAGATGGGGACTAGCTGCAGAAGTTGCCATTGTGAATGTGCATGAGAATGTTGATGTTCTTCCAGCTAATGATGACTTTACATTCTTTGAATTTGACGTATTAACTGACAAACGATTCACAAAAGAGCAGTACTTTTTGTTATTGAAAAATGCTGTAAATCATCTCCGAAACGAGTATGATATCATCCTGGTGGATAGTCCTCCGACTCTCGCATTAACGCAAGGGAATATTCTTTCATTCGTGGACTATGTTATTATTCCATTTCAGCCAGAGCCGTATTCGCAACGCTCCTTGGTAAAAATGATGGATGCTATCGCTACTATGAAGAAGGATACAAACCCGGATATTAAAATCTTGGGTATCCTAGCAACATTAGTTGATACAAGAACAAATCTGTATACAACCATTTTACAAGAGTGCCGTTTTTTATGCCGACAAATGGGCTGGAAATTATTCAATACGGTTATCCCTAGATCCGTTCGATTTGCGGATGAAATTAAGAGCAAAGGACTTCCTGCTACTCTTAGTAAGTCAAGGGATCCAATTGTGCAGAACTATTTTGAATTAGTAGAGGAGATTGAGAAACAATGGCAAGACAAAAAGGCAAGGGTTTAAGTGGATTTGCGAGAGTTGCGAATTCTCCGCTGTTACATACACAATATATTAATTATAATGTTAACAATAGTGCTAATTCTATTGACCCGTTGGAAAAACTTCAGGCAGAGATCCCTGCAAAGGAACTGACAACTGTTATGAAGGGACTCTATTTTGATTCTGAAGTATGGGATGTTATTGAAGAGCAGTCTCAAAGATTAGGACGCGGTGGAAAGTCTAAATTAGTGAATGAAATCGTTAAAAACTATTTGCAGCAGAAGGGGCTTTTATAAGCCCTTTTTTGTTTGGAGATTAACTGTTCTGTTGATATCAGTAGATGGTTTGAGGAAAGAAAGGCTTGGGGTACTTAGTTATTCCTTCCTTGTACTGTACATATCCTCAATGATTCTACCAGGAGAAATGATTTTTTTCTTTTCCTTCATACTGTTTCAGTGAGAGGGTTACATCTATGTACTAATAGGGAATATCCATGTTTGAAAATGATTTATATAATTATCATAAAAATTAATATTAACATTAATGTTATTAATGATATCTACATTAAACTATTTATTGGTATTATTACTGTTCTTAAAACTTTAAATGGATATTGTTCTTTTATTCACCTCGTTAACAAAACAATTTCACATGCGTATTTTTAAAATTTAAATTATAAACATAAAAAGTTAAAGAGGTTCCTCTATCATTCATTTTTCCATTCTGTCAAAAAACATGCCTTTAGATACGTAAATAAGAAAATAGAGGTACCTAAGTAATATCATTAAGCAAGACCATGGCTTTATAAAGAAGCGAGCTCATCCCATGATAGGATCGAAATCGTCTCGAACTGCCAAAAAGATATCGAGTGGTATGGAAGCAATACATATGCTTCAAAAGAAGCAAGTTTTCTTATGGGAGAGGTCCGTCAAAAACCAGAAAGAATTTATACATCAGTTGTTTGGGTTTACAACAGAAGAAAGTCTACACTTTCATTGTATTTGCAACAGAACCTCTTAAAGCACAGGTAGAGTATCTAAAAAAGCACAATTCAAATCTACACGGGAAGGAGTGGTCTTAAGGGAAAAACGGTGAGTTTCTCGTATTTCTTTGATAAGGAGACCGCCAACAGAGGAAGAGCAAGATTATTAAATAATGATGAATAATCCAGGTTTGAACCTCCAAATAGTGTAAGATTACGTTTGGATGACACAAGCTCCCCTCCGTGATAATCCCAAAGAGAGAGAAACGTTTCAAGGGACAGAAATTGAGTTTTTTACAATTAATAAATGGATTTAAGTAAAAACTGAATTGACAAATGTTAGAACGATGATATACTAAATTCATAAGGTTACTTAGTAGACAAGTAAACAACATAACAATACTAAGAAGTCTTTAACTAAAATATAAAATGGCAAGTCATAATTTAATGAGGTGACTGATATGAAAGCGAATAATATTGAAGAATTAAAGCAAAAAGCAATTGAGCTTCGAAAGACAGCGCTTACAATGATTCATAAGGCACAATCTGGGCATCCAGGAGGTTCTCTATCCGCAGCCGATGTAATGGCAGCGCTTTATTTTGGGGAAATGAATATTGATCCTAATAATCCTAAATGGGAAGACCGTGACCGATTTGTTTTATCCAAAGGACATGTTTGTCCCATCCAATATGCAGCATTAACGTTACGAGGGTATGTACCGTATGAAACGATTTACACGTTAAGACAGTATGGATCTCCATTCCAAGGACATCCTGATATGAAAAAATGTCCTGGTATTGATATCTCTACAGGATCTTTAGGACAGGGACTTTCTTGTGCAGTTGGAATGGCACTAGCAGGCAAAAGAGATGAAAAAGAGTATCGGGTTTTCGCTATGGTAGGAGACGGCGAATGTCAAGAAGGCCAAATTTGGGAAGCGGCGCAAAGTGCAGTGAAATATCAATTAGACAATTTAGTTGTCTTTGTTGATGATAATGGCTTGCAAATTGATGGTACAACAGAAGAAATTATGCCAAATCTAGATTTGGAAAAGAAATTTGCGGCATTTGGCTTTGAAACGAAACGAATTGATGGGCACTCTATGGAAGAGATTGTTGCTACATTAGACGATGTAAGAGAAGCCAAAAATGGAAAGCCGAAGTGTATCGTATGTAACACGGTGAAAGGTAAGGGAGTATCTTTCATGGAAGATGTAGTCAACTGGCACGGTGTTGCTCCAAATGATAAGGAGTATGCTCAGGCAATAGAAGAAGTATCCGGGGGGTTAAAATAATGAGCGTAACGGCAGACAAAGTTGTAATGAAAAAAGCTACGAGAGAAGCCTTTGGTGATGAAATTGTCGAATTGGGCAAAAAGAATAAAAATATTTATGTAGTGGATATTGATATTGGTAAGTCATGTAAAACTACAGCATTTTCACAACAATTGCCGAATCAGCATGTGAATGTTGGGATAGCGGAGCAAAATGGTGCTGGCTTAGCTGCAGGACTTGCAACAACGGGTAAGATCCCTTTTGTAAGCACTTACGCAGTATTTGGTTCATTGCGAATGGCGGAACAGATCCGACAAGAAATTTGTTATCCGAACCTAAACGTAAAGATTGCTTGTTCTCATGGCGGGCTTACACCAGCGAATGACGGGGGAAGCCATCAAAGTATCGAGGATATGGGAGTATTAAGAACGATTCCAAATATGACTGTTATTATGGGTGCTGACTATCATTCTACTAGAAAATTAGTAGCACAAGCAGCAGAAATCTATGGGCCAGTATACCTTCGTTTTACTCGTGATACAATTCCGTTTATCTATGATGAAAATGAAGAATTTACAATTGGAAAAGCAAAACAAGTTCAAGACGGCAAAGATATCGCGATTATTGCAAATGGTGATACAGTGTATCTTGCTTTAGAAGCGGCTAAGCAATTAGAACAAGAAGGAATTTCTGTAAAGCTGTTAGATATGCATACGATTAAACCGCTAGATCGAGACGCTGTGGTTGAATGTTTAAACATTGGCAAAATCATTACGGTTGAAGACCACAATATTTTAAATGGTTTGGGAAGTGCAGTTTGTGAAGTAGTAGCAGAAGAAGGCAAAGGGCTTGTAAGAAGAATCGGGGTGCAAGATAAGTTTGGAGAATCTGCTCCGTATGAGAAATTGTTAGAGATGAATGGAATTACAATCGAAAATATAGTCAAAACAGCGAAAGAAATGCTGAAGTAAAGAATAAAGAAATCAAGGGGAGAAAATAGAATATGTTTAGATTAGATGATAAAGTAGCGATTGTTACTGGCAGTGGTTCCAAAAGGGGGATTGGACGTACAATCGCGTTAACACTTGCACAACAGGGAGCGGCAGTTGTTGTAGCTGATTTGAATATGGATGGAATTCAGGATACAGTAAATGCAATTACTGAAGCTGGTGGAAAAGCTTTAGGCGTAGAATTAAATGTAACGAGCAAAGAATCAAATGAAGCTATGGTTGAAAAAGTTCTTCAAGAATATGGAAGAATTGATATCCTTGTCAATAATGCAGGGATTTCACAAAAAGTAACGGTTGAAGATATGACACTTGAGGACATTACAAAAGTATTTAATGTCAATATGTTTGGATTATTCTTATGTACGCAAGCAGTATTAGAACCGATGAAAAAACAAAAGTATGGTAGAATCGTTAGTCTTTCCTCTGTTTCGGCTAAACGAGGAGGCGGCGTATTTGGAGGACCTCACTATTCCGCTTCAAAGGCTGCCGTATTAGGATTCTCTAAGAACCTTGCTCGTGAGGTTGCACTGGATGGAATCACAGTAAACTGTGTAGCACCTGGACTTGTTAATACGGACATTTGGAAGTCCCTTCCTGAGGAGCAGGCAAAGAATGTGATTGCAGGAATCCCTATGGGAAGACCAGGGGAAACGGAAGAAATTGCATCGGTGATTGCATTCTTAGCTTCAAAAGAAGCATCTTATATTACAGGTGAAGAAATCGATATTAACGGCGGTTCACATATGGACTAATTTATACAAAACCTTAATATACAGGCATCCCGATTCGGTATGCCTGTATATTACTATTAAAGGAATAAAAAGAGTTGATGGATAAACTAAGTCTACTTAGGGTCTTTTGTTGAAATCTTCTCATCAAACAATACTAATTTTAAATACTTAGATTTACTGCTCTTTTATGTGAATTTTCATCTAATTATGTATGGATAATTACTTGAAATATAATAAATAATATGGGGAGAAGTGATTACTATTATTAGTTTTAGTCCAGTATCTAGTAAGAAACTACATATACAAATATATAATCAAATTCTTTCGGAAATCCAATCGGGTTCATTTCAAATTGGTGATAAATTTCCAGCTGAAAGAGAACTTTGTGAACAATTTGGTGTAAGCCGTGCCCCTATCCGTCAGGCCCTCAGTGCATTAGAATTGAATGGTATGATTTATTCCCGTCAAGGCGAAGGTGTTTTTGTGAAAAGCAACCAGGCTGCATCCGATCAGCCTCAATCAGCCATCTTTTTTGATTCAATATCCCCAGAGGATATTGTAGAAGTGAGGATGAATATAGAGCCTGTTATAGTAAAGTTTGCAGCGCAAAGGGCTACAGATGAAAATATAGAGGATCTTCGTGCCACCATCAAACAGATGGAGGAAGAAACGAAGGCTGGTGTATATATGCCAGAAACAGATGAGAAATTGCACTGTGGTATTGCGAAGGCTTCCCGCAATGATTTATTTATTAATATCATGGCGGCTATTAGTAATGCAATGAAACAACAGGAAATGTGGACATTTATTCGGGATCGCACCGTAACCCGGCCAGACTATAGAGACGTTAACTTTAAAGAGCATCAACTACTGATTCAAGCGATTGCAGATCACAACGAGGAAGAAGCAGTGGAAATCATGACGAAACACATGCAAAACTTGTATGATCGGTATTGGAGAGATTAAATTTTGTAACTGGTTTGATGTCTTCTATACAGTACCGTTTACAAGGATAGCAGTATTATAAGGTAAGACCTTTTAATCATTATACCGTGTTTGTAGTCCTAGGTTAACACTCTCTCCTAATGACTATTTATTATCATGATATCATAAGAGTCCTTCACTAAAACTACGAAACTATTTTAATACCTACTTTAATAAATCAAGAGAAATTCACCTCACTGATTGATTTGAAGAGTATTCAACAAGCTTAACCGGCATGTAAACTCCCGATTCCTCCATTTTACAGAATGAAGGGGGAGTTTATTTTTTATCAATACAATACTAAACTGTGACGGCAGTTTAAGAATCAAGAGTTTTCTATAAGATTTAGAATAATTCTATACTCGTGTTGACAAACAAAATTAGCAAAGTTATACTTAAGTTGTAAGGTAACTTAGTATACAAGTTAACAAGAATACAAAAATAGAGGGAGGTTAAATAGAAAGATTGTAGGATTTCAAGAAAGAGCTGGCTATGACAATGACAGTCATTGAGAACTCTATTGGCAGAACTCATCTTTTATTTTACCGAAACACTTTAGAATTAATTTTTTGTAAGCGTTTAATGTAAACGCTCGCAAAAAAGGAAGGCATGAAAACGCGTCAGGAGGGGTTATTTTGAATCAACTCGCATTAGAACGTTCCGCTACGAGAAAAGTCACGTTACGATTAATTCCGTTTTTATTTTTATGTTTTGTAATAGCTATACTAGATAGGGTAAATATTGGCTTTGCTGCTCTGCAAATGAACGAAGATTTGGGTTTCTCTAATGCTGTTTTTGGATTTGGGGCAGGGATCTTCTTCCTTGGTTACTTCCTGTTAGAAGTACCCGGAAGTGCCATGATGACGAAAATTGGCGCAAGAAAATGGATTAGTAGAATCATGGTTACATGGGCTCTTATTGCTGTTGCAATGGCTTTCGTAAAAACCCCTATGCAATTTTATACAGCGCGATTTTTGTTAGGGGTTGCCGAAGCTAGTTTTTACCCATGTATGGTCGCTTATTTAAGCGGTTTTTATCAAACGAAACATCATGCGAAAGCGATTGCAGGATTTATGTTAGCGATACCAGGTGCGAATGCATTGGGTGCTCCACTCTCCACTTTCTTGCTAGGCGTTAACTGGTTGGGTATGGAAGGCTGGCAATGGTTGTTTGTTTTGGAAGCGATTCCATCACTTATCTTGGGTGTTGTATGTTATTTTTATCTTGATGACACGATTGAAGATGTAAAGTGGTTGAACAAAGATGAGAAACAATGGTTAATTGATGTTACAACAAAAGAAAACCTTGAAAAGCAACAAGTAAAACACTACACATTCGCTCAGGCTTTAAAGGATCGTGATGTTCTCATACTATCCGCAGGATATTTCTGTTGGATGGTAGGTTATTACGGAATCAACATGTTTTTACCAACCATTTCGAAAGGCTTATCTGAGACAACAGGCCTTAGTACCCAAAATATGGGCTGGATTTTAGGACTTATGTATGTGTGTGCGATGGCAGCGTTGTTCCTAGTTGGGAACCATTCTGACAAGAAGAATGAAAGACGCTGGCATGTGGCGGTATGTTTAATAGTAAGTGCGATTGCCATGATGATTAGCAGCTATGTGGCAAGTACAAGCATTGTATTATCGTTTGTATTTCTGACTATCGCTTTATGCGGAGCATTTGGTGCATACTCTCCATTTTGGGCAATTCCGCCTTCTTTCTTAACGGGAGCTGCCGCTGGCGGTGCAATTGCACTCATTAACAGTATTGGAAATCTTGGGGGATTCTTTGGACCATACATTGTAGGGTACATTAAGGATATAACAGGATCCTTTACGACTAGTATGATTTTCATGGGAAGCAGCATGATTCTAGGTTCTTTCATTATTCTTGCCTTAGTCAAACAATCAGGAAAGGCCCTAAGTCAGGATAGCGAAAAAAAACTAGAAAAATCTAGCTGATACAAAAAGTAATTTTAAATAAGATTCCAGTGGCTACGTTTATCTAGCCGCTGGAATTTCTTCATAAACTACCAAAATTCTTAATGATTCTGGTGCAAATATGATTTTTTTTTTAGAGACATAGAATCTCAAATGACACTACTCCAAATCACTTATGTATCAATTCAATCTCACTTCATCTTTAAACGTAACTCGACCGGATTATAGGGATGTTAATTTTAAGGAACATCGATCATGAATTCGAGTGATTGCAGATCACAATGAGCAAGAAGCAGTCGAAATCATGACGAAACATATGCAAAACTTATATAATTGGTATTGGAGAAATTGCTCTAAGAAAATTGAAGGGCATTAAATAAGCTTAAATAAATATAATCTTACATAATAAAATTCCCCATCTAAAAAAGGAGGGGAATTTTTTCTTTTTCATGGATTTAATGCTATGTTGTAGTATCGATGTACGAATTATGAATGTTTTGTAGGATTTGTATTAAGCGCAGAATCGTATTGACAAACAATACTAGTAAAGTTATACTCATATTGTAAGTTAACTTAGTAGACAAGTTACAAAGGATACAAGATAAAAAGAGGGTGGATAGACAGTTTTTAATCATTTGAAAAATGGAGACCATAAGAGAGAAATTTATTGAAGGTTCCATTGACATCAGTTTTCGTTTTGTTAAATGGATCAGAATAAAAGTGTTTTTGAAAGCGTTTAATATAAGGGGTTACCTTAACCCTCGATGAAATGAAGGTTTGAAAAAAGAAAGGTTTGAAAGCGTCAGGAGGAATTATTTTGAATCAACTTGCATTAGAACGTTCCACTACGAGAAAAGTTACATTACGATTAATTCCGTTTTTATTTCTATGTTTTATAATCTCCATACTAGATAGGGTGAACATTGGATTTGCTGCTCTGCAAATGAACGAGGATTTGGGTTTCTCTAACGCTGTTTTTGGATTGGGAGCAGGAATTTTCTTTATTGGTTATTTTCTTTTAGAGGTACCAGGAAGCGCCATGATGACAAAAGTTGGTGCAAGAAAATGGATTAGTAGGATTATGGTTACATGGGCTCTTCTAGCTGTCGGAGTGGCTTTCGTACAAACTCCCCTGCAATTTTATATAGCGCGATTTCTGTTAGGGGTTGCGGAAGCTAGTTTTTATCCATGTATGGTATTTTACTTAAGTGGTTTTTATCAAACAAAACATCATGCGAAAGCAATCGGAGGATTCATGTTAGCAATACCAGGTGCGAATGCATTGGGTGCGCCACTCTCTACTTTCTTGCTAGGTGTTGAATGGTTAAATATGTCTGGCTGGCAATGGCTGTTTATTTTGGAAGCGATTCCGGCTCTCATCTTAGGTGTTATCTGTTATTTCTATCTTGATGACACCATTGAAGAAGTAAAATGGTTGAACAAGGATGAGAAACAATGGTTAATTGACGCTATAACAAAAGAGAATCTTGAAAAACAACAAGTAAAACACTATACGTTCGCGCAGGCTTTAAAGGATCGCGACGTTCTCATCCTATCTGTAGGATATTTTTGCTGGATGGTTGGCTATTATGGAATTAACATGTTCTTACCTACCATTTCTGAAGGTTTAGCTGAGGCAACATCTCTTAGTATGCAAGATGTGGGCTGGATTCTAGGACTTATGTATGCCTTTGCCATGGTAGCGATGATTTTAGTTGGGAACCATTCCGACAAGAAAAATGAGAGACGTTGGCATGTGGCGGTATGTTTAACAGTAAGTGCGATTGCCATGATGATTAGCAGCTATGTTGCAAGTACAAGCATTGTATTATCATTTGTGTTTTTAACTATCGCTCTATGCGGAGCATTTGGTGCATACTCTCCATTTTGGGCAATTCCCCCTTCTTTCTTAACAGGAGCTGCCGCTGGAGGAGCCATTGCACTCATTAACAGTATAGGAAACCTCGGTGGATTCTTTGGACCTTACGTTGTGGGATATATTAAGGATACAACAGGATCCTTTACGACAAGTATGATTTTCATGGGCATCAGTATGATTATAGGTTCTTGTATTATTGTCTTCTTGGTAAAACAGTCAGGGAAGGCTCTAATTCAGAGCACCGAAGAAAAACTAAAAAAATCTAGTTAAGAAAGACCATTATATAGGATTTAATCCTAAATAAATTCCAGTGGCTATGCTTCTCTGGCTGCTGGAATTTATTCATAAACTACTAAAATTCTTAATTACGTAAGAGGTGTATAGCTCATGAATAAACTAGGGATCTTAACAAGTGGTGGAGATGCCCCGGGAATGAATGCCGCTATCAGGGCTGTAGTAAAAGCAGCAAATCACTATCATCTAGAGGTAATGGGCATACAGTGTGGATACCAAGGTTTAATTGACGGTAAAATTCATCCCTTAACTTCTTCAGCGGTAGAGGATATTGCAGAAAGAGGCGGCACGATCTTAAAAACGTCTAGATCCTTAGAATTTATGGAGGAAACGGGAAGAAAAAAAGCTCTTCAGGTTTTAGAGAAATTTGGTATACATTCTTTAGTTGTAATAGGTGGGGAAGGGTCGTTACAAGGAGCCGAAAGATTACATGAGCTAGGTGTGAAAGTAGTTGGTATACCTGGAACGATTGATAATGATTTGGCTTATACAGATTATTCCATTGGGTTTGATACGACGTTAAATACAGTATTGGATTGTATTGGTAAAATTAAGGATACTGATTTTTCCCATGATAAAACGACTATTGTCGAAGTGATGGGAAGATATTGTGGTGACTTGGCCTTATATTCAGCCTTAGCAGGTGGAGGAGAAATCATATCTACTCCAGAGAGAAAGTTAGATTTTGCTACTATATGTTCAAAGCTGCATGCAAGAATAAGTAACGGAAAACATGATAACCTCATCATCGTGACCGAAAGAATGTATGATCTGCAGCAATTACAACAATACATTGAAGAAAAGTTGAACCTTAGTGTAAGAACTACAGTGTTAGGTTTTATCCAAAGAGGAGGACAACCATCAGCATTTGATCGGGTATTAGCAAGTAAGCTGGGCATTACGGCAGTCGAATTGCTGGTAAATGGATATTCAGGCCGGGCTGTTGGCATGAAAGAGAATAAAGTGATCCATGAAGAACTTGAAAATGTGAATGCCAAAAGAACCGATAAGCAGGATCAATATAGATTATTAGAAACACTTTTACACTAGAAATACATGAGGAGGAAGAAACATGAAAGTGGCGATTGCATCTGATCATGGGGGTATGAATATTCGTAAGGAAATCATCTCATTAATGGAGGAGATGAATATAGAGTATGTAGATTTAGGATGTGAGTGTGATACCTCTGTTGATTATCCGGATTATGCCCTTCCAGTCGCTGAAAAGGTAGAAAGCGGTGAAGTAAATCGAGGGATTTTAATCTGCGGGACAGGTATTGGGATGAGCATTGCAGCCAATAAAGTGAAAGGAATTCGTTGTGCGCTTGTGCATGATACGTTTAGTGCTAAGGCAACGAGAGAACATAATAATACAAACATATTAGCTATGGGAGAGCGTGTGATTGGTCCGGGATTAGCCCGTGATATCGCAAAAATATGGCTAACAACACCTTTTGAAGGCGGCAGACATGAAAATCGTGTCAATAAAATAACAGTATATGAAACGACTAATGAATTGGTAAAGTGATTAATGTGTTGAACTATGATTGATCCCGCGAAGGGAAGATGGACAATGATTTGTGAAATCATTAACTCGATAACAAACAAGAAGGTAATAAGATAGATAATCTATGAGAGTTCGTATGTAGATGATTTAGTTACATATAGACTCTTATAGGACATAAAAGTTAGGGTCTATTTATTAAGGAGGATATTTATATGGCTTTAGTTTCAATGAAAGAAATGTTAAAGAAGGCGTTAGCAGAGGGCTATGCGGTTGGGCAATTCAATATCAATAACTTGGAATGGACACAAGCGATTTTATCTGCCGCTGAAGAGGAAAAATCACCAGTAATCCTTGGTGTTTCAGAAGGGGCTGCTCGCTATATGGGTGGTTTTAAGGTAGTAACAGCTATGGTGGAAGCTCTTATCGAGGAAATGGGTATCACTGTTCCTGTAGCTATCCATTTGGACCATGGATCTAGTTTTGAAAAATGTAGAGCAGCCATTGACGCTGGTTTTACATCGGTGATGATTGATGCTTCTCACCATCCATTTGAAGAAAATGTGGAAACAACTAAAAAGGTAGTGAATTACGCCCATGAACGTGGTGTATCTGTAGAAGCGGAGCTAGGTACTGTTGGCGGACAAGAGGATGATGTAGTTGCAGAGGGAGTTATCTACGCAGATCCAAAGGAATGTGAGCTGTTAGTAGCGCGTACTGGCATTGATTGTCTTGCGCCTGCGTTAGGTTCTGTTCATGGTCCTTATAAAGGTGAGCCAAATTTAGGATTTACGGAAATGGAGCAAATTTGCAAAGCAACTGGTTTACCTTTGGTTTTACACGGTGGTACGGGCATTCCAACCAATCAAATTCAAAAATCAATCTCATTAGGAACAGCAAAAATTAATGTAAATACAGAGAATCAAATTGCATTTACGAAAGCAGCACGAGCGATATTAAATACAGATTCAGAAGTATACGATCCACGCAAATTTATTGGTCCAGGCCGTGAGGCGATTAAAGAAACCGTTATTGGAAAAATGCGTGAATTTGGTTCCTCAAACAAAGCGTAATGAATTAGAAAAAAATAAGGTAACTAAAGGGGATAGAAAGTTCATCTTGTAGTTACCTTTATCTTGTTTGTAGATGGATTACGAAAAAAATTATAAGAAACAGGACCTTTTGATCTCTTTACTTTTTAGATAATTACTGGTTATCTTCGATTCCTTGCTGTAACTCCTAGAAAATATCAATTTCTACGCTTCTCCAAAAACTTTAATTTAGTGTCAGCTATCAAGAAAAGAGACAATGGCATACAAAGGCCAAACACGAGAGAATAGGGTGTCCAAATGTTTGCCATAAAGTCAATCAAATAACTCATATCTGGTGTTATAACAGTGGATAGGGTCATCAGAACCATGGCGAGTGGAAGCGTCAACGGGCGATAATCCTGCATCTTCAACGTTCGGGCAAGCACTAGTGTGGATACATAATCAGTGGCGTACCATTATATATGAAAAGCAGAGAAAAGATGGATTCAAAAGCCAGTAGACGATAAAGTATTCTGGTGCAAAATCCTTTTTTAAACATAACTTTAATTTTTAGAGTAGATCAAACATAATTTCAATGTCAAAGGGAGAAAAAAGCAGTATGAGTCTATTAGATGCAAAAGTCATTAATACTGTACATGGTTTAGAACTCTATTTAGATGTGGCAGAAAATATTGAAATAAAAGAACTTCATGTTCCAACCATGGATAGTCCATTTTATGAAGTTCAGTTTGGGATTGAATATTTTCTTTTAAGGGAAGGGAAATATTATTGTAGTCAAGTAAATTATTTTAATCTCTGTATGAATCATGATTTTAGTTTGATTACATTAAAAGAAACCGAGATGAAAAGTTTATTTGCAGTGAAAAGTGAAAATGAGAGAGCATCGACAAAGAAACTTTTAGGAGAATGGTTTATTAAAACAAGTAGTTATAAAGAATCTATAAATGAACGTATAAAAAAGGTGAGAAAAGAAGATGTTTGCACAACAGAAGACATTCAATACAAAATAGAAACGATAAAATTCTTAGAAAAATTACTTGAATTAACAACTGAAAATATTGAATCAGCTCCTGTAGAAAAGCCAGTTCAATTAAAAGTTTTACCAGTATTTTGATGTTCCAAAGCCCTGGTGAAAAATGAAATTACCCTTATTTTGTTGGGTATTTAGAAATCTATCAAATTAAAGTTATATTGTCCTCAAATTCAAAAACGCCTTATTCTGTTCTTATATTACTAATAAAGAATGACATCCTTATAAGATGAGCTGAATATAAAGACAATATGTGGGTAACACATTCAATCGTTATGCGGTCCAAATCTGGAACATTTCGTTTTGTAGTGAGGAAAAACAGTTTAAAAGGAACCTCAGATTAGTAATGAAGTCA
>NZ_JASATP010000071.1:0-22744 GCF_038440375.1 Bacillus sp. OTU530
TATCAATGCTAGAATAGATCCAGGCGAACAATATAAATAAATCGGGCAAGAAAGAGCATGTGTTTTACTAGCACATGCTTTTTTCTATGTCTAGACAAAATAAAAACGGCTAAAACGCTATACAAAGCATTTCAGCCGCCGTCGATCACACCGGCAGAGCTTTTCTTTTTACCTAGGATCTACAACATAAAAAGAACTCCTACAGGAATGCTCAAAATACCTACCTTAAGAGTAAACTATATCGTCTGAATCGTCTAAACCGTTTTCTTCAATCTCCTGTATTTCATTAGCCTGAACCTTAACCGAAATAACATTATCTAAGTTAAGCAGTTTATCCTCATGAACATACCAGCGATTAGAATTGTCTACAAAACGATCCATCACTAATTGCTTACTCTCAGCTTGAATGGTTAAATGCTCGTATTCTCCGCTAACAAACTTTAAAGATACAGTAAAATCTTTCATGCCTATTCATCTCCCTTTTTTCCGTATCATCTTTACATTCGGCAATACAGAAGTGATCCCCTTTGAAATTTGCAGCATTTACGGTTCTGGTGCAAAAGACCCAGACAGTCAAACCATTATGAAGTTCGCTTGTTTTGCTCACTACAGAAAAATGGACGAAAATCCCACATTCATCAAGCTAAAAATAAAAGCATCTCCAAAACAAGAGTTTTATACATTTTCAATCTTCTCGTTTTGGAGGTATTTGTTTTCACTAGCTTGATGGGCATGGTCCTACCAACAAAAAGCGGAAAACATACGTTAAGCAAATTTTGATATGAAATAGGCCGAATTTCCATGCGTTAAGGGAGCATCGGTCTATATTTTATAAGATTTAAAGCTACTATAATCATTCATTTGACTGTCGAGTAAATAATGAGCTACTTGTCGAACATTCCAACCACGCGATCGCTACAAAAGTTAGTATTATTTAATTTGTTTAAGTATCTGGAATAATTGTAATAGCGATTGTTCGAACTGGGGCATCTATTTCGTTACTCTTGTACGTAGTATGGTAGTATTTAGTCATTAATTCATTTAATTCATTTTGAAATTGTATAAAGTGCTCCTCATCTATCTTTAATTCAACTAGAGAAAAAGTAGCACCGTCCTCTTGGCAGTTTTGTTCTCCTAATTTCTTAAGATAACTTTGGTATTGTGTCATAAGTGATAATTGATAATAGGAAATGTAGTCTAACTTTTCCTCGTTAGAGGCTTTTCTCCATTCACTTCTATCAAGTCTTGCTTCCTCTTCATTTAAAGCGTAATATTTTTCGGAAACAGATTTCACCTTTTTTTCTTTAATAACGTGAATAATACCAGAATCCACCATAATTTGTATATGTCTATATAGAGTGGCTTGAGGTACATCTTTAATGATTTTTACCATTTCTAATGGTGTTAACCCATTTTCTTTATTTCTCATTAATGCTTGGCAAATTTTCATTCTTACCGGATGCATTAAAACTTTAACTTTATTACTCACTATATCACCTTAGTTATTTGTTTAATATTATTCTCATTATAAATAATGAGAATAATGTTTGCAACATACCTCTGCATACGTTATCATTATTAATAATGAGAATGAGGTGGAGAGGAATGATGAAAATGCAACTACACTATGGATTAAATGACCTTAAAGACATTGATTTTATGGCCTTTTTACCCATTATATTGCCGGTTATTGTAATCGGTACGCTATTAGTTTTAATTGCATTAATTGATTTATACCGACATAGAAAAACGAGAAAAAATGCACTCATATGGACGCTAATTATTCTTTTTGTCAATACACTTGGACCTATTCTGTACTTTGTTTTAGGAAGAAAGGATGGTGAAAGATCTTGAAATTGGAGATCAGAAATGTGACCAAAATATTTAAAGGAAAAATTGCTGTCAATAATTTCTCAATGGAACTGCAATCGGGGGAATGTGTCGGTTTAATCGGACCGAATGGAGCAGGGAAATCCACATTAATAAAGGTGATTTCAGATATTATCGATCCAACCGCAGGAGAAGTTTTACTGAATGGGAAAAAAATATCAAAAATAAAAAGGGAAATTGGTTACCTGCCACAATACCCTAACTTTTTTCATTGGATGACAGCGAAAGAAACTCTTACGTTTATGGGACAACTTTCAGGATTGAAAAAAGAAGAATTAACAAACTCGATACCGGAGATTTTGACAAAAGTTGGACTAAGGGGCGAAGAAAACTCAAAAGTTAGTACATTTTCCGGTGGAATGAAACAACGGCTCGGTATTGCACAAGCACTACTACATAAGCCTTCGCTTATTGTCATGGATGAACCGGTATCCGCATTAGATCCAATCGGCCGAAGAGAAGTGTTAAACCTGATCGAAGAAATAAAAAAAGATACAACCATGTTATTATCAACCCATATATTGAGCGATGCGGAAGAAATATGTGAACGATTTGTCATTATAAAAGATGGAACAAAAATAGAAGATACAACGATCACCGAACTGTTAAACCGAAATAGTGAAAATCAGTTAATCGTGGAAATCACAGCGAAGAATCAAGAATGGATTGACGTTGTAAAAAAATTACCTTATGTGAAGGAAGTAGAGGTCATTGGGAATAAAGTCAAAATAAAAGTTGAAAACATCGAAAGAAACAAAAATATATTACTGAAAAATGCTCTCGAGCATGAAGTGGACATTGTAAAATTTGAAATTAATAAAGATTCTTTAGAAGAAATCTTCTTAAAATTGGTGGTGCAGAAATGAATAACTTAATAGTACTAATAAAAAAAGAATTTGTTCAAATGGTACGTGATTTTAAAGTTATTTGGCTACCGATCGTTTTTATCTTTTTAGGGATAACTCAGCCGGTAGTAACTCATTACTTGCCATCAATTTTAGAAGCATTAGGCGGTGGTCAGGGAATTACAATTGATCCAAACATGACAGCACAAAAAGGCGGCGAAGTACTAGCAAGCACGTTAGGGTCTCAATTTGATCAGCTTGGGCTTATGATTCTTGCTATTTCGATAATGGGTATCGTCCAAACAGATAAAGCAAACGGTATGCTGGCTTTTATTTTAACACGACCCGTTACTGTTATTTCATACATAGGCGGAAAAATTATATCAAATTATTTAATAGTAGCTTGTAGTGTAGCGATTGGATACTTGGCTTCTTATCTATACGTAAATTATCTTTTTACAGATGTTCCATTTTTACATACGATTACCGGACTATTCTTTTATCTTCTATGGGTTCTTTTTATCATATCTTTTTCAACGATGATTAGTGCTATTTTTCACAGTCAGGGTATTATCGCATTAATTTCAATTGTTTTCCTTATCTGTTGTAGAATTATCGTCGGTTTGAGTCCAATAATTGATCAGGTAAATCCAGCCAGCATGAGTAAACATGCAATGGAAACGCTAATCACGGGATCAGTAAATTCAAACGCAATGGGCAATGTACTGCTAACACTTATTTGGATTCTGTTGACACTCTTTGTAACGAATTATTGGATTGCCACTAAAAAATTTAATCATGAATAAGCAGAAAATAACCGTGATGGGAGGATGAGAATTTTTGCTCTGGTTTAGTGTCAAGACTCTCCCTTCTGTATTTATTGTTTTACTATTAATCTAAAAACTAACAATATTACCGGTTCTGGTGCAAAAAATCTAGGTATCTTGGACATACTGATGTTATCAATCTAAAAAGGGTGTGTATCCGTATGAAAAAGCCAACAGAATTTAAGTGGAAACATTACGAACCCGAAATTATCTTACATGTAGTACGCTGGTACCTCCGGTACAGTCTGAGTCTTCGTGATCTCGTAGAGATGATGGAAGAGCGTGGAATATGCGTAGCACATACTACGATTATGCGCTGGGTTCATCAATATGGACCAGAACTTGATAAACGCATTCGTCCATATTTAAGGAGAACCAATGACTCCTGGAGGGTGAACGAAACTTACATAAAAGTAAAAGGACAGTGGATGTATCTATATCGTGCAGTAGATTTTGAAGGGAACACGATTGATTTTTACCTAAGCAAAACTAGAGATGCGAAATCATTTAAGCGCTTTTTCAAGAAAGCCTTGGCTTCTCCCCATGTGTCTCAACCTCGCGTCATTACGGTGGATAAGAATCCGGCTTATCCTATAGCAATTGAACAGTTGAAAAGGGAGAAAAGCATACCTGACGGTATGCAACTTAGACAACAGAAGTACTTGAATAATATAGTGGAGCAAGATCATCGCTTTATCAAGAAGCGAGTCCGTTCTATGTTAGGGTTAAAAACGTTTCGAACAGCCAACCAGATCATCTGTGGAGTGGAAGTGATGCATATGATGAAAAAAGGACAACTTCAACAAGGGGTGAAGTCTGTCCAAAGCGAGATTGAATTCATACATAAATTATTTGGAGTAGTATCATAATTCACAGATGAAAAGGATATTGAGATCCTATGTTTCTAGCAAATTATATTTGCACCAGAACCCTATTTAGGGTACACTCTATTGATACAAGGGTAGTAGACTGATAAAATCATAGTTAAGAGCGTCTCATAAGAATTGTCTCAAAAATGAGTTACAAGACACCCTTTCCCGGTAGGGAAAGGAACAATTTTTAAAATTCAACCGAAAAAACAGCCCCGAATTATTATAAAAATAATTTCGGGGCTGTTCTATTTAACATCAGCTTTATTTCTAGCCTTTTTGCAGTAACCTTTATTTTAAGCAATTTTTTTATTTGTTCACATATGGAGCTAACAGGGATTCAGAAGGAATTTAGAGAGTAATACAGAATAGATAGGTTATTAAATGGTATAAATTAAAGAGGGTGCTACAATGGGTTCAAAAAAGAAATGCTCCAGGCATAAAGAAACCAAAATAGAGACTCTTTTAACAATTGAAAATAAAACTTATATCAGTAACTATTGTTTTTTTTGCTGGGTAGACCAAGAATTTAAAAAAGAAATGAAAAAATTTGAAAAACGACTAAAAGGATCCAATTTATTGTGGATAAGAAATTTATTTTCACTTGATAAACCGAATTTTTATGAATTTGAAGAATTATATAGAGGTCACGCAAATAGTGAAAAGAAAAATGCAAAGAAATACAAAGCGGAACTTCGCCAAAAATATTATAAAAAATATCCTCCTACCGATTTAAATGAAATTCTTAAATTAAATAGGGTAGAATTTGAGAATTATATAGAAGCTCTTTTTCAAAAACAGGGATTTAATGTAACTAAATCTCCTGAAGATGAGAATGTTGGAATAGATTTAGTGATTGCAAAAAAGATAAAAAGCCAAATAACAGGAACCGCAGTCCAATGTAAACAACATAAAAAATCAGTGGGTGTTTCGGCTATACAAGAAATTTTTAATGACCAACATATTTGTAAATACAGTAAATCAATGATCATAACCACTTCAGAATTTACAACTTCAGCTATTAAAAAAGCAGATGATTTAGGAGTGGAATTATGGGATAAAACTAAATTAATGGAAGAAATTAACAGAACAGTAAAAACAGATAATAACAATAATTTATCTTGGGATGAATTTCTTGCTCCACATTTAGTAGAAGATAAATTTCCTAATAAAAAAAGAACTTATAAAAAATCTTCAAGTTCTTTTTAAATGATATTTTGTACTAGCCCTCCTTTTTGTACCAAAATCCCCTATTAACGAATGTTTCTGCGTTCTGAAGAAGTGGATTGAAACTGCTAACAGAATTATAATAAAGATAAACTGACTCTGTTAAGTAACATAAGGGTGGTGGCTTTTCATGAAAAATCGTGATAAAAGGCAAAAAAAGAAACGTGACTTTTTAAAGAATTACTTAAAAAACAAGTTAAAAAATTGGAAACCTAAACTGGGTAAAGAACCTGCATCTAACTATAAAAAGTCAACACAACAGAATAAGAATCTTGATTGAAGAGTAGTTGGTTTAGCACTTTAACAATATGGGGTTCAGCCGAGATACGTGTAAAAATGGATCATAGACTGGATTTTGGGTTCTGGTGCAAAGATGATTTCAAAAAAACATAGGACATGAATTTCCTGCTAACTTACGGATTATGATGCAATGCCAAACAGTTTATCAATGAATTCTTTTCGATTTTGGGCAGACTTCACCCCTTGGTAAACTTGCCCTTTTTTCATCATATGCATGGCTTCAATGCCACGTACTATTGAAGTAGCAGTTTCATACGTTTTGAATCCCAGCATGGAGCGTACTCTTTTCTTAATGAAACGATGATCTTGTTCTACGATATTATTGAGATATTTCACTTGTCTCATTTGGATGCCTTCAGGCATCTTTTGCTCGTCTTTTAGCTGTTGAATGGCTACAGGATACGCTGGATTTTTATCGACGGTTATAACACAAGGCTTAGAAACATGAAAAGACCGCAAAGCTTTCTTGAAGAAACGTTTTGCAGCCTTATGATTTCTTGTTTTGCTTAGATAAAAATCAATCGTACTTCCTTCGGAATCAACTGCGCGATATAAATACATCCATTGACCTTTTACCTTGATATACGTCTCATCTACTCGCCAAGAATCGTTTGTTTTCTTAAGGTGACAGCGAACTCTCTTGTCTAGTTCAGGACCATATTGATGTACCCAACGCATGATGGTTGTGTGAGAGATGGATAAACCCCGTTCCTCCATCATTTCTACCAAATCACGAAAACTGAGATTGTACCGTAGGTACCATCTTACAGTTAGCAAAATAATGTCAGGCTGATAATGTTTCCATTTGAATAAATTTTGGTTTTCCATACTGATCATGCTCCTTTTTTAAAGTAGTAGTATCAGTATGTCTAAGATTTAGAGATTAATTGCATTATCTTGAAGTTTTTGCACCAGAACCGAAATTATTCATGCTCAAGCATATATTCAAAAACGAAAATTTGAAGAAACACAGAGATAAAACCCTGTGTTTTCATTTGGTAGTCTATGACGCCAATCTGTTATGAATCAAATTAGATGAAATTTCATCATTGTTTTGGCATAATCCATACAATTTGTTGAATGCGTACAAGATACGGTACCGTATCTTCAATTAGCAAATGATCTGGTTTCACATCCTTTAACTCTCCTCTTACATTACCTCTTACAGTTTCAATAACCACATGTTTACCAATTGCTGATTGTAATGTTTGATATACGTAGGGATTAGGTACACTTACCGTATTTTGTTCACTAAAGTCATTTTCCTCCAAATAACTCATTCTATAAGACTCCTTTCTAACTTACATTCTTTCCACTTAATATATGATATAAATCTTATAAATATGCTAGAAGGATAATTCATTATATGATCGAAAATAACATTTTAATAAGGTACGTTTTCTATATCTAAATTGAATCAATTTCATAACCCTCAGCCCTTGCGTACCAAGGGATTTTTAGAACACAAAAAAGGAGTACCTCCCCAAATTCTTGTATAATAGTGGTTACCACACACACCATGATCAAGAAACGAGGTTGACTCCCTATGTCTATTATACGACAAGAAAGCCTGTTTGGCATGCAAGATTTATATGAATTAGAACCAACAAAGCGATATGAAGCAATTTTTTCAACACTTCATATCGAGCCATTATTGTTTGCCGTATCCAAGAAAACTGTGTATGGTGCTCCAACTGAGTTGAATTACCCAGCAATGATTTACGCTCTCGTAGTTCGTATTGTGGAACGAATCCCGACCATTAAAGATTTGGTCAAACGATTACGTCGTGATTTTATGTTTCATCTCGAGTGTGGTTTTTTGTTTTCTGACCGTATCCCTTCTGAAGCCTCTTTCTCCCGCTCCGCAAAGAAGCTCAGTGAATCAAAGGCGTTAGAACATGTACAAGAAACGTTGCTCCTTCAAGCAATTCACGAAGGGTTTATTACAGATGAGGTAGTTGCCATTGACGCGACCCATTTTGAATCTCGTGACCAGTCGACTCCAAAAGAGAAAAAGCCAAAAGTCGAGCCGAAGAAACGAGGCCGGAAACCAAAGGCACAACAGGAAGCGTTTCAGAAAGAAAAATAGAAACAAGATGAACAGAAAACTGTGTATGAAAAAACGATAGAAGACCAGCTAGATGTTGATCTGGAAACATTGCGTACAACCGTACCCATAGAGCCGAACTGGGGCATCAAGAAAAATAGTGAAGGCAAAAACACATTTTGGTTTGGATTCAAAGCCCATTTGGCAGTTGGTTCGAAGAGCCAATATATCCTTCAATCTTTGATGTCTTCCGCTAGTTTAAACGATGGAAAAGCGGCCATTCCCTTATTAAAAGGCATACAGGAGCGGCTTTCTTTGTCCTGCGTTCGGTATGGTACATTAGATGCCGGCTATGATTATGAAGCCATTTACAAGCAGCTTCATCGGATGAAAGCCAAAGCTGTGATTGCTTACAATAAGCGAAACGAAGGTGAGCTCCTTGGATTTGATGAGTACTTCGTCCCAACTTGCGTACGTGAGTATTCCTATCGATATGACAGCTTCGATGAGAAGTACGAAACGTTGAAATACACAAGGCCCAAGGAGTGCGAGACTTGTCTGTTGGCCCATGATCCTCTTTGTCAAAAGGTCTATAAAATGAAAATGGAAACAGATATTCGAAAATACAGTGCCCCAGGTCGTGGCACAGAAGCATGGAAAAAGATTTACAACCAAAGAACCGCAGTTGAACGAGTACATGCCTATTTAAAAGAGTTTTTTCAGCTAAAAAACGTTCGATATCGAACAGGAACGCGTGCAAAGGTTCATTTTGACCTTGTGACGCTTGTTTATAATGTTTCAAAACTAGCAGTCGATCGCATCAGACAACAACTACTTGAAAGCAGTCAGGCAGCTTAACTTTTTGAAAAAGTGAATGATTGAAATTCTGCCAGTCTCACTCTCGAAAAGAAGCAATTATGAAATTGATTCAATTACTAAAAAATTATTTATATAAGATTATTTTTTACTAGTTAATAGGTAATGATATAGGGATATTTTGAATGTACATCCAGGTTGTGCCTTTCGACATAGTTATCATTTTATATACGCCCTTTATTAGAATACTGCTTATACTTTTTTTTAGCTTCTTTAGTAATACGTGTGTTAAGTAAAATTGCTAATAACAAAAACACTCCATAATTTCCCCCTGTAGCTCCTATGATAATCACGCTACTAAAAACAAGTACAATCAATAGGAGAAACGAAACTAAATAAATACGGTCAAATTTCTTTGACATTTTCTCGTATTTTATGCGTTCTTTCCTTGCATCCATCTAAATTCCTCCTTTAAATTATCCATTTCACTATAAAATAAATCTCGCCTTTAAAAAGTAAACAATATACCGTTTCAAATAATTAGTTTTTTTATCAACTAATTTATATAATATAAAAAGAAATACTACCAATATTAAACTTTCCACCATGATAATCCCGACCCTCTCCTTCCTTTTAATCCCATCACATCAGATGAAATTTATGTATATCCTATTATTATCAGCAGCAAACAAAAAGGATCCTCCCTTCTCTTAAAGGCTGATCCTTTTCTTCGGTCATTCAGCTATTTCTAGCTATTCTTGATTAATTAGAATAACAGCTGGTCCATCTACACGAATTCCACCAACTTCGATTTTTTCATAAGACTCAACTGTAATAGAAATGACTCCTTTCCGCTTCTTTAAATTCATTACTTAATTCTTTTGTTAACATTTTTTCCATGTCTGCACTCCTTCTCACTGCTTAATTTCCTATTGTTATGTAAATGAAATTAAAAATGGTTTCCTGGTCCGGAAACCATTTTTGTAGTTGACCATATGGTGTTACCAATTTGTTTATCTCTTTTACGTAAAAAAGATAAACAATTACTATTCACTGTCTCAGTAGATATGAAAAATTCTTAAAGATAGAGTTGAGATTGATTGTTTTTTCTTCTAGAAATAATGACTTAGATAATATATCCCTAAAACAATGAAAGCCCTACCTCTCTTTCATCCTTACGGCTCCTTGTCCGTGCCAGTGTGAATCAGGATTGCAAAAATCAAGTGACTATTTTATCGAGTTATTTAATGAAACCTCGAACGTTCGTAAAAGAAATTAAAAAATAAAAATGGATTAGATTGTAGAAATAACAAAAGAGGCTAATACTCTAAAAGTGAGTTGAAGAAGTTGAATGTCTTTGAAATAATTTACTTTTAATAATAATATTCCCGAAAATTTCAGGATATTTTTCGGAATGCAATACATTATCTATAATTAACCTTAACAGAAACTTTTTCTTTGATTTTCAGTGATTCCTTTAATTAATCCCAGTTCACTAATCAAAAATTCATATGCATTATCCAACATTTTTTTTTCGCTTGCATTAAGTGCTTTTTCTTTCTTCATACGCATTAAATCACGTACAACTTCAGCACCTTCTTGTATTTCACCCGTTTTTATTTTGTCCGTGTTCACTTTATACCTTTGTTTCCACGGCAGTAATCTATCTGATTCTCCCTGCTGAAAAATGTGTATGATGTGTTTTAATGCAAGTATATCAGTAACCGGTCGTATACCTGAACTCAATATTTTACTCGTTGGAATCATAACTTGCATATTACTGATTGACATTTTTATGACATAATACTTTTGTTTTTTCCCTGAGAATTCTTTTTCTTCTATGGCTTCAATTATACCTGCTCCGTGCATTGGATAAACAATGTTATCGCCAATTTGAAACATATAATCCACCTCCATATATGGTAACCTTCTTAAGTTTACCATATATGTGTTTTTTTATCAAATATTTAATAATATCACGAGTTTATTTTTAGTGTCAATAACTTTTTATTTGAAAATCAGATTAAACAAAAACAACAACAAAACAATAGGAGCGTGTCGGATTCCCAATAAAGGGAAAGTCAATTTGTCCGTGTATATCCTGAATCCTCGACTAATTAACATAGATCAGTTTTTCCTTGAAAACGACCAAATCGATCCCGTATTTTTTTCAACCTTGCGTGGTACTCCAAAATCTTAATTCTTGCTTTTTCAGCTAGAGGTGCAATTGGTCTTAAGTCTTTTAACCCCCAATAATCAACCACTACATCAAGTACTTGATCAAAATATTGCAGTGGCCCATAGTTAGCTTCTTTTGCAATCACAGCCATTCGATTTTCAAAATCAAGCATGACAGCACCTGGCATTTTAAAATTCATAATCACATTGGCAATATGGTAGCAATAATTAGGTTCCAATTCCAAATGTGTTCGAATGACGTCCCGATAAAACGCATAATGAAGGGTCTCATCTTTGGCAAGACGGCGTAATAATGTAGCAAGATCTGGATCATGCTTACTTGAAACCTTGGCTACATTATTGTAAAACACCATCGTTGCAAGTTCTTGTAGCGTCGTATACGTCATCGCTTCGATTGGTGTATGAAAATCAGGCTCAAATCCACCCTCAACGACTGACTTTCTTAATTCATGTAATCGTTTAGGATTCACACTTCGAGTGAGTAGTAAATATGTCTCCAATAAATTCGAATGTTGATCCTCTTCTGAAGTCCAAGTATGAATAAAGTCTGTAATAACAGAAAGGGACCCTTTAAAAGTCGCAGATAAATAAGTTGTAAACCATGGTAAATTCACTTCTGTTAATAAAGCTGTTTCAATGGCTGTAATTACACCAGAAGGAAGAGTAACTTGACTTTCATCCCAAGGAACTCTTTTAAAGTCCATTCCCTTATCCCATGGTAAAAACTCATGATAACCCCAGTCTATCTTCTGCGCTCTTATTTTATGTTGTTCATACAGTTCTTTTAAACGTGGTTCTAATCGGAAATCTAAATCATTTGTTAGCATATATAAGTTCTCCCCTTTCTTATCATAGATAGTCATTCTATTTCTACATTCATTTTTTATTTTTTAAAATTTTCTATAAATAAATATTACTTTCCTTTTTTCAAATCAAAACAAATTTTTAACAGAACTCTATAAGAACCCTTTATTTCTATATGATTTTTTTCTATAAGGAAACTGACTGAGTTTTAGGAACACAAAAATAATCGATTGAGAGAGCTGATGTTGATTAAAAATATGTGGCTTTAGAAAAAGGTGATGGGGAACATGAGTTACTTTCTATGGGGACATGATAGGGACATCACTTAAAAATAGGGGGACGCAATGGAGACATTCGAGCACTTTTATTGATATCACGTTTTCGCTAGGCTTTGCCTAGTTCTATCACCCTATGTGATAGCAGAAACTCCTTATGCTCTTCTGACTGTATTTAAATCTTTAAACAAAAAACGAGACCTGGTTCGGATCCCATCACCTCCTTTACATAATTAGTGTTCGAAAATAAAAAGAGAAGGGCATTCCCTTCTCTTCCATTTCAATTATTTTTTTCTTACATTAGTAGCTTGAGGTCCACGATTACCTTGCTCAATGTCAAATGTAACTTCTTGACCTTCGTCTAATGACTTGTACCCTTCACCTTGAATAGCTGAGAAGTGAACGAATACATCTTCTCCACCTTCGCGTTCGATAAATCCAAAACCTTTTTCGCTGTTAAACCATTTTACTTTACCGTTTTCCATGAAAAAAATCCTCCTACAATGCACCTTTATGTACATACCTATTTTCGGCCATTTTACAAGTAATAAAAAGATATAAAAAAACTGCAACTTCTGAGAGTTTTAACCTTGCCATCCCCCCTGAAGTTACAGTTTATTTTTAAATCTCTATGATATTAAAAGCAAAATGGTTTAAAGCCACTATAGCACTTTACCAGTCGGAAAGCAAAAATCACTCGTGCAAATTATTAAATATCAAAAAGTCGGTTATTTCAACTGATTTTACTTAACATAACGCACGTTAGCGGAAGTCAAAAGTTTTTATTTTTTGCTATGTTAAACAATAATTTTCTCTTTTCAATGAGGTACTGAAATCCATATAACAAAAACGACTTAAGAAACATATAAAGGAAAAATTGAATTTTATTAAAGCGAACGAGTGTAACTACTTTTAATTTTTTTAATAAACTCATCATTAGAAAGGCAAACATACCATCTACTATTGCATTGAGTGAAACAAAACGTTTAAAATTTCCATATGTCCATTTTAATATCCACATTGAACCTACCAAAAAAGGTCCTATATAAAAAGGTAATGCCACTGAAATATATGGATTTTTTTTATAAAAAACCCACCATTTTCGTTTCTTCCCGATTTGAGCAGAAAGATTTTCTATAATTACAATAAAAATTGATGCAGGAAGGAATTTCTTAATATTACGTAACCCTAAAAAAGGGAGTGTTAACCATACTAATAAGACCATAGAAACATTAAATAACCACTGATTTTTATTTGACATATTTATCCCTCCTTTTTTCTTAATGTTCTCTTTTCATTTTTAAGTATTCATTTTAAATCATGTAAGTTGTTTGTTCTTCACTAATCTCCCACCGCCACAAAAAACCTCTTTTCTTATCTGCCTACTTCTTCCCAAGTTCAACTGCTCGCTAGTTGAACAAAAAACTGTGTATACCGTATACACGTCAGGTTTACATAACATCTCATTATGGGTAGTCAATCTTCTATTCTAAGCACTTCACATGGCTAATGCAGAGGACAACTTCATCCAAAAATCCTCACGGTCATTTTTATTCAATAGACACGCGAGGACTTCTATTAAGGCAACCCTTCATTCTGGAAATAACTAGCTTGAAGTAAGCTCATCTCGATTCACAGCTTGTGGTGGTTGTTCCATCCAGCCATAGTCAATCATTATATTAGCTGCATCTTCAACATAAAACCCGATATCTGCCAAGAATTTTGTGTACATTGCACCTATATCGCGTCTTCCATTCAGGGATGCACCATTCCCATATGTTCTAATTTTCATGGAAAACATATCAATTTTGTGAGCTAGCATCAATTTGTCTGAAAAAGGTGAAATTGTAGACGCACTTACTAAGTGTTCCAATGATGAAGGGGACGGTAAATTCTCGTTGTACAATTTCTCAGAACAGGTTTCTAATTGCTTGTCGGTAAGCTCCTTCCCTCGGACAAAAAACTGCCGAACTTGGTCGTCTTGGGCTACTTGACTAAAAGCAAGTAACAGTGCTTTGCTTGTTACGTTATTCTCCATATTCTCATAAAGATGTGTAATCTCTAAAGCATGCAAGGGTCTAGTATTTCCGAAAAAACCCTTTAAATAACTTTGTTTTTTTACAAAATCGACTTGGCTAGGTATAGGAATGATTGGTGGTTTTGTTAAAAACCCTTTTGCCATTAGTACTTGATCAACCTCGTTAATAAGCTGTACTGTCGCTTCAAGAGTATGAGTAAAGAAACCCTTTATATCTTCTCTTGTCATTAAAGGTACTGCAATCGAATAAATACTCATTCCTGCTTTGCTTAAATATCTCAGATAGTGAAGATAAAATTGATCGGAAAATAACCTAGGAGCATCTACATTTACGTCTTCCTTTGTAAATCCAATCGGTACAGGAAAGTGTTCCGCAATAAAAATTTCTTTAATATTTTTTAGAATTGATTGGTTTAAATATAAAGCATGATCTAACACTTTTTTTATATCTGGATCTTCAACATGTTGAAAATAATGGTTTAGTACACACTGAGACATCGTATTGCCCATATACGTTGTCCAAAGTTTCCCCATTTCAGTAGCTGTTAGCTGCATATGACCGTAGCTCTTTTCCAATATGTAAACAACCTCCTATTTCATTCATCAAGGAATAATGTGCCCAGACTAAACAGGAAATATGAACCATTGAACCTAGCATATCCATAAAAAAGAAAACAGCCTTGGGCTAGGCTGTCCTTGAGATAACTAGTGGGTTCATCAGAAATACTTAATAGGAGGTTTCCCACGTGTTTACTATTTCTTGTTCCTAGGATTTTATGTATGGTTTTCTGCTAAACACGTAGCTACCATTCTCTAGGAACAAGATTCGAGATACCAGGTTAACATAACATTCGAAAGAGGAAGTTAATTTTTCTTTCAACCAATTAATTCTCATATCCGTTTACTACTACATCCAATTTTCCTGTTTCTGGGCAGATGACAAGTCCATGAACACTAACATTCTTTGGGAACATCGGATGGTTTTTGACCACCTTAATGCTCTGTTCGACACTTTCCTCAACCGATTGAAATCCTGTTACGAAGCTACACTGCTGGAATGCGACTTCTTGTCGCACCATAATCGCTCATTATCGGAAGTGGATCCCTCAAGATTCCGCGCCAATCCTGGGTTTCTCTCATTCTTGGACATGATCAAATATGCAGGATTTTATGCAATGCCCAATCGGCGCGGCTTTTGGCCTCCCGATCCTTTGACACGTCTCCCTACTTTTTGCATAAAACCCTGCATATTATTTTCCGTCTTGATGTTGCTTTAAAATAAAGTTTGATCATTTTCTACCTGTGTTTGCTCTACAATCGCGCCCTTTAATTGAATAACTAAAATATAGGCTTAGTCCTAAAATCGCTCATAGCTTGTTGAACTAACGCACCCCGTTAGCTGAATAAGGAAAAATTCCGTTGCCTGCACTTCTTACTTTACACAACTATCCATGCTCTGTCCCTACCGCCTGATTTTCACTTCTTTCCCCTGTATATCCAGGATTTTTGGACTGAATATGTCTAATGACTCCAGGTCAGTATCTTAGGCATAATACAGTTTATATACATTAGAGAGGAGATAGTATGAGGCTAAGAAATGGAGATTTTTATACAAATGTTTTTACCAATAAGTTATATAGGTTAAATGAAGATAACGATAGCAGCTGGTACTTGAGTTTGCGTGATGAAGAAGGAAGAAGGTTATCATGAAACAGAAAAGATATCAGGGCGTGATATGATTAGATTGGTAGAAGGTAGTTATAAAAAAAGCTAATAAAAAAAGCTCCCCCATTCCTGTCATAGTACCTGTAATCAGATTTTTTAGTGGAAAGTAGGTAAAAACTTGAAACAATATAAGATGTTCCAAGGAAAAAGTCGCCTTTATGTCGAATATAGTAAATAAAGGGGATTATCCAATGAATAAAGTTGAGTTATTAAAAAAATTACTAAATAGTAGTCAAGGTAATTTGTTTTCATTAGAGATTCCTACTACAAAAGAAAATGAAAAAAAAATTCAAGAATTGGTTAGAGTATTAGAAACAGAAAAAAGAATTAAATTAAGAGAATATGTACAGAGAGAATACTCAGTTTATTTACATGGAATAATTAAGTATGCATCCGAATAATCGGATGCTTTTTTTATTGGGGTGAATCACCATAGGGTTCTTCAAGTTATACAGTAAGCCAAGATGGGCATAGAATTTTTATGAGATTTAGAAATTGTGAACCTTCATAACCCACAGAGCCAATAAATTCCTGGGGCATCTATTTTCTTAAATTAACCTGCTTCGTTAGTCGAAAAAAGGCTGCCGCAGCAACCTGATCTTATTAAACTCTTGCACCCGTTTACTTTAAGTACAATTCTTCACATTCTGCTTTGTTAATCGAACCCTTTAGATGAAGAAGGACAGAAGAATAAATCCATTTTTTACATATTATTTCTCTTGTAGTAAATATTAAATTTATAACTAATTATAAGGACAATATGATTATGACTGATAAGTTAGAAGCTATTCTGTGGAGTATAGCTCTCCCGGGCTTTGCTCAGTTATTAAACAGAAAATTTGTTAAAGGTATAGTTTTTATTTTTTTGGAGTTCCTCGTTAATGTTAATAGTCATTTTAACATTGTGATTTTGCATAGCTTCCAAGGAAACAATAGAGAAGCAATCGAAGCAACAAACTACCAATGGCTAATGTTCTATCCCTGCCTATATATGTTTTCCATGTGGGATGCATACAAAGATGCCGAAGGAGAAACTCCTCCTTATTCCTATCTTCCTTTTGTATTTGGGGCTTATTTTGTAACAATTGGGCTTATGTACTCTCCTTCACTAAAATTAGGACAAATATTACTTGGCCCTGTGTGGCTTCCAATATTGTCTTTAATCCCAGGTTTATTGGTTGGGAACTTTATAAAGTGTTTGTTAATGAGAATTAAGGTTCAATGAAGGTGGTTATTGTTTGTATTAAATACAATAAATGGAGGCTTATATTATGGCTCAAAAACATGCTTTAAGTTCAAGTGAATTAGGAACATTGTGGATGACCTATCAGGAAAAAACAATGAAACAGCGAATGCTTGAATATTTTATAGAACAAGCAGATGACAATCGAGCTAAAGAGATTATGCAAAATGCTTATATGAAAATTATTAACTATCTTGAAGATATAAAAAACATTCTCAAAAATGAAGGTGCTATCATTCCTGTAGGATACACAGAGAAAGATGTTCATACTGGTGTGCCTAAGCTATATGACAACATGTTTGATATTATGTTTCTTCGTCTTTTACAAGAAATTAGCATGGGATTACATTCACTCCATCTAAGTATGGCATATCGCAAAGATATTGTTCTTCTTTATAAGGAATTAACTACATTTACCCAAAGTGTTTACGATGAATGTGTTGACTATTTGCAAGCGAACGATGTTTTACCATATCCCCCTGCTGTATCAATGCCAAAGTCAGTGGAATTTGCAACTGGAACCAATTATATGAGTGGTTTTAACTTATTTTCTGAAAAGCGGGCATTGAATACAGTTGAAGTAGCACATTTATACCATGCAATTGAAACAAATATTCTTGGAATGCAATTGATAACGGGGTTCGCACAAGTAGCAAATGAACCTGAAATAAAAAAATATTTCATAAAAGGAAAAGAATTAGCGAAAAAAATTGTAACGGACTATACACAATTATTTCTTCAGAGCGATATTCAACCTCCTTCAACATGGGGGGCAAATGCAACTGACTCAAAGGTAGCTCCTTTTTCAGATAAACTAATGATGTACTGTACCAGTCTGTTATGTAGCTTTGGTTTAGGAAGCAATGCTTTAGGAACAGCCTTTAGTTTACGAACTGACCTCCCAGTAATATTAGTTAGTACAGCAAAAGACATATTAACTTATGGGCATGATGGTGGAAAAATCATGGCGAAAAATGGTTGGCTTGAAGAACCACCTCAAATGCAAGATAGAAACGATTTGACTAAATAATTAAGATGATTACTGAAATAATACAAGTTCTCCTGAATAGTAAGGAGTTCTTGTATTATTTCACTTAGAAAAAATACCTTATATTGAATAGAGGTTTTGTCTATATTTAACTAATCTTAATCCCTGCTTTTTCTACTCCTTCTTCTCCTAAACTGCAACCGTTTGTTGAATAAGAAACCATTCCAAAATTTCTAGAGTTATGACACTGAATAGTATCAATGTTACTATAAGTAAAGGGCATCTATCGGCTGTAAGTAACAGGTTGGGTATCTAAAGGACACCCAAAAGATACCCAACCTCACACGACTAACCATATCTTATGTCTAATGACTCCAGGCCAATATTTTGGGCATAATACAGGGGACATACGTGTTAGAGGAGGGATAATTTGAGACTGAAGGATGGAGACTTTTATACAAATGTTATGACCAATAAAGTGTATAGATTAAATGAAGACCGTGATGGCAATTGGTATTTGAGTATGCATAATGAAGAATGTAACCATCAAACGGCAAAGACATCGGGGCGTGATATGTTTAAATCATTAAAAGGTTTTTATAAAAAAGCAAACAGCTGAAATAATTGACTGTTTTTTTATCAAATTGAGGTTTTAAAAAAATGAACCACCACAAAAAGCCGCCCTTTCCCGTCAGACATCTTCTGTGTCTCGAATATCGAATAGTACGTATTGGATTAGAACCTCTTTAATATTTGTAAGAATGAAAGCATTATACACCGAAGTACAAAATTAAGGCGGTTTTTATGTCCGCCTCTTTCACTATTTCCCCCATTAGCCTTCCATGAAGCTGAGCTTCACCACAGAATATGTAAGAAGTTTACGTTCTTACATGGTAGTTCAACAAAGATAACTTAATTAGAATGGTCATTATGAATTCTTTGTTTGTATTGCATGATTGCTCTTCTTTTTCTTTGCGGATTTTTACTATTTTAGTTAAATTCCAATAATTTGCAATTTTTTCCGTTTCCTGATAGGATAAAGAAGAATTATTTTTGTTCGGTGTAAAGGATAGTATGAATATCGACTTTTCGTCTTGATGATACTTTGGGCAAGGATAGTAATACAATGTGTGGTAACGCACTAGGAGGCAACAAAAATGGAACAAGGTACAGTTAAATGGTTTAATGCAGAAAAAGGTTTTGGCTTTATCGAACGTGAAAATGGAGACGATGTATTCGTACACTTCTCTGCAATCCAAAGTGACGGCTTCAAATCTTTAGACGAAGGTCAAAAAGTAACGTTTGACGTTGAGCAAGGTGCTCGTGGAGCTCAAGCTGCTAACGTTCAAAAAGCTGCTTAATCTTAAATCGTTTATACAAACAGGCTCTTTATATAGGGCCTGTTTTTTTATGTTCTCTGCATGTGTCGGGGATGGCTAGTCTTACTTTTATCTCGAAGGCTTCTTTATCTTATGAGGAAAGAAGGCATGACGGTATGACACTTGTGTATTATAACTCCTACTTTGTCCTTGGTTATATGATCTTTATCCATTACAAAGGGATTCCCTATAAGCAAACACTAACAAACAGGGGATGCCCTGTTTCCTAAAAGTAAGTGTTCGCGGACTGCTAACATGGCATAAATGACATGCAGGGATTCCCTATTTACATATAGAAGGAAGCCGTAGGAGAAAGGGGGATATGACGGTATGACGGTCGTGTATAAAAGTAGCGAAGTTATGAAGCTCTTAGATGTAAAGGAATCAGTTTTTAAGAAATATGTTTCACTCATTGAGAAGGAAGGTCCTTTGTTTCAAAAAAACTCGCAAGGCCATCGAATGTTTAGTGAACTGGACGTTCAAACACTTGAAACATTTCTATAGTGCTTTTCAACAAAAAATGCCTAAAATAAAGCTTTATATGTATAAGATTTTATATTACCGCAACAAATTGGAATATGACTTACAGACAAATACAAGAGACGTGCACTTTATTTGGAGAGGCGGGTATGATAGCCTATTTTGGCTGAGCCAGGATCTTTGATACTCCTGGCTTCATGGCTCATAATCATGCCCGTAGAGGCTCCAAGTAAAGTGACAAATTGCCTGATCTTACTATATGAGAATATCTTCAATATAACTTAAAAACTTATTAAAGCACTACACTACATTCATAAAGTTAAGTCGTTATGACGGTGTAACCCTGGAGTCCGTAGCAAAAAAGGTTGCAGAATGGAGAAAGAATAAAGGTCATGACGGCATGACAGGAACAGAAATACAGGAGCAAGCCACCCTAAATCCCCAAGACTCACAAAGTCATGACGTTATGACTCTTGTAGACTCCCTTCTTCGGGAGCAAGAGCAGCGGTTCACCTCTCAAATCCAACAACTTATCCAGCAGCAAAAAGAAATGACAACGAAACAAGATGAAAAGCTGAATCAAATTTTGCTTCACTTGGATCGCATGGATCAACGTGAACAAGAACGAAATAGAATGATACAAGAGGAAAAGGAAGCGCGGATGCAAGTAGCAGCAGCCTGGGAAAAAAGGTCATGGTGGCATCGCTTTTTGGGTAAATAGGTATCGCAGGGAATGGCTAGGGACTCCCTCTCTATTTTTTGACTAACTATTAGGGATCCCCTTATAGTTCGTCAAACGTAAAAGTAGGTGTCAGTTTGTTGCATATTGAGTGAGAGCAGGGCTTTTCATTGTTGTAATAACGTGTGTGCAATACAGCCCATCTGAATAGTATTTGCAGCAAATCAGACGGATATACAGGAAAAATAGGACAAGCGGCTTGGCTTTCACCGAGCTTCAGTAATGGTGGCCTAAAACAGGCCCAGGTACCTAGGGAGCTTATATGGAGTAGATAGGTGTTTGAGAAGATACTAAGCATTAATTTCGAATCCAATTAGGCGTTAAAAATAAATTTAATGCGAAATTAAGAAAGATTAAATCATAGCATGACTTCCCTTTCTTATCCTTCTCTCTTTTGTCTCAAGTTAAAAAAGACAAAGAATATTTTCAATTAGCTGCATAGGAGTGTCTCTATGTACAATGTAGAACTCTAAAAGGCTCTAGTGCAAAGATAAAACGACAGAAGGGAGAAAAGTTGTGCGAAAAAAGCGAAGCTTTATATCCCACTCCGTTCAGATAAAACTATTTGTAAAGAAACACAATCTATCTTTTGTTTCTTTCTGGAACCCGAATTATACCGATGGACATTTCTGTCGGAGGCTTAAGAAAGCTTTTATTGTTGCTTTGAAATAAAGTTTGATCGCTTTCTACCTTTGATCTTAAACAATAGTACCCAATTGTGGAAGATCAACTATTAAAATCCTGGAGAGCATGCTTGTGCTTATTGAACTATAGCTACCCGTTAGTTGAATAAGGCTAATTACACTAACTTGCCCCATTAGTAAATCCATCTTGGAGCATGGCTGTTTTATTTGTCGGGTATAAATACGATTCTATAATCCGAGCCTAATTCTTCTTTCACTTTTCCAGTAAGATTTTGTCCGATTGCATTATGTTCATTAATGGGGATTTTCTTATATTGTTTAGTCCATTGATATAAGTCATCTTTAAGATTATCTGTCAATGGAAATTCATCAATATCGAGATTCCAGCCACATACATTGCACCAAATTGGGTCAGCCGCAAAGTCTGCTTCTAGTTTAAATGAATTGGTAAATTCGCAATTACAAACATCTTTTAACATCAAAAGTCATCTCCCGAAAATAAAATATTCTACTCACCGGTTATGTAACTAACCTGCTTACGTTAGTACAATAAAGAAAAAGAGCTGCCACAGCAACCGATTGTTAAACTCTTGAACCCTTTAGTTCAACAAGGATTTAAGTAAAGATTCGTATTTGATTAAACAAATTTGTCCAGCTTAACAAATTGTTTAATTGGTATTATGGTTAGGTTTTCAGTAATTTTCCATTTTTGACAAATAAAAAGAAAACAAAACACTATGTAGAACTGGTATAATGCTCTTGTTAAAGAGCTAAAAGTCTTTTATAACAGATATGTTTAGGGGGTTTTGTTAGTGAAAAGGAAAATAATGAAAATCAAATCATTTATTATAAAAACTTCATTGGTTGGATTGGTAGCAACAACTTTATTTACAGGTGCAAATAGTGCTTATGCTCAAGAGGATAACAATGGGAACGCATACGGTCATAACGAAATATTTGGCGAGGGAAGCAAAAATCAAGTTTACATGATGAACAAGGCTATCAACCCTTATTTAAAACAAGAATCAAACGATGTTAGAACAGTAATTTATTATAATACTGTGGACGGTAATCGCGTACCAAGAACGGTCGTTGTAATGGGTTGGAATTGGACAGGTGAAATCGGAGAAAAATTATATCCTGGATTTAATGACGATCCCGATTGTTGGGCAACAGAGAATGGAACAGGTGTAAACGAACAACAATTGAAGCAAATTCAAAACGCCTTGGAGAAGGAAACAGGCTTGAAATTAGAGGTAGCTCTTAACTATATCACGAACCATTTCAATGGACACGATGATACCGAATTAAGACTTGTTTTCAATGTTGTACAATAGGAATATGAAAAAGAGCGGTCAAAAGATCGTTCTTTTTTATCTTTTATTGGTTCCTCTTCAACTATCCTGCCA
>NZ_JASATP010000072.1:0-22451 GCF_038440375.1 Bacillus sp. OTU530
CGCAGCAACATCCATTCCGTCTTCTACACGAATATATTGCCAGCCGTATGCTTCGTAACGGCCTTTTACACTTTCAGAGAAGGAACGATCTAAATCGCCATCCAAGGAAATATCATTGGAATCATACAATACAACCAAACGGCCTAAACCTAAATGCGCCGCCAAAGAGGATGCTTCAGCAGAAACACCTTCCATTAAGTCGCCGTCTCCGCAAATTACGTATGTATAATGATCTACTACGTTGTATGCTTCTCGATTATATTTTGCAGCTAAGTGGCGCTCCGCCATAGCCATACCTACAGCTGTAGCAATCCCTTGTCCAAGTGGTCCTGTTGTACAATCTACGCCAGGAGTATGATCGTATTCTGGGTGTCCTGGTGTTTTGCTTCCCCATTGACGGAAGCTTTTTAGATCATCTATCGTTACATCATAGCCAGATAGGTGAAGCATGCTGTATAGCAACATGGATCCATGACCTGCAGAAAGTACAAAACGGTCACGGTTAAACCATTTTGGATTGCGCGGATTGTGATTCATAAATTGTGACCATAATGTATACGCCATTGGTGCTGCACCCATCGGCATCCCAGGATGTCCTGAGTTTGATTTTTCAATCGCATCAATGGAAAGCGTACGAATTGTATTGATAGAAAGTTGTTCAATTGAATGTGACATAGTTTTCTCCCTTTCAAAAATAATAGACAATTAACACACTCTATATGATAGCTTGCCACACTTAATTATACAACATGTATTGGCAATATTTATTGAAAAGACATTATAATTTTTCAAATATAACAAAAATTACAGAAATTCATACAGTACCAAAAATACAGTCTATTTGTAATTTCAAGGCTAGTATCCTTGCAAGAAGCACCAACTAAATACCACTTTTAGCCTGGTTCTCTCAATCTCTCATGCAAAAAGAGACGAGTTTCCTCGCCTCTTTTTAGTGCAACATGCTTTTTCCTTGCTGCTTGAGCTTCTTTAATTTCCCAGGAGTAATATCATTTCCTTTATCATCAACAACTTTTACAGACTTTAATTGATCTAACATATGCCCACGGAAGGTTTGCAAATACTCTTTACGAAGTTCCTGCTGTTCTTGCTGCTCCTCCTTCGTTAATCCTTCCGCTTTTGCTTTATTAGCTAACGCATTAATGCGACTTATTTTTTCAGGACTTAACATAGTTCCTCTCTCCTTTTCTAAGCACTACGTACCCATCTTATACTAGTTATTTTGAGATATCAAGCTGCTGCTTCATATACTCTGTGTAGCGACGGTGCACCGTTGCTTTGGATACATCGTGGCCGAATCCCCTCAGCGTTGCCGCAATTTCCGCAAATGTAAGCTCATTGCGACGCAAGCGGACAATCTCTTCAATCGGTACTTCTATTTTATCACGCCCGCTGTTTATATGCTGATTCTTTAAATTGCGTTCTGGGCGAAAGCCATTATCGACAGCGCGTCTCATTCCTCTTTTGATTTTGGCATTATGAATCTTCCGCTGATATTCCTCGACAATCCCGATAATTTCAAGAACCATTGAATCCGAATCAGATAACTGCAATTCCCCGTTATGTGTGTGCGTATACACAATTACGCCTTCCTTTCGCAAGCAATGCATGAGTGCGATTTTTGCATTCCCTCTGCCAAGACGCGTTTCATCCTGAATTAACACTGCCTCTGCCCGTTGTTCTTTAATTGTATCCAGCACTTCCAAAATACCTTGCCGATCTATTTCATAGCCGCTCGCTTGCTCTTCCACCACACCGACAACTTGCATGTTATAAGCACCGGCAAGCTCCCGCAGCTCTTCTTTTTGTCTCTCTAAAGATGTTTCCTGCGCTTCTTTTTTTGTGCTTACGCGCGCATAAATAATTGCTCTCATCCGCTCACTCTCCCTCTCTGTACAGTATATCATACTATACCCAACTGTTCGAACTTACGTTTGTGAAAACAATCTTTTCATGCTATAATGAAATAAAAAGCTCTTATACAAAGCGAGGTGTAAATATGGAAAAACTATCAAAAAGACAGCTTGATATACTCAACTTCATCAAGCAAAAGGTACAAGAAAAAGGGTATCCGCCTTCTGTACGTGAAATTGGGCAAGCGGTTGGTCTTGCTTCTAGTTCTACTGTACATGGTCACTTATCGCGTTTAGAAGAAAAAGGGTATATTCGACGCGACCCAACAAAGCCTCGCGCCATCGAAATATTAGGGGAGGATGGACCATCCACCGTAATGAAATCCGTTGTACACGTTCCGATTATCGGAAAAGTAACAGCAGGTCCGCCCATTACAGCTGTTGAAAATATTGATGAGCATTTCCCATTGCCGGCCAATTTAGTTCCCGAAAACGATTCTGTTTTCATGTTAAAGATCGCTGGCGACAGCATGATTGAGGCAGGAATTCTCGATGGCGACCTCGTTGTCGTTCGCCAGCAAACATCCGCCAATAACGGAGAAATTGTGGTAGCAATGACAGAGGAAAACGAAGCAACAGTAAAACGTTTCTATAAAGAAGCGGAACACTTCCGCCTGCAGCCAGAAAACTCTTCACTGCAGCCGATTATTTTACAACATGTTTCCATTATCGGAAAAGTCATTGGCGTATATCGAAATATCCATTAAAAGAGCTTCCAAGAGCTCTTCTTTTTTATTATTCCAAGAAATCTTTTTAACTATTTTAATATTTCTATTTTTCAGATATTATCCATCTTCTTTCTACACATGCGTTTATATAACAAAATTTACCATTTAAATCCCTGAATATCAATCATTCTTTTTCACTGACAAGCTTGCCTTTCTAATTTGCATATCCATTTGTAATATTTAAGCAGAATAAAAAAAAGTACAGGATCCACTAGTGCTGCGTGCCACAATCTCCACCACCCATAATGAAAGTATCCCCACGGTTCAGGAAGTAACGTGATGGTTTCATACACTAAAACACCTAGTGTCCAGACAACAATATACACAACCTTTTTCCTCATTCCATATTCAAACGGATATCCATTCAAAAACATCATGTTAACAGGTGAAATCAATACTGTATGCGGAAGAAGCCCTAGCCAATCTGCCCCTTTGTCAAAATACCAATAACCATAATACTTAAATTCTAACATAAAATCAAAGATGCATTGGAACGCAATTGTAAATGTCCAAATATGAACAACTTGATTTGTTGTTAGCCTTTTATTTAGCTTAAAGGCTAGGATATTAAATACAATGATTGCGATAATACATCCTATCATTAGATTCTTCCTTTTTTTCTTAGTATACGCCATGTGGCTCATTACAATACATTGCATCCCTTTTTAATGCAAAAGCAAAAAACAGCCAAAAACCTTCTTAATATATAGTGATATCTAAGGTTTACGGTCCGAACTCCTTAATTAAATCGTTCATTATAGGATAAGCATTACTGCACCGAGAGTAATTACAGCACCGCCAATCATTGTATTTTTAGAAGCTTTCTCTTTTAAGATGATGAAGCTGAGAATTATTATAATAACAGCACTTCCCCTAACAAAACTTGCAGCGACTGGATCAAAAAAGCAGATAAAACGACAGTAAGCGACCTCGTCTATCCATACTGGAATGACAAGGTCGCTTACACTATTTCCTCATTCATTTTTTCGAAGTCCTTTCCATGCTTTTCTCTTTAAGAGAACCCCTCCTTGACTCGAGATTTGTTCAAAACTCATGTCTGGGTTCCTACCCGGTCTATGTAATTAAACCTTCGCCTTACTTACTTCATTGGAATCACCTTTTCCTTAGTTAGGTTAGCCGTTTCCCATGTACATCCCTGTACATTTCGCCTTTCTCTATTTTACTAAACTCACATCCTTTTCTGATGTTTTTGATTCGTTTGTATTACTTGTCTTTATCATACATCTTAAGTCGAATTTTGTAAATACTAAAGATTATAAATTTTCTAAATATTCTTATTATATGTGAATAAATGGCAGCTGGATAAGAACAGCCTAAGACGAAACAGCTCAAGATAAATAATAGAATGTTTATGGCAGATGAAAGAGCAGTGGACAATTACATATGAAGTTTCTTTTTTATGTCACTAAATCTTACTAAAAACATATCACATATGTCCTAAAATAAGGTACAATCTAAATGTAGAGCTACAAAACAAAGGGGGAATATGAAAATGGAGAAAATAATTGAACGTAGTCCCGCTGTTAAACTTTTGGAGAAACATTGCCCTAGTTGTGAAAAGAATACTCAACATGAGTGTAGCAGCTGGCATCCTAGTGATCTCGAAATGCTCCGTGTATTCAACGCCCGCGCAACAATAACGACCTGTAAAGATTGCGGGGAAGCATCTTTACAGACTGAATTTCTTGATGGATTGCTTTTACGCTGATTTTTGATAGATAGATAGATGGAGACGCTGGAAATAGCGTCTCTTTTTTAGTTGCCCTCTCTCAAAGGTCCTATGCACTAAGCTTGAAATAATTAGCAAGATCCATATGGCGAGCCTAGCCCTTGGGTGAAGACACAGAGGCGTAGTTGCACTTATACTTATATTTTATTCCTAGAATGTCTCACTACGTCGAATAGTCCCCTGGCTAGAAATTTATGCTTAAATTATAAAAAAAGCCCCAACCCCAGTAGGGCCAAGGCTTTTCGTTTTTAATATACGCTCATATACTGATCGCGTTCCCATTGGTGAACTTGTGTGCGGAACATATCCCACTCAATTTCTTTTGCTTCAATGAAATGCTCAAGCAAATGCTGTCCTAACGCGTTGCAAATAACCTCATTTGTTTTCAAGTTGTCGAGCGCTTCTGCCAATGTAGCCGGTAAGTCTACAATACCTGCTTTTTCGCGCTCTGATTTTGTCATCACATAAATGTTGCGGTCTACTGGAGCCGGTACTGCAACTTTATTTTTAATGCCATCAAGACCAGCAGCAAGCAATACTGCCATTGCCAAGTATGGATTTGCAGCAGGGTCTACACTGCGCACTTCAACACGCGTGCTCAAACCGCGAGAAGCAGGGATACGAATTAACGGACTGCGGTTGCGAGCAGACCAAGCTACATAGCAAGGTGCTTCATAACCAGGCACAAGTCGCTTATACGAGTTTACTGTTGGGTTTGTAACCGCAGTGAAGCTCGTTGCATGCTTTAATATACCAGCAAGAAAATGACGGGCAACTTCGCTTAATTGTAATTCGCTGCTTGGATCATAGAATGCATTTTCATTGCCGCGGAATAAGGATAGGTTGCAGTGCATACCGGATCCATTCACTCCAAATAACGGCTTCGGCATGAACGTTGCATGCAAACCATGTTTACGAGCGATTGTTTTTACAACAAGCTTAAATGTTTGAATATCATCACAAGCTTTTAACGCATCAGCATATTTAAAGTCAATTTCATGCTGGCCTGGCGCTACTTCATGGTGAGATGCTTCAATCTCAAATCCCATTTCTTCAAGCTCAAGCACGATATCGCGTCGGCAGTTTTCGCCTAAATCTGTTGGCGCAAGGTCAAAATAACCGCCGTTATCATTCAGCTCTAGAGTTGGGTTGCCCTTTTCATCTACCTTGAAAAGGAAGAACTCCGGCTCTGGTCCAAGGTTGAAGTGCGTAAATCCAAGCGCTTCCATTTCCTTTAAAATGCGCTTTAAGTTATTGCGTGGATCACCTTCGAATGGTGTACCGTCTGGATTGTAAATATCACAAATCAAACGGGCAACTTTTCCTTTTTCTGGAGTCCAAGGGAAAATAACCCAAGTATCTAAATCTGGATATAAATACATATCCGACTCTTCAATACGAACAAATCCTTCAATTGAAGAACCATCAAACATCATTTTGTTTCCTAATGCTTTTTCTAACTGGCTAACAGGAATCTCAACATTTTTGATAATGCCTAGAAGATCTGTAAATTGCAGGCGTATGTACTTTACATTTTCCTCGTTTGCGATACGAAAAATATCATCCTTTGTGTACTTTGCCATCGTTTCCTTCCTCCTAATCCCTAGCATTTTATGTAAAACAAATAGCAATTCCCATATTAATGAAAGAATCGAGACATATCTCCTTGGCGCATTGAGGTTCGATTAAATCGACCTGCTTGCTGAAGCTCATCGCGAAGAAGCTTGCGCAACTCTGCATCAGACAATTGCTTAGGTATTTCCTGCTGCACTGCTGGAGCAGGCTGTACCTGTGCCTCGGTATCCTCTTTCAATTGTAGCACCTGCTTAATACCAGCTAAGTTTAAGCCTTGATCAAGCAAGTCCTTGATTTCAAGCAATTTATCAACATCATTAAATGAGAAAAGCCGACGATTGCCCTCAGTTCGGACAGGTGAAATTAAATCATGCTCTTCGTAATAACGAATCTGGCGGGCGGACAGCTGCGTCAAATTCATGACAATACCGATGGGAAACAATGGAGTAGAACGCCGATCATGTGTGTGCACTTCGGTTCCTCCTTCGCCTTATAACATATCTTTATTTTATAACACGCTATGTAACATGTCAATTAATGTTACTTTTTGTGATACCTTCCAACAGCGTGTCTCTTCCCATCGCGCCCTCTGTTATCATATGCATTTGGCTTCATTTTATCCTGCTTGCTTCTATGTCGTTTGCTCTAGCTGCAGCAATCCTTTTTGCAAAAGTTCATCAATGGCAGAACAAATCGCAATTTTTACATGTGAGTAGGTAAGTCCGCCTTGGACATAGGCTACATATGGAGGGCGAATCGGACCATCTGCCGATAGTTCGATGCTTGCCCCTTGTATAAATGTTCCTGCCGCCATAATCACATCATCCTCATAGCCCGGCATATAGTTGGCATATGGTTTAAAGTGTGAATTGATGGGCGAGGCATATTGAATAGCCTGACAAAACGCGATCATCCGGTCTGCATCATCAAATTGAACAGACTGAATGAGATCAGTCCGCGGCGTATCCCAGCGAGGTGATGTATTCATTCCAAGTTCCTCTAAAAATGCAGCTGTAAACACAGCGCCCTTTAAGGCCTGTGCGGTCACATGCGGCGCCAAGAAAAAGCCTTGATACATTTCCTGCAGGCTATACAGCGATGCACCTGCTTCTGCTCCGATGCCTGGAGATGTTAAACGGTAGGCGCACGCCTCTACATACTTCGCTTTCCCAACAATATAGCCTCCTGTTTTCACAATGCCACCGCCAGGGTTTTTAATAAGCGATCCGGCCATTAGATCCGCGCCAACGTGACATGGTTCAATCTCCTCGACAAACTCTCCGTAGCAATTGTCCACAAATACGATAACGTCAGGCTTAATGCTTTTTACAAAATCAATCATCTCTTTAATTTCGGTCACCGTAAATGATGGACGAGTTGCGTAGCCCTTTGAGCGCTGAATACCAATCATTTTAGTCTGCTCGCCAATTGCTTCTTTGACAGCTGGCAGATCGACTTTTCCTTCAGCAGTTAAATTGACAGCACGATAGCCTATTTGAAATTCTTTAAACGAACCAATGCCTTTTCCTCGTATCCCGACAATTTCTTCTAACGTATCATACGGTTTTCCCGTAATATACAGCAATTCATCGCCAGGACGTAAAATACCGAATAATGCGGTAGAAATAGCATGCGTTCCCGAAATAATTTGCGGCCTTACAAGCCCTGCTTCTGCGCCAAATACGTCTGCATAGACCTGTTCAAGCGTATCCCGTCCAATATCATCATATCCGTATCCTGTTGTCGGAATAAAATGCGAGTCACTTATTTTATGCTGACGAAAGCTCTCAAGCACTCGAAACTGATTGCTTTCGGCTACTTCATCCATACCTTTATGTACTGCTGCAATCTGTTGCTCTACTTTTGCTACAATCGGAGCTATTTTCTCTCCGTACTGAAATCGATTAAACATCCGTTTTCTCTTCCCCTTTTCTTGCTGTATATCTTTGAATCTGTCCATTCAGTGGAGAGTTCGGGAATACATATCCCTTGCACGTATATGTATGTTCCTCTTCATCAAACACCGTTTCCTGTAAAACACTATCTGTCTTTAATAAATGGAGCAGGCGTCCTTCCGTTGCAGGAACAGAAACATGGTACGGCTTCATAAGCTGCAGCATATCCCGTTCAATAGCATGGCGCAGTCTCTCCAAATCTTGTTGCTCAAACGCACTTATTACAATATGTTCTCCCTTCGGAGACGGTAAAAAAGATGGATGCTGCACATCTTTTTTGTTGTAGACAGTAAGGGATGGAATTTTCTCTACCTCAAGTTCATGCAGCAGCTCCCGCACTGTTCGCTCATGACCAACATAATTCGCATCTGACGAGTCTACAATATGTAAAACAAAATCTGCTTCATTCACTTCCTCGAGCGTAGAACGAAATGCCGCAACAAGCGATGTCGGCAAGTCCTGAATAAATCCGACCGTGTCCGTCAAAAGCACCGTATAGCCGCATGGCAGCTGCATTTTGCGTGTTGTCGGATCGAGTGTGGCAAATAACAGGTTTTCTTCAAATGTATCCGCTGCTGTCAGTCTGTTAAACAGCGTCGATTTTCCAGCATTCGTATAACCAACAAGCGAAATCTGAAACGTGCTGTTTTGTTTACGACGTTCGCGGTAACGAGAGCGATGCTCAACAATCACAGCGAGCTGCTGTTTAATTTCATTAATACGCGAGCGGATATGACGGCGATCCGTTTCTAGCTTTGTTTCCCCTGGACCCCTTGTCCCGATACCGCCCCCAAGACGGGATAGTGCCTCTCCTTGTCCAACAAGACGCGGGAGCGCATACTGCATCTGTGCAAGCTCTACCTGCAGCTTCCCCTCTCTCGATTTCGCACGCTGAGCGAAAATATCCAAAATCAGCTGCGTCCGGTCAATTACTCTCGCATCCAACTCCTTTGACAGGTTGCGAATTTGGCTCGGTGTTAACTCGTTATTAAAGATAACGATGTCCGGCTCGAGTTCATCTACAAGAGCTACAAGCTCCTCTAGCTTTCCTTTACCGATATATGTAGCAGGGTGAAACCTTGGGCGCTTTTGCGTTGTCGTAACGAGCACCTCAGCTTGTGCCGTTTTAGCGAGCGAAGCAAGCTCTTCCATTGAATATGTAAACCGTTCTTCATCATCATGCGGCAATTGACAACCGACTAAAATTGCTTTTTCTTTCAAAATATCTTCACTCTTTCTTTTCGAAAGTTCAACCTTCTACTATAATAGCAGAGGAGGCATTATTCATCCAGTTGCTTATCACATAAGGGGAGAGGATTTTTAACGTGACTTGGGAAATTTTCGGGATTATCGGAACGATCGCTTTTTCTATCAGCGGCGCTATTGTTGCCATGGAAGAAGAATATGATTTGTTTGGCGTGTATATTTTAGGCATGGCCACAGCATTTGGCGGTGGAGCGATACGCAACCTGTTAATAGGATACCCGCTTGATGCATTTTGGAAACAGGATTCCTTATTTCAAATTGCACTTTTATCTATGACTATCATTTTCTTGTTTCCAAATAAACTTATGAAGCATTGGAAGCGTTGGGAAAATATTACTGACGCTATTGGTCTGTCCGCATTTGCCATTCAAGGGGCATTGTATGCACAGCAATTACACCTGCCAATCAGTGCGACAATTGTAGCGGCGGTCTTAACAGGAACTGGCGGCGGCATGCTGCGTGATATTTTAGCAAAGCGCAAGCCGCTCGTGCTGCGTGCAGAGGTATACGCGCTTTGGACAATCCTTGCGGGCTTTGCCGTTGGTTCTGGCATCGTTCATACTGCGGTTGGTATGTACGGATTATTTGTTCTCATTGTTGTCTGCCGGATGCTATCTGTGCAGTACAACTGGAAGCTTCCGCATAAATCACTTACGAATCAGCCGTATTAAGACAAGCTCCAAAAGCTGATACAACCTATTTTTAGAAGGGCACTGAAAACTAACAGTCAGTTCCCAAAAATGTATGAAAAAGACGACATTTCACTCATGTCGTCTTTTTTCTGCACATGTTCTACTTGTAATTGTTTATGTTTTCTCCATCAGTTGTTGGATGCCATCAGCAGTTATTTCCTCCCGCGAGTTCAATCGCTCCTTGATTTGTGGATACTCGCAAAGATCCGCTTTCTTCTCCATATCCTTTACGAACTTCTGGCAATACACGATTATAATATGCGATTTTACACATAATGAGATTATGCATTACCTTCCACAGTGAACTACCCACCACTTATCCGCTGCGCGTCTTGAAGTGGGGGCTTCGAAAGACAAACAACATCTTTCTCTTTTATTACTACTTCACTCACAAACCTAACGGTTCATGTCCATAGTCTTGAATTTGCGGCGTTCCTACCGCTATTTGGAAACTGATACACATTATGCAGACAACACGCCCATTTCCTTCAAAACATGAGTACCGTATCGCTTGAGGTTAAGTGCTGCATTATAATCTCTATCAGTTTTTGTCCCACATTCGGTACAGTTGTATATCCGTTCAGACAAAGTGAGTGTATCTTTCTTGTTTCCGCAACAACTACAAGTTTTGCTGGATGCAAAATATTTGTCAGCAACCAGATAATGTTTGCCTCTTCTTTCACATTTATATTTTAGCATCGTACGAAACAGCCCAAATCCGTTGTCATGTAACTTTTTCCCTAAACGTAAGCATTGTGCCAGGTTTCGTAAATCGATATCTTCTACCACAACAGCCTGATAATCATTGGTTATCTGATTCGTCAACTTGTGGAGAGTATCTCTTCTTTTATTTTTTACCTTTGCCATGACCTTTTGGTATTTACGTACTTGTTTTTGATAATTCTTACTATATAGAATATTGCCGTTTTCATCTGTTTTCGCATGGTTCTTCTTACGAGCAAGGGATTGATTCATACGCCGTTGTCGGTTTTCCATGATCTTATGGTATCTTGTATAACCGGCAATGTGACCATTGCTATCTACATACAGTTGTTCCTGACTATAATCTAAACCTATTACATCATCAGGAGATAGATCCTCTTGAGGTTGGGGTACCTTGAACGGATAATCGATGGACAAGGAGACCATATATCGAGTTCCCTCACGCTTTACCGTTGCCTTTTTAATGACACCATCCTCCGGAACATCTCGATGTAGAATCATAGAAATTCCTTCTTTGAATTTTGGAATACATAAGAAACATTCTCCGTTTTCTTGTCTTATTTTTATATTTCCGTTTGTTTGGTTTGTCGTGTAGCTTAACTTACCTTGCTTTTTACTATGGAATTTAGGTACACCTTTGATGTCTCGAAAAGTAGGAATATAACCTATGGTTTTCATTTTTTTACGTACAGACTTTTTATACTGCATAGGCTTTTTCGCATATTCCTCATTGTATTTCTGAATCGCTTCTTGAAACCTCATTTTCGCATCATTGTAGACAAAAGAATCATTACTTTTATCTAAATAATCGTACTGAGCAGTAATTGTCGTATAGGAAGGAACCTGATAACGAATAAAACCACCTGCAAATCCAATCCCTTCCAAATGTTCATACTAACCAGCTATATATACATTGTAAACCTTTCTCTCACACCCAAATGCTCGTTCTAGGCGTATCGCTTGTTCTTCAGTGGGAACAATAGAAAAACGAAAACCAGAAGTGATCCAACCATCTGGTAAAGATTTTTTTGTTCCTTTTATATAAGTTCCATCTTCCCTAGTTGCCATGTTCAACACCAACTTCCATGTATTGGTAATAACATTATAACGAATGTGCGTTCGGTTCTCAATAACCAACTACAAAGAAGAGAAAAAATAGCCTTACGCCTACTGAAAATTCATCCCCCACCTACTCATTTGGGCTACGCCCTTCACATTCCTTGAGGAAGGGGACTTCTTTTCAGAAAATCTGTTAAAAGGAGATTCTTATGATCAAACTCGTACTCATCCGCCATGGGCAAAGTCTATGGAACCTCGAAAACCGCTTTACCGGCTGGACTGATGTAGACTTATCGGATAACGGACTAAACGAAGCAAGAGAAGCAGGCATCATCTTAAGAAAAAATGGATATACGTTTGACGTGGCTTATACCTCTGTTTTAAAAAGAGCGATTCGCACCTTATGGATTATTCTTCATGAAATGGATCTCGCTTGGGTTCCTGTCCATAAATCGTGGAGATTAAACGAACGCCATTACGGTGCACTGCAAGGTCTAAATAAAGCAGAGACCGCCGCAAAATACGGGGAAAAACAAGTGTATACATGGAGAAGATCGATGAACATTAGACCGCCTGAACTTGATAAAAATGATCCAAGATATCAGTATTCAGATCCTAGATATAAGAATGTGAAAAAAGAGGAATTTCCTCTTACCGAAAGTCTTGCGGATACAAAAAAACGCGTTTTGAAATACTGGGATGAAGCAATCGCACCTGCATTAAAGGGTGGACAAAGAGCCATCATCTCAGCCCACGGAAATACACTGCGAGCCATCATTCAATATCTGGATCAAATGTCCGAGGATGGGATTGCCACCTTAAATATCCCGACAAGCATACCGCTTGTATATGAATTTGATAATACTTTAAAGCCAATCCGGCATTACTACCTAGGTATGGATGGAGAAATGGCTCCGGGAATCATTCCAAAGCATATCCCGTCTGAACTGCTTGATAAAGAGGAAATTGCTGATTTTCATATCAATTCCTGGGAAGAATAAGACTCTCTAACCCTATTTATGGTAAACATGCCCCAGTTTTATAAATTCTTATCTTGCCAAGAAAGCAGTTCCTTTGTGAAGGTTGCCGGAAAGGTCCTTACTTTGAGTAAACAAAGAAATTTTTATAACTATACAAATAAAGAAGTTATTCGTCTGTATGTTAAATGAACTTTTTCAGTTCCCTCATTTTTAGAGATGTTTTTTCCTACAAAGTGTAAATACTATAGGAGCAAGGGGGTGCAGACTATGACCAATCACGTTAATAAAGGAAAACAAAAAAGCTCAGTAAGACAGTCCGGCAATGCATTTGATTCAGATCGCGCGAAAAGCGAGAAAATGGAGCGCCATCACCAGCTCCGCCAGCAACGTGAGAACGACTAGGAGAGGAAGATTACAATGGGAAAAAAACAAAAAAATCGTGGCACCGTTCAAGGAACTAGCGTAAACCCGCAGGGCCTAACGCCGGATGAAGCATCACGCGATCCAAAAACTGCTCTTGAAAATCGTGCTAAAAAAAGCAATACAAAAATCTAAAACACGAAGCCGCGGCTTCGTGTTTTTTTATTGCCTCTTTGTGAGAAAGAATATGCCTTTTATAAGCCATGTGCTTCTTCTTCGAACGATAAATCTGCACCCGCGATCGTCAGCAAATCATGTTTATCATACGAATCTTGGAGCAGAAGCCGCATCGCCTGGGAGCGAACCGACTTTTCTACAATGTTCCGCACATACCGCCCGTTGCTAAACGCTGTAATGGCAGAAGAATATTTCACTGCATTGAGATGATCTCGCAGCTTCCATTCCGCTTCCTTGGACAATTGGTACTCTCTCTCTTCATACATCTGCTTCCCAATTTCAAGCAGCTGATTGACTGTATAATCCGGAAATTCAATGATAAATGGAAAACGGGATTGAAGCCCTGGGTTTAAGGAAAGAAAATGATTCATCTCCCGTGAATACCCAGCTAATATGAGGACAAAATCATGCTGCTTATCCTCCATATGCTTGACGAGAGTGTCAATTGCCTCTTTGCCAAAATCCTTTTCTCCTCCTCTCGCCAATGAATACGCCTCGTCAATAAATAGAATGCCTCCTAGCGACTTTCGAATTAAATCACGCGTTTTTTGTGCTGTATGACCAATATATTCCCCAACGAGATCCGCACGCTCAGCCTCTATGAGGTGCCCCTTAGATAGTACGTTCATTTCAAATAGAAGTTTCCCAATAATACGCGCAACGGTCGTTTTTCCTGTTCCAGGATTTCCTTTAAAAAGCATATGCAGCACTTGCTTCTCTGCCTTAAGCCCTGTTTCCTGCCGCTTTTTGTTCACGTAAATCCAAGCATAAATTTCCTTAATAATAGATTTGACCTCGTTCATCCCAACGAGTTTGCTCATCTCTTCCTCTATTTGCTTTAGCATTTCATGCTTTGGGGACGGTTCCGTCAATATCGACTTTGGCGGCGGAACAGGGGCGGGCGCTTTGGTTCTCGTATTTAACACAATATTAATTTGATTATTATTTTTCTTCCGAATGGACTGTTCCATATAATCACCCCTAACCTTTTAGCACTCTCCTAACAATTCAACATTTATGCAGCATTTTCTGTTATAATTTAGAAAAAATATAATGGGTGGTGAGATGTTGGAGACAAAGCGAATTCAAAATGATGAATTGCTCGATACGATTCGTACATTTGCTGCTTACCTAACGAGTAAGGGCAGAAAGCAATCCACCATTAAACGTTACATGTACGATATCGAGGACTTTATCCACTGGCTTGAAAAAAAAGAAAAAGCTTCTTCTAACAATATATGGGCATCTCTATGTACAAAAGACTACGAAAATTACTTTTTTGAATTAAAAACGATTCGTCATTATTCCGAGAAAACGATACATCGCGTGTTCATCGTTCTCAATCGATTATATCAATTTTTCCAGTTATCCAATCCTGGGATGAAAAACCCTTTGAAAGAGATGGAAATGGTGATCCAACCAGACCGCGCACTGCGCACGTCTGATTTTATTACAGAACAGGAAGAGCATCGTTTGAAGAATATCCTTTCGTCTCTTGAACATTTATCGGAAAAGCAACTGCCGGCCCGTTCTTTACTAATTGACCGAAACATCAGCATCATTACGTTGCTTCTTGATTACGGATTATCTTTACAAGAGCTCATCTCATTAAATATGCACCATGTTCATTTTGAAACAAACACGCTCTCCATTCCGCCTGTTTCCGGTATCGCACGTACGATTACCCTTACCATCCAAGACAAAAAACAGCTCTACAAATACTATAAAATCATCCCAGAACCGGTTCGTCCAAAGTATCATTCTGATGATCCACTGTTTGTCGCATTTGACTTTAATCGCAATACGTACCGTTGGGTATATGAAAACGATGCCCCTAAGGCCTTAACCGAAATTGCTGTACAAAAGATGATTCGCCAGGAGGTTGCGCGTGCAGGATTGCGAAAAGGAATCTCCGGCCAGCACTTCCGTAATACATTTATTCTCAGACTCATTGAACAAGAAGTGAGCGAACAGGAGATTATCAAGCGAGTAGGCTTTAAAACGAAGCTCTCTCTCAAACGATATTACGATTATGCAAAAAAAAACCCTCTTACTGAATAAGAGGGTTTCCTTATGTATACATGTATCCTATTCAAGCTCAATAGATACATTTTTTTGCGGCATGAATGTAGAAATCGCGTGCTTATAAATAAGCTGTTGCTTTCCATCTGTTTCCAGTAACACTGTGAAGTTATCGAAGCCTTTAATCAGACCGCGAAGCTGGAATCCATTTAGCAAGTACAGCGTTACAAACGTATTATCCTTGCGGAGTTGGTTTAAAAATTGGTCTTGGATATTGATAGATTGCTTCATGTCGAATCCTCCTCTTTTTCTCTACCTACGTATTATTCGCCTTTAACCGTAGGTTTCCTTCTACATAGCTGAAAATTTCTTCCTTTTTTTCGCCCTCTGTCATGTCAAACCATGTAACATCCATTTTATTGCGGAACCATGTTAACTGACGTTTTGCGTAACGCCTTGAGTTTGTTTTTAAAGCCTCTACAGCTTCCTCTAAGGTTGTTATCCCTTCAAAGTATGTATACAACTCCTTATATCCAATCGCTTGAATCGATTGACAATGACGCAAGCCCTGATCATACAGTGATTTAACCTCCTCGAGCAAGCCCTGCTCCATCATAAGATCGACCCGTTGATTAATGCGATTGTACAGTTTGTCCCGCGCCATTGTCAGACCAACAATAGCGGTGTCATATAGCAAGATTTGCTGCTGCCCTTCTAACGTTTCGCTCATCGTTTTTCCTGTTGTATGCAAAATCTCGAGTGCACGAATTACGCGGCGTACATTGTTTGGATGAATGCGTTCAGCACTTTGCGGATCAGCATGCTTTAGCATATCGTATACCGCCCCTACTCCATCCGTTTCTGCTAATCTTTCAAGGCTTTCGCGGTACGCCTCATCTCCCGGTGATTCTGAAAATTGGTAATCATACAAGACAGACTGTATGTACAGCCCTGTCCCGCCTACAATAATCGGCAACTTACCCCGTTTTGAGATATCATGAATGTGCATTCGTACAAGCTGTTGAAACTCTGCTGCCGAGAACGGTTCATCGGGGTCGCGAATGTCAATCATATAATGAGGAATTCCTTCCATTTCCTCTTTCGTTACCTTCGCTGTGCCAATATCCATCTCTCGATACACCTGCATAGAATCGCCGCTTATAATCTCACCATCGAATGCCTTTGCCATATCAATGCTTAGCTTCGTCTTACCGACCGCTGTCGGTCCGATAATGACAACGACCTTTTCTTGCTGTATTCCTCCCATATGGCTCCACTCTCTTTTTATATAAAGTTGTACATCTGATTATTATACCCAATTTCTGAAGTTTTAGAAGAGAAAAAGTATAAATTCCCCAATATGGTACATGAAATTTCATAAACAGACAGGCAGGCTCCCGTTATTTAAAAACGAATCTTTATTTCATTAATGGGACAGTATACCAAAAGAACTCTGTTCTATTTGGTATACTCTTAAAATCTTAATTCAGGGTAAATCACAGAATGATGCCAACTTATGGAAGAAAACATATGCTTGAAAAGGGTGGAATATCAGCTAAACAATTTGAAAAATTGGTTTTTATCTACTGTGGGGAGTTCAATATCAGGAGCTATACTTTCTTCAAACAAAAAACAGAATAAGCGCCCTATCTTGCAGGCTTATTCTGCTTTTCGCATGGTTTGGTTAGAGACTTGCAACAATCCACTTTCTATTTTCGCGTTCGTGCACCTCAACCGGAACGCCAAAAAAACGGCTTAATGCCTCAGCATCCAGCACTTGTTCTGTAGCACCCGTTTCAAATATCGTTCCTTCCTTGAGAAGAAGTGTATGCGTAAAGCATGGAACGATTTCTTCAATATGATGCGTTACATAAATAAGCGTCGGCGCATCGGGCTTAGAAGCGATGTCAGAAATCATGGCGAGCACCTGCTCGCGCGCCAATAAATCAAGACCTGTACATGGCTCATCCAAGATTAAAATATCTGGGGAAGCCATTAACGCTCTTGCGATTAATACCTTCTGCTGCTCTCCTTGCGAAAACGTATGATATTGCCTTCCAATAAGCTTTTCACATCCAAATAACACAAGCAGCTCCCGCGCCCTTTGTTCATCGTCTGCTTCTACCCCGTCATAAAGCCCAATCGTTGCAAATTTGCCGCTCATCACAACCTCTTCCGCTGTTTCATGACCGTAAAATCTTTGCTGCAAGGACGAACTGACAAGACCGATGCGCTTTCGGAATTCCGGCAGCTTAACCGTTCCATACCGTTGTCCTAACACTGTCACCGAACCAGTAGATGGCCAAATATAACCCGTTAAAATATTTAAAAGCGTCGTCTTTCCGGAACCGTTCAAGCCGACGAGGCACCAGTTCTCACCGCGATTAACTTGCCATGAAACATCAGTTAGAATTTGCTTACCTTGTCTAACCCACGAAATGTTTTGTAAATCGATGACCATAGAAACCCCTCTTTTTTCAACAAATTATGTATACATATTCCAAAACACTGCTATATTAGCCATTCCGTATGTTGTTTGTGCCATCTGCCCATTTTTGTGCAGTTTATGGAACCAATCCCCTATAAACAAAGGATTGGTTCTTAGTATTTATCACATTACCCTTTTAAACATCTTCTCCAGCTCATACGTTGAATGATGCACAAGAATTGGTCTGCCATGCGGACATGTATATGGGTTTGTTGTCTTACGCAAGTCCTCAAGCAACGCAAAAATCTCATCATTTGTAATATATTGATTTGCTTTAATAGAAGCCTTACAGCTCATCATAATCGCCGCTTCTTCCCGCAGCTTACGGATATCAACCCGCTTCAGTTTCAGCACCTGCTGCATCATTTCCTCAATAACTTCAACCTCTTGTCCTTTCGGAAACCATGTCGGATGCGAGCGCACAAGAAAGCTTTGATGGCCGAATGGCTCTAAAAACAATCCAACCTTCCGGAGCTCTTCCAGCTGCTCCTCAAGCCGCAAAAACTCGGGCAATGAAACATCTATACGGTACGGAACGAGCAGCTCCTGCACCTCAGAAGCAACCTGTCCAACCTTCTCACGAAAATATTCATAGTTGATTCTCTCCTGCGCCGCGTGCTGATCGAGTATATACAACCCTTGATCATTTTGAGCCAAAATATATGTGCCGTGCATTTGTCCGATTGGATATAGAGGAGGCAATTCATTTCCTGTTTGTGGCGGACACTCCTCGAACATCCCATCGTCGGCTCTTTCTAGCTCCTCTGCCATAAGCGTATCCTCTGCATCTGCTTCATACTGGATCTCCTCTTGTACAGCAGCTTTAGGGTGGATATATTTCTGCTTCTCTACCGCTGCCTCCTGCACAATAGGCGCAGCAGGCGGCTTGTACTCATTGACAAATGTACGAGTCGGAAGAGAAGCGGCAGGGGCCCCATGATCAAATTGAAAGGTCTCCTGCACACTTTCTTGTTTTATTTTTTTATTCGTTGTCACAGATGCATCGGGAATCAGCTGCAGGTTATGAAACGCCTGTTGAATCGCTGTTTCCATCAATTTTAAAAGTTCAGCCTCCTTGCTGAAGCGTACCTCAAGCTTTGCCGGGTGAACATTCACATCTACAAGCATCGGATCCATTTCGATTGATAAAAAACCAATCGGATACCGCCCGATTGGGAGCAGCGTATGATACCCTTGTTGAATCGCCTTTACTAGCGAAAAGTTCTTTACATAGCGTCCGTTGACAATCGTTGAAATATAATTTCGTGATGCCCGCGTAAGTTCCGGGAGTGCCATATAGCCTGTTATCGTAAAATCAAGCGACTCCGCTTGAATTGGAATCATTTTTTTCGCTGCCGCTACACCGTAAATGGCGGCTAACACTTGCTGAACATCGCCATTTCCAGACGTATGCAGTAGCTTTTTCTCATTATGAAACAATCGAAAAGAGACATCTGGATGAGACATCGCAAGGCGATAGACGATATCCGTAATACTGCCTAGTTCGGTATTAATTGTTTTCATATATTTTAAACGGGCCGGTGTGTTAAAAAATAAATTGCGAACCGTAATATCGGTTCCTTTTCGACTTGCCGCCTTTTCAAGGCGCATCACCTCGCCGCCTTTAATGACGAGATGCGTCCCTGCAGTATCCCCCGTACTTGTTATGAGTTCTAATTCACTAACAGATGCGATGCTTGGCAGCGCCTCGCCGCGAAAGCCAAGCGTACGGATGCGAAATAAATCGTTTTCGTCTTGAATCTTGCTTGTCGCGTGACGATCGAATGCCAATAGGCAATCATCTTCCGCTATACCATCGCCGTTATCAAGAATGCGAATACTCGACAAGCCTGCCTCCTCAAGGTGAATCTCAACTGTTGTACTATGGGCATCGACCGCGTTTTCAACGAGCTCTTTTACAACAGAAGCAGGGCGTTCTACGACCTCGCCCGCCGCAATGAGATTGGATAGCTGTTCGTCAAGCTTTCGAATTTTCCCCATGTTTTATCCCTTCTTTAGCTTTTTTTGCAGCTTGTACATTTCATTCAATGCTTCAAGCGGCGTCATGTCTAATAAATCCATTGTTTGGATTCGGTTCAATATCTCTTTTTCCTGTGAAGAAAGAGCATTCATTTGCACTGCAGCCGGACGTTCGTTTATAGAAAAGAAGGAGAGCTGCCCTTCCTTTGCAAGCAATGATTCCTCCTGCTGAACAGGCGGTGCATTTTCACGTACTTCCTGCCCTTCTAGTGATTCGAGCACATCCTTTGCACGTGCAATGAGCGAGGATGGAAGACCAGCAAGCTCGGCAACATGAATACCGTAGCTTTTATCCGCTGCCCCTTCTTTAATCTTATGAAGAAATACGACCTTGCCGTTTTCCTCAATTGCAGAAACATGAACATTTTGCAGCTTGTCCAACTGATCCGCCAATATCGTCAGCTCATGATAATGAGTAGAAAATAATGTTTTAGCCCCGATATGATGATGAATATATTCAATAATCGCCTGCGCCAATGCCATACCATCATACGTGGATGTTCCGCGCCCAATCTCATCGAATAAAATCAGGCTTCTGTGCGTCGCATTTGCAATTGCATGCTTTGCCTCAAGCATTTCGACCATAAATGTACTTTGGCCCGAAATTAAGTCGTCCGCAGCACCGATACGTGTAAAAATTTGATCAAAGACCGGCAGAACTGCCTCTTTCGCTGGTACAAAGCAGCCGATTTGCGACATGACCGCAATCAGCGCCAGCTGCCTCATATATGTGCTTTTCCCTGACATGTTCGGACCTGTAATAAGGAGCATATTCAAGTCCTCACGCATCACGCAATCATTCGGCACATATGTTTTCTTCTCCAGCACCTTCTCAACGACAGGATGACGACCGTCAATGAGAACAAGCTCCTGGTTCGCACTAAGCACAGGTCTTACAAACTGTTCCTCTTCGCTCACTGTCGCAAAGCTTTGAAACACATCCAGCTCGCTAATTGCTTTCGCAAGCTGCTGCAGCTTTGGAATATACGCTTTTACCTGCTCACGCAGCTGCAGGAATAAATCATACTCCAATTGAACAATTTTCTCTTCCGCTTCTAAAATCATCGCTTCTTTTTCCTTCAGCTCATCGGTTACAAAGCGTTCAGCATTCGCTAGTGTTTGCTTACGCTCATATCGTCCCTCTGGAAGAGAAGAAAGATTGGCACGGGTAATTTCAATATAATAACCAAAAATACGGTTATAGCCGATTTTCAGTGACCGGATGCCCGTTAGTTCACGTTCCCGTTTTTCCAAGTCAGCAATCCACGTTTTTCCGTTCTTGCTAACATATCGGTATTGATCAAGCTTTTCATGATAGCCATCCTTGATGATATCCCCATCCTTCACTGATAATGGCGGATTTTCTTGGATGCTTTTTTCAAGCAGCGCAGCCAGTTCCTCACACGGGTCAACCCCCCGCATAAGTTCAAGTATATATGGATTATCCAATTCTCCCATAAGCTGTAAAATCCCTGGCACTTGCAGGAGCGAGCGCTTGAGCTGAAGAAGATCTCTTGCGTTGACATTCCCATACGCTACCTTTCCGGACAGCCTCTCTAAATCATACACCTCTTTTAATTTTTCCTTTAAATCCTCACGAATGAAATAGCTGTTTACAAACGTCTCAACCATACCGTGGCGCTGCGCAATCTGCTCCTGACGCACGAGCGGACGCTCCATCCATTGCTTAAGCATGCGGGCTCCCATCGCTGTTTTTGTTTTATCAAGCAGCCATAGCAAAGATCCCGCCTTTTCCTTCGTACGAATCGTTTCCGTCAGCTCGAGATTGCGCTTTGAATGCACATCCATTTTCATAAAATGGTTGCTTTGATACATCTCTACTGGCTGCAAATGATCCAACGAACGCTTTTGCGTACGCCAAACATAACGAAGCAAGCGTCCGACCGTCTCGATGAGCTTTGTTTCCGGCAGATCCTGTGCGACATGCTCCAAGCCTTCCGGAATCGATGTGTCTTCCTCGTAGGAAATTGTAATTTTCAAAAGATCGGTCAACTTCTTCAGTTCATCTCCGGAAAATAAAGAGCTGACGACAACCTCCTTCGCCCCAAGTCCGTGCACTTCCAACAGCACGTCCTCCATAGAACCGCGCAGCAACGTGACCGTATTTTGTCCCGTTGTTAAATCGTTGCACGCTAGACCATAGGAACCATCTTCAAAGCCTGTAATCGATACGAGAAAGTTATTCTCCTTCTCATCAAGAGAGCGTCCCTCCATCATCGTGCCGGGTGTAATCAGCTGCACAACTTCGCGGCGCACAACCCCCTTAGCTGTTTTCGGATCCTCTACCTGCTCACAAATGGCAACCTTATATCCTTTTTCAATCAGCTGCTCTATATAATTTTTAGCGGAATGATACGGTACCCCGCACATTGGAATGCGCTCGCTTCCACCGCCATCACGGCTTGTTAGGGTAATTTCCAATTCATGCGCCGCCTTTACGGCATCACCAAAAAACATCTCGTAAAAATCTCCGAGACGAAAAAATAAAAAGGCATCTTCATAGTCTGCCTTAATTGTTAAATATTGCTGTATCATAGGCGTATACTGTGCCATTTCAATCCTCCGGCTTTCTAGTTTCCTCATGTATTTCATCTTATTATAACATGTTCTCAAATATAGGGTAC
>NZ_JASATP010000073.1:0-22062 GCF_038440375.1 Bacillus sp. OTU530
GCCACATGTCCATCAAGTTAAAAGTAAAGAATACCCCCAGAACGAAGATTTTGTGCAAATTACTCATTTTCATCGTTTTGGGGGTACTCTATTTTGTTAGCTTGATAGGTATGCATAAGTCCCCCCTGTTTTCGTAAAATAGCAAAATAATAGATGTTTTAATTATATCATGTATGTTTATTTTCAGGTATATCATATATGATGGAATCAAATAAGTAATATGTATGATGAAAAATCAAGTTGGTTATATATAGATGTTGATTAATCTATCAATATTGTTTTTTTTGACAGTCTTCGAATTTAGCTAAATCGATGTAACTTAAAATGAAAGAAGGAACACTGAACTTTCACTAAAGGAGGAATGAAACGTGGAACGCTTATGGACGAAGTCGTTTATTCTTATGACCGTAGGGATATTTTTCCTATTCACTGCATTTTATATGCTGTATCCAACGCTGCCACTGTTTATTAAGGAGATAGGTGGCAACGAATCGCAGGTAGGTCTGGCGATGGGGGCGTTTATGCTGTCTTCCGTTATTTTTCGTCCGTTTGTCGGAGGGATGTTGGACCGGTTTGGTAGGCGTCCATTTATCGTCTGGGGACTACTATTCTTCTCTGTATCAATGTACATGTACAATTGGATTGGCGGAATCGTTGTTTTAATGGTCCTCAGAATATTGCACGGGATGACCTGGGCAGTTTCCACAACCGCCATCAGCACCGCTGTTACGGATTTGATTCCGTCTACCCGCCGCGGAGAAGGTATGGGGTGGTCTGGAATGGCTATGACTCTAGCTATGGCAATCGGTCCGATGTTCGGTCTATGGGTTACACAGAACCTCTCGTACCATTCTCTATTTTTATTTGCAGTCGTCCTCTCTGCCGCAGCGCTGTTCTTAACGTTCGGTGCAAAAATGACTTTTAAGCCTCAAACGGATGCAAGGAAAATTGAACTTTTTGAAAAATCGGTCTTGCCCGTTACGGCATCAGTCTTTTTGCTGTTTATCGCTTATGGCGGCATTACCAGTTTTGTACCGCTATTTGCCGACTCGATCAAGGTCAATTCCGGTACATTCTTTCTGGTTTATGCAGCCACACTTGTCCTAATCCGTCCCATTGCGGGAAAACTTTCAGATCGGTACGGTGAGACGTTTGTCATTATACCTGCACTAGTGATTACGATTTCGGCTTTGATGGTCTTGAGTTTCTCGACCAATTTGTTCGGCGTAATCATTTCGGCGGTTATGTTCGGTATTGGTTTCGGTTCCGCGCAACCTGCTCTTCAATCGGCAACGATACGTCTTGTCAGTCCTGAACGTACAGGTGTAGCCAATGCTTCTTTTTCGACTGGTGCCGACCTCGGCATCGGGCTAGGTGCGATCATGCTAGGCTGGGTTTCCCAGTACACGAGTTACCAGGTATTGTTCACGGTCAGCGCCGTGTCAGTCGCGTTTTCCTTGTTGATATTCACTTTTTTTGTGAAACGTTTGTTGAAAAACAAAGAGTTTCGCTCTCTGAACACTGAATCTCTTTCCTCCAAAACAAGTTAACGTAGCTTCATCTGCTTTAAACTCTAACGAATATAAAATAGATCTATTAGTGGTCCTGACGCATGCCCATCAAGACAAGGAAAAATCCTATCCTCAAAACAAGAAAAACGCTATTCTTTTCGTAGAATCATTGAAAAGGATGGCGTTTTTTTATGGATGTTTCACTGTCAAGAGAACTACGATTTTTCTCAAAAGAATTACATCGTTATTTATCACCTCAAATCCTTCAAAGACTTGCGAAAGATGTAGGCTTTGTCCGCCGAACAAGTAAATACACTGGACAAGATCTCGTGTCACTGTGTGTATGGCTCAGTCAAGAAGTTGCATCTGCCCCTCTCAACCAACTATGCAGCACATTAGGGGCTGTGACAGATGTACTTATTAGTCCACAAGGACTGAACGAACGATTTAACCCTGCTGCTGTCCAACTCTTGCACGATATTCTCACTGAATTGCTTCAAGGGAAGATTGCGACCCAGCCCGCTATTTCCGGTGTTCATACGGAACATTTTCGTCGCATTCGTATACTAGATTCTACTGTATTTCAATTACCCGATATATTTGAAGACAAGTATGCAGGTGCAGGTGGAAGTGCTCATAAAGCTGGCGTGAAAATTCAGTTTGAATGTGACTTATTAAGCGGAAATGTACTTCATCTTCATGTAGGAGAAGGAAAAGAAAATGATCAAGTATATGGTTCGCATTGCATAGATTCCTTGGAGAAAGATGACGTTCGTATTGGAGACCTCGGTTATTTCTCGCTAGAGGACTTCCGACATATTGCTGAAAAAGAAGCATACTTTCTCTCCAGACTGAAGCTCAATACTCGAATTTATTATAAAAATCCCAATCCTGAGAAGTTCCGCAATGGAACAGTGAAGAAACATACTGAATTTATTCAAATTGATATAGAACAGTTTTTAGAAACGCTACAACCTGGAGAAACAATTGAACTGCCAGAGGTTTATATCGGTATGTATGAGAAGCTTCCCGCGCGAGTGATTCTGTATCGGCTGACGAAACAACAAATGCAAAACCGGGAAAAGGATATGGCAAAGAGGGAGAAGAAAAAGGGAATCATTTATAAAGAAAAAAGCAAACGGCTCAGTGCAATCAATCTCTACTGTACGAATATTCCTGCGGAATATGTAGAAATGAACCAAATTCATGACTTTTACTCCCTGCGCTGGCAAATAGAAATTCTATTTAAAACATGGAAATCCCTTTTTGCCATTCATGCATGTAAAAAAGTGAAGATAGAGCGGCTGGAGTGCCATATCTATGGGCAACTCATCCGCATTCTCATCTGCTCCTCAACCATGTTTCGAATGCGGGAGTTACTCCTGCGAAAACGAAAAAAGGAGCTGAGTGAATACAAAGCGATCTATATGATACAAGACTATCTGCCGCTTCTGTATCAAGCTATTCAACAGGGTGTTCAGCAATTAACAAGCATACTTCTTCGTCTGTACAAGCTCTTGGAGAAAAACGGGCGAAAATCCCACCGGTATGAGAAGAAAACCATTTTTGATATTCTGGGTGTTGTATACGAGCGAAGAAGGAAAATGAAAACAGCTGCATAAGCAAAAAAACGCCCAAATTGGACGCTTATTTGTCATGCCTATTTTTAAGAAAAAGAAGCACAAGGCTTATACAGCAGCTAATGATATGGCTAGTTGTGCTGGTTGTAGTTACATAACTAATGCTTAGCTTGATAGGCATGGGGTACCGCCAACATAACGCGGAAAACGTACGCTAAGGAATATTTGTTGATCATCCACCTGTTCGAAGAAAATAAAGTCTTAGACTGGAGTTGTTGATTTGACGCTCACTCTTTTACTCCATGAACGAGCGTTCGTTCGAGGCATCGTATTTTAGAATGTCCATTCTCATCCTGTTTCCCCACTTTTTTAAAAACGGCATCGACTCATGTCTTTCAACATGGGCCGTCAGCGATTCTTGATCTTGCCACCGCTGGACAGTCAGCATGCGTCCGGCGCGCGCATCTTCCAAAGTAAAGGCATAAAAGAGGCATCCATTTTCAGCTCTCGTGCTGGAAACGACGGCCTGAACGTCTGTAGTAAACTCATTCACATCACACGGATTTACGTGAACGTAACCCATGAGTATAATCATTGTTGTTCATCCTTTTTTTTCTGAATTTAATTAGCAAATTTTTTCAAAGTCATTCGCGGTCCTCGCTAGTGGAACACCGCAAAGTTTTGCGACGTTCCACTAGGGGTGCGATAATCATTCGAGCTGTCGTCCTTACATAACCATAAGCACGATCTTGCCTTGAATGTGCCCACGGGCGGCTCGTTCGTGCGCCCTGCGAGCATCGGCAAGTGGAAACGTGCTGTCGATGGCGACGCGAACCGTCCCGGCATCGAGCAAGCGCCCTAATTCCGCTAGCTGCGGGCCGTTTGAGCGTACTTGGGTCATCGATACCGTGACGCCCAGCTTTGCGGCCTCCTCGGCGTCGGAGAAGCCTATGAACACTGGGAACAAAGCGCCGCCACGCTTGAGCGTACGCAAGAAACGACCGGTTGTTGGACCGCCAAGGGTATCGAGGACGAGATCAACGTCATGGGCGATGTCTTCGGGAGGGCTCTTGGTGTAGTCGATGAATTCGTCGGCACCGAGTTCTCGCAGGAACGACTCATGCTTGCCCGATGCCACCGCGATGACATGCGCACCCTTCCATTTAGCCAGTTGCACCGCTAAGTGCCCCACGCCGCCCGCGGCACCATTGACGAGTACCGTCTTGCCGTTGAGCGGCAGCGGGCGATGCGACTCCGGTTGAAACGGATTCGCTTCATTGTGCCCCAACTCGATCAGGAACTGCCATCCGGTGAGACCTGCCATCGGTGCACCTGCGGCGTGCACGTGATCGATGCCAGCCGGTTTGAGTGCAAGATCCGACGCTGGCGCGGCGACGTACTCGGCATAAGCAGCGCTCTCCCCCATGCTAGGAAAGCGAACCATGCCGAAAACTTCATCGCCGATTGAGAAGCCTTGCACATCCGTGGCTACCGCCTCGACGACGCCCGACATGTCCGACCCCAGAATGAAGGGAAAGGACACCGCCGGTTGCCATTCAGGAGGAAGATCCTTATACCCCTCGCGCAGGTACCAGTCGGGGGGGTTGATGCCAACCGCGTGAACACGGACAAGCACCTCACCCGGTTTCAGTTCGGGAAGCGGGGCCTCCTCGTAACGCAGTACCTCAGGGCCGCCGAATTTGTGCAGCCGAATCGCCTTCATTGTGTTTGTAGACATCGCTTTCTCCTTTCACACAAATGTGTTATCCTTATTTAGAGCAGTGCTCCACTTAAAAGGAACACTGTTCCGCTTATTATTATACGGAGCACCGCTCCGGTTGTCAAGGAGGAATCAGATGCGAGCTGATGCGAAGAAAAACTATGAGCACATACTCGCAGTCGCGAGCGTCGTTATAACCGAGCACGGCGTCGATGCATCGCTGCGCGATATCGCTCGCCGAGCTGGTGTCGGGCTCGGCACACTGTATCGTCATTTCCCGACGAGAGAGGCGCTGCTCGAAGCTTTGCTCCGCGCAAGCTTCGACGAGTTTACGACAAAGGCACGTGAGCTCGAAACTGCGAGTTCACCCGATGATGCACTCGTGTCGTGGCTACGCGACGTCGTTGCATTCACGGGCAACTATCAAGGTGTTGTGGACACGATGATGGCAGCCAAGGAGGATCCTGAGTCCGCACTCCACGCTTCATGCGTCACGATGCGCACGGCAGGCACGCGACTTCTCGCTCGCGCTCAGGCTGAGGGGTTGGCACGTACCGACATGGATGGTGATGACCTGTTCTCGCTAGCTGCTGCGCTTGCGTGGCTCAGTAACCAACCCTCGTCCGCGTCACGAGCTGAGCATCTCTTCAGTATTATCGCGAGCGCGATCTTGACGAATAAAGCGAGAAGAAGGATATAAGGTTCTTTCTATTTGGTGGGACTAAAAAAGGGATAGCATAGACTATCCCTTAATACATTCTTAAATCAACATTAAACTTTAACATAGCTTTTATTAAATAAAGGATTAATCCTTTGTTAAACAAGCGCTACCCGTTACTTTAAGTGCATTCTTTCACATTCTATTTCCTAGTTTTCTTACATTGAATCAACAATTTAAATACTTCACCGTGGAATAGGCACTTAAATCAGTAACAGAGACCTAACAGGAATCATAATTTGTTGAAGAGAGTGCACGCATACAAGATGGTTCCAATTACACAAAACTGACTAATTACCCTCGTTCAGCTCTCTATTCAGGTGTAGGACTAACCTGATTATTAAATACAAAGGGGAGGAAAAATGCAGAATCTTCAAAACGAACTACAAATGTTAGGAATGGATAATTTTCAAGTGGGTGAGTTAATTCCTTTTGATCCAAACCTCAATGATCCGCGTCAATTTGGCGGTATGCGTTGTGGTGGCGGCATGATGTGCGGTGGCGGTATGCGTTGTGGTGGCGGCATGATGTGCGGTGGCGGTATGCGATGTGGTGGCATGCGTTGCGGTGGTGGTATGCGTTGCGGCGGCATGCGTTGCGGCGGCATGCGTTGTTTTAGTTGTTTTAGTTGTTTTGGTTGTTTTGGTTGTTTTAGTTGTTTTAGCTGTTCCAACTGTTGGAACGGTTGGAACGATTGGAACGGTTAGTAATTCTCAAAAAAAATGGCTATCCTTTGTAAACAAAGTGCCCTTGCAAGATTTGCCGCTCGGGTACTTCTTTATGGTTTATCATATTGGACAAAAAATAGTACAAAATATAGCGCACAATCGTAACGATTAGGCATTCGTTCTTTCACTAACCTGCCATATAGTTTAAGTACATTCCTTCACAATCCACATTTTAATTTGGATATAGAAAAAAGGAAGAAGTGTTTTACCTCTTCCTGTTCTTGTTATGGTTTTGTCTACTTTATCTCAAAATCAGTCCGATATACATAAATCCATTTTAAGAAATATCCTTTAATTCCGCTGTTAATCGTAGGAATTCTTCTTTATTTCTATCTTGTAATGATTGGTCGATTTCTTTTTGGATTTGCTCCTTTCGAAAATCACGAAGAGCTTTGTCTAATACCATTTTAGCATATACAGAATCCAGGACTTCTACTTCAGATTGTTTTGATACACTAAGTAAATTATTTTCCATCAAGAAATCAACTCCTTGTCCTTTTTTCTATTATACCGTATTTTTTCTGAATATTCTAATATCATTTTTTGTATTTGTAAGAGTAAGAGAAACAAGAATTCGTTGCAAAATTCAACTTTATGAACTTTTTAAAGTAGGGGTAGTGCCGCATAGCCATCAAGCTAAAATTTTTATAGCATCCCAAAACGATAAAATGACCTTCTTGTAACAAAAACGAACGTTTTTGTTACGATGGATTTATGAACAGCTCCAGTCTAGCAAAATCGCATAAAGAGCGTAACAAAAATACGTAACAATTCATTTTTTCAAACTGTCGTTATATTTGCACCAGAGCCAAATAAAAACACTCCTCAGCTCCCCACTAGGTTAGAGGGGTGTTATTTATTTGTTCCTTTTAATGTCTTTTATGAATTAAAACAAGGCAAAAAACATAAAATGAGTAGAAACAGAACTTATGTTCCTTTATAATTAAGAACGAACGTTCTAAGAAGGTGATCATATGTATAACTACTCCATAATGCCAAAACGTCTCATACTTTGTGTGGATTTAAAATCATTTTATGCAAGCTGTTCAGCCTTGAGTTTAGGTTTAGATCCTCTCAAACATAAATTAGCGGTAGTTGGCAATACAGAGAGAGAGGGATCAATTGTTCTTGCAGCCACACCTCCATTAAAAGATCTCGGAATTAAGCAAGGATCTCGATTATATGAGGTTCCAAGGAGAAAGGACATACATATTGTTAATCCTTCAATGGCTCATTATATAAAGGTATCTAATCACATTTCTTCAATATTGTTGCGATATGTTCCTATTGAAGATTTTCACGCTTATAGCATAGATGAGGCACTAATTGATGTGACTCACTCCCTACACTTATTCGCAAAATCACCAGCTGAATTAGCTACAAAAATTATTGAAAGCATAAAGAGGGAAACTGGTATTTCCTCCTGTGTTGGAATTGGACCAAATTTATTACTTGCAAAGTTAGCTTTAGATAATGAGGCAAAGCGTATTTTTTCTGGAATTGCTTATTGGAACTATGATGATGTCCCTACAAAACTTTGGCCAATAACACCGCTAAGCAAGATGTGGGGAATTGGTCCTCAATTAGAACGAAAGCTGAATATGATGGGGATATTTTCAGTAGGAGGACTAGCACAGCATCCTGTGCGCATGTTAGAAAAAAGATTTGGTGTTATGGGTAGGGAGCTGTGGGAGCATGCTCATGGTATAGATTTTAGTCGAATTTCAGAGCAATACCAGCCACAATCGGTTTCAATCGGAAAAGGCCAAACTTTATTGCGCGATTACACAAACTTAAAAGAAATTGAAGTCCTCATTTTAGAACAATTAGAAGAGGTATGTTTTCGGCTTCGCAACGCAAATAAATGTTGCCGAACTATTCAATTGAAAATTGGCTATTCAAGACAAGTGGGTGGAGGGTTTAATAAGGCTTTCACTTTAGAATCTCCAACAAACTTAACTATGGATTTATATAAGGTTTGTGTGCGTTTATTAGCTGAAAATTATAGCGGTGATCCGATAAGAATCATCCATGTCACCGTCACAAATTTGGTGGATGAAAACAATATGCAGCTGTCGTTGTTTAGAGACGAAGAACAGATACAACGAGAGATAATCCTATCAAAAACAATGGATGCAATAAGAAAAAAATATGGAAAAAACAGCTTATTACGCGCATCGAGCTATTTACCAGACGCTACCGGTAGAAAACGAAACAATTTTATAGGGGGACATATGAGTTAAAAGGAGGCTATCATTTTGGCACATCGAGGAATGATCAAATGGAAGGCGTTTGCAGCAATGCCAGAACAGTTTGCAGGCTTAAACGATTTATTTATGGAACAGCAGAAGATAGTTGAACCCTATATAGACGAGCAAACACTAGAGCAATTCAACTATATAATATGTGGTGCATTAGAGCATAATCAAGCTGTAGAACTTGTTTATTATAAATCTGGAAACAACCTATTAGTAGAAGGAAAAATTCATCATTGGAATGAAGTTCAACAGAAGATACACTTTATTGATTTTCAACAAAACGTGCATTACATACCTTCAGAAGCAATTGTTACTATAAGCATACTCGATAATGAACGGAGTTAGGTGTATTCTAACTCCGTTAAAATGATACCTAATGCTTGTCTTCCATTCGTTCCCATTCTTCTCTATCATTTATCACTTTTACAATCTCATCTTCAACCTTTATATCTATCATATAATTTTTCCTCTTCCTCATTTTTAAATATCCAATGTATACACCAGTAATAGTTCGGTCTCCTCTAAATTTCCATACCGCGCTATTCCTCGACTTAGATATTATCTGAACTAATATTAGGTTTACACAATAAATAATGATCAGGATTCAATGTATCTAGGATTATACAAAAAATACTCTCCAGCTCATCAATCTGGAGAGTATTCGTGTTCACATAATCAAGCTCCCCAGGATAACCTCCTTATTGACAGAAATAAAACATTTCTTTCATAAAATATTAGCTATTTGCACATCATATGTTCAAGACCCCTACAGGAGGTGATACATAATGGCTCGAAACAGAAATCAGCTAACTGTCCCTGGTGCAGAATCAGCATTAGACCAAATGAAGTGGGAAATCGCTACCGAGTTTGGTGTTCAACTTGGACCAGATTCTACTTCTCGCGCAAACGGTTCTGTGGGTGGAGAAATCACAAAACGGCTTGTAGCAATGGCTGAACAGCAACTTGGTGGATTCCGCCACTAATGCGTACACAAAAGCCTTCCATGTAAATAACAAACAGGCATGGTTCTCTTTTCTCCTAGATACCATGCCTATTTTATTCATATAATTAATGTTATTGAAAATTAATAAATATAACTTATTTAACATTAGGTTTGAAAATGATAGATTATTTTTTTCTCACAACATATGTGATTGCATTTGTTTTTAATAAAACAGGCTTTTCATTTCGAATCATTTTATATTCGAGCATTTTTACTATAGAGGTAGTGACAGGGTAGCTGTCACTACCTCTTTAAATGACTTACATAAAAAAGAGCCTTCCTTGATGAAAATAGAGGGCTCTTCTCTTGGTCAAACTATTCATCTTGATTCACTGCTTCTTTAAGCGCTTTTCCTGGTTTAAATGCCGGCACTTTGCTTGCTGCAATCTCAATTTCCTCACCTGTGTGAGGGTTACGTCCTCTGCGTGCTGCTCGGTCACGTACTTCAAAGTTGCCAAATCCAACTAACTGAACAGTATCTCCGGTTTTTAATGCGCTGAAAATTGTATCAAATACCGTATCTACTGCTTTAGTTGCGTCTTTCTTTGTGAGTTCAGCTTGCTCAGCTACATTGTTAATAAGATCTGTCTTGTTCATATCAAGTCCTCCAAAGTTATGTATAGATGCATGACTTACTATACTTTTTCTATGTTTTTCCACTCAAACCTCTTCTTTTATCTTTCTTAGAGAAAAAGTAATCCTTCTTTCTGTTGTTTTATGTTCTTTCCGAGTCAGGTTTACATAATCTCCGTTAGAGGAAGTAAATTGAGCCTATTTAACAATAACACCTAATAGTGAAAAAAAAAGACCTCGTTCTGAGATCATGTATCTGTTGAAAAAGCTGATTCTTTTTTTGTTTCTTGAACCTTTTGGGTACTAAGTACAAAGCTAATGACTGATGCAATGCTACAAACATATGGAAGGAAAGTGTATCCCCAATTAGATATGACATAACCACCAATCATTGAACCAATGGTAATACCAATATACAGAGCTGTATTATTCCAAGCCATAACAATTCCCCGTTCTTCTGGATATTCGACTGCTAATCGTGCTTGGTATGATGTAAATCCTGCATACCCAACCAAGGCCCATATAAACAGAAAGAAATAAATCCAATCTCCAGATGAGAAGAATACCCCTAAACAAACGAGTATTAAAGTCAAGAAAACTAGCGTAACCTTTGAAATCTCCCTTTCTCCAAACCTATCTGTTAATTGTCCACTTGTAAGACTTCCTAAAACAGCACCGACACCATAAAAAGTAACAGCTAATGCAATTTCTGATGATGAGAATCTATTTTCAGAATAAAGAGCCGCACCTAAGTAAACATAAAGGGTATACATTGAAATCGCCCAAATGATGGTAACACTTACCGAACCAAGTATCCTTAGCAGATTTCCTTCTAATAGATTTCTTGTTAAATCACTTTTAGGAATAGATTCCCATGTTTTGAAATTCACTACCATCAATACAGCCCCTATCATCGCCATTACAACAAATACTGAACGCCAACCAAGAAAATGCTCTAATAACGTACCGAATGGCACTCCTGCCCAAAGAGCCGTTAAATGTCCTGAAACAACAATCGAAAGCCATGTCCCTCTCCGACTTGGTGGCGCAGTATCTCCAATGATTGCGTATATCAAAGGAGTAATTGAAGCAACGGATAAACCAGCTAAAACACGGCTAACAATTAACCAGAAAAAAGAAGGAACAGAAGCAGTTAGTACGTTAGAAATAGCGAACAACAATAAGCCAAACGTAATAAATGTTCTCCGTCCATTTTTATCTGAAAGCCACCCAAAGAAAGGAGCGGAAAAAGCATATGTAACCGCAAAAACAGTTACCATCCATCCAGTCATCGCTGAACTAACATTATACGCTTCCGAAATGAACGGTAGTAACGGAGATATCACAAATAAGTCAGTACCCATTAGAAACAAAGTTATCCAACCTACACTTAAACTTACTCTCCCTCGCAACTCCATTACATCCCCCATTTACAATTATTTTTACATGTATATTCTCTAGGGGACATAAAAAGGACTTTACGTAAGTTTTATAGTTTTTTTATTATTTTGTTATACTGCCCGTTAGTCGAATAAGAAAAAGATTGCCGCATGCTACTTTCCTTATCTACTCTTCATGTGTTTTGATATGAAAAAGGTCTAATAGGAACATCAGTAGTGGTATCCCCAACAACATTCCCCAAATCCCCAAGAAATGCTCCGAAATGATAAGGGTTAAAAAAGCAAGAAAGATGGGAAGCTTGGTTTCGTGTGCCATTAATCGCGGATTGAGTACATAACTCTCCATGGCGTGAAGAACTAAAATCATCACCACGACGGCAAGAACCTTCGGAACGCCCCCTAGAGTGAACCCGATAATGGCAAGCGGAATAAACGAAATGATAGCTCCCACCACGGGAATGAGACCGAACAGAAACATCATAAACCCTAGACCAATCACCTGATGGAACCCTAAAATGGCAAGGGAAATGGTGGACAACGCCGCATTGATAAAAGATATTAAGATTTGTATTTGAAGCACTTTTCCAAAGGTATTGGCAAAATTGATGCCCAAGTATTTGTAGTACGAATAGAGAAAACTCACATTACTGGTTTCCAGTTTGTTACAAAAACGCTCGATTTCCCTTTTCCCGAGCAACAAGAAAAAGCTCAACAGGAAAGCCATGACCACTTGTATACTCACTTCACTCACATGTGGGATTGCGTGAAAAATGGTTGTCACCGTATCTTTCGTATACGCTTCGATATTTAATCCTTTTAGAAAGGATTCGACCCGTGGATTCAATTGATTGGTGTATTTGTCAACATTAAGCGTAGTGAGTTTGTGGGAGATTCCCACTAATTCTTTTGCGGAACGATTGATGTAGGTCGCCAATCCAAAAACGATGAAAAATACTATGATGGCATACATTCCCACCGTCATGACTTTCTCCTTAATCGGTATGATGTTTGAAAGGGCTCGGTACAGAAACTTTTGTAGACTGTTCAACAAATACGAAAAGATAAACGTCAATAAGAACAGATTGAGCAATCCTCGGATGCTCCACAAAAGGATAACCAACAAAATTAAGGCAAGTACCTTTTTTACTCCTTCTTCCTGAAAAAAACGTTTCAATGTGTCCATTTAACTCCTCTTTCCTAAACGGTTTATAGCTCTCTACTGTTATAATCCTTTTTCCAAAGTTTCATTCCTTGGAAAAGTTGTTATTTCCATTGTTGCTTAATAGGGTTCTGGTGCAAAAATCATTCGTTAGAAACATAGAGTGTGAGTTTCCTTTAAATTGCTAACTTATGAAGCTAATCCAAACAATTTATGGATGAATTCTTTTTGATTTTGGGCAGACTTCACCCCCTGATGAACCTACTTCTTTTTCATCATATGCATGGCTTCTATGCCACTCAGTATGTAAGTAGCTGTACGAAATGATTTCAATCCTAACATCGAACGAACTCGCTTTTTTATAAAACGATGATCCTGTTCTACGATATTATTGAGATATTTCACTTGTCTCATTTGGATGCCTTCAGGCATATGTTTCTCTTCTTTTAACTCTTGAATCGCTACAGGATAAGCTGGTTTTTTATCCACTGTTATGACGCGAGGTTTACAAACATGAGAAGTAGCCAAGGCTTTCTTGAAAAAGCGCTTGGCTGCTTGTTTATCTCTTGATTCACTTAGATAAAAATCAATGGTATTCCCTTCTGAATCAACTGCACGATATAAGTACATCCATTGACCTTTTACTTTGATATACGTTTCATCGACTCTCCAGGAATCATTTGTTGGCTTAAGATGACATCGTACTCTTTCATCTAATTCCGGTCCATATTGATAAACCCAACGCATAATCGTTATATGAGCCATGGATAAGCCACGCTCCTCCATCATTTCCACCAAATCACGAAAACTTAAGTTGTACCGTAGGTACCATCTCACTGTTAACAAAAGAATGTCAGGCTGATAATGTTTCCATTTGAATAAATGTTGGGTTTCCATACTGATCATGCCCCTTTTTTTAGAGTAATAGTATCAGCATGTCCAAAATTTAGAGATTACTTGCAAGTGTTTTGAGGCTTTTGTACCAGAACCAACTAATGCTATAAAACAAGGTTGATGTAATGGCCCTTCTTATCATATTCTGTTTCGCCTCCTTGCAGATATCTCCTAGATTATTATAACGTATTCGATGTAATGTATCTTTACAATTAAAGAGGATGAGTTTTATAATCATGTTAACTTAAATCGAAAGAAGGTTAACATAATGAGATTGAAAAAAATGGTCTATGTTTCTATGTTTGCAACAATTATGGGAGCACTAGGGGTTGTTCCACCAATCTTTTTAGGGGTTTCTCCCGTGCCGATTACCTTACAAACGTTAGGTGTTATGTTATCAGGAAGTGTGTTAGGAGCGCGTTTAGGTCCGAAATATGCGGCTTTTAGCCAAATCCTATTTTTATTATTAGTGATGACAGGTTTACCTCTACTATCCGGAGGACGGGGAGGAATCGGTGTATTTTTCAGTCCATCAGGAGGGTATCTTATGGGCTGGGTCGTAGGTGCTTATATGATTGGATATTTATCTTATCGTATGAAAAACGTATCATTTGTTAAGGTTTTGCTTGTTAATATTTTTGGTGGTATTCTTGTTGTTTATTTATTAGGTATCCCGATTCAGGCCTTTATGATGAATATTCCTATTGCAAAAACTGTTATTCTTAGCCTAGTGTATCTTCCGGGTGATTTTATGAAAGTGATTTTTGCTTCCTTACTTGCTGTTAAGTTGCAAAAATCTATCCCAATTTCAGAAAAACTGGAGGCCTAAATGAGAATTACCAGCACTTATAGAACATATGCTCAAATAAATAACAATCGGCCTGCCATCGTAACAGATAAAGAAATAGTTCCATATAGTGAATGGTATGATTTAGTGCAGCGAACAGCGGCCTCTTTTCATAAAGAAACTGCGATTTATAAAAGAGTTTCCTTATTCTTGCCAAATGGACGCTTGTTTTTACAGCTATTTGCTGGAGCGAGTGAAGCTGGCTGGGCTAGTATGGTCGGTGATATAAGGTGGAAAGGGCAGGAAATAGAGGAACGGCTTCAACAAATTACTCCTGATCTTATCATTGCTGATGAAAAGATGAAGGGATATTTTCATCAGCACTCAATAAAAACCATTTTTTCAGATGAGATTGAGGAATGGCTATGTTCCACCAGTGATTTTCAAGGAGATGACGGTAATGCTCCTTTTTACATTGGTTTTACCTCTGGTTCAACAGGAAAGCCAAAAGCATTCATACGCTCCCATTCTTCATGGGTAGAAAGTTTTCGATGTAATCAAATAGATCTCGGGATGACGGAGAAAGAACATGTGTTAATTCCCGGTTCATTTATAAATTCTACCTTTTTATATGGAGCTTTAAGTACCTTATTTTTAGGGGGCACGATTTACGTGCTGACAAAGTTTTCGCCAGCGCGTTTGATGGATTTCCTACACGACTATCCGATTTCTAGAGTGTATGTAGTCCCTACAATGATTCAAGGGCTATTAAATGAAGGACATTATAATGAACAATCAGTTTCCTTTATATCTACAGGGGCGAAATGGCTGCCAAGCGTGAAGACCAAAATGCGCCTTCAATTTCCAAACGCTAATTTTTATGAGTTTTACGGATCGTCCGAGCTCAGTTTTGTTACTGTTTTAAAAAATAACGAACAAATCCAATATGCGGATTCAGTTGGAAGAGTATTTCATAATGTTAAAATTAGTATTCGCAATGAAAAAGGAGAAGAAGTAGGTGTTGGAGAAGAGGGAGTTTTATATGTAAAAAGCAAAATGCTTTTTGATGGATATTTAAATAATGAGAAAGAAACAAAAAAAGTATTACAGGGAGATTGGGCGACAGTCTATGATATAGCTGAAATAGATGAAGAAGGTTATGTATACATTCTTGGCAGGCAAAATGATATGATTATTTATGGCGGAATGAACATTTACCCTCAAGAAATAGAACAGGTGTTAATAAAATATGAGGGAGTCGAAGAAGCGATTGTTTTGGGAGTCAAGGATGAATATTGGGGAGAGAAAGTGGCTGCTTTCATTAAAGGAAATGTGTCCTTACCCTCCCTAAAAAATTATTGTCTTCAGAATCTATCTTCTTATAAAATTCCACGAGTTTGGAGAGAAGTGGAAAATTTCCCCCACACAGCGGGAGGGAAGATTTCACGTCAAGAAGTAAGAAAATGGTTTGAGAAGGGGGAGTTAGAATGACGAGAGCAGTCATCGTCAAAGCAAAGAGAACCGTAATAGGAAAAAAAGGCGGCATCTTAAAACAGTATCCCCCCGAACAATTAGCAGCTTTTGTTATTAGAGACATTGTTCAAGATCTGACTGAACAGGTTGATGAAGTTATTTTTGGAAATGCGGTGGGGCCTGGAGGTAATATTGCAAGATTATCCGGATTGGAGAGCGGTCTGTCTCATACTGTACCTGGTATGACAATCGACAGGCAATGCGGCTCTGGATTAGAAGCAATTCGCCTTGCTTGTTATCTGATTCAAGGCGGAGCAGGGCAAATATATATTGCGGGTGGTGTTGAAAGTACCAGTCAATCTCCGTACGATAAACGGGCGCGTTTTTCACCGGAACAGATTGGAGACCCTGATATGGGCGTTGCTGCAGAACATGTAGCTGAAAAATACGGGATTACACGGCAGATGCAGGATGATTATGCTCTGCTAAGTTATCAACGGGCCATTCATTCATTAAAAAATGACTACTATTCTGATGAACTCGTTAAAATTGCTGATATTCCCTTGCAAGATGAAAGTTTAAATCCAAAGCTTAATTATGAGAGAATGTTACGTCGATTGTCTCCTTGTTTTAAGGAAAGTGGGACGGTAACGTTGGGAAACTGTTGTGGAATTAATGATGGGGCATCGGCAGTTCTTGTCATGTGTGAGGAAAAGGCCAAGGAATTAGGATACCAACCAATCATGCGGTTTGTCGATAGTGTAGTATCAGGAGTGAACCCAAACTATCCAGCCATTGGTCCTATTCCTGCCGTTTCCCAATTATTATCTAGGCATTCTTTATCGATTCGGGATATCGATCTGTTTGAATTAAATGAAGCCTTTGCTTCAAAAGTAGTTGCATGTGCCAGTGAGCTTTCAATTCCTTATGAAAAATTAAACATAGAAGGTGGCGCTATTGCCTTAGGTCATCCCTATGGGGCATCAGGAGCTATTTTGGTAACAAGATTATTTTATGAAGTACAGCGTTACAAAGCGAACTACACTATTTCTGCGATAGGGATTGGCGGGGGAATTGGAATTGCTGTTTTATGGGAGAGTATGATATGAAAACAGATGTGACTTTAGTTACGATAACAGAGGAAATGGTCCGAAACTATGAAACTATTTTTGGAAAACAAAACAGGTTACCGCCAATCTTTCCGATGATCTTTTATCGTTATATCAAGGTTCCATGGGACTACAAGAGCGCGCCAATTCACAGGAAACAGACCTGTGTTTGTACCAAGGAACTTTCCATTGGGGAAAGCTATCGCTGTGTAGTCACACTTGATCACGAAACACAAAAAGGAAAGTATACGCTTTACACCCAATCTCTCGTAGGATATAACTTGGAAGGAAGCGAGTGTTTTCGATGTGTGTCCGAATTAGTCGTACGTTTACCATAACGGAAGAAAAAATTGAGCAGTATGCGTTTCTCTCAGGAGACTTCAATCGAATTCACCTGGATCAAGAGGAAGCAGAACGTTTCGGATTTAAAGCACCGATTGCCCATGGAATGTTAACAATGGGTCTTACATTGGATATCGCTTCTTCTTTTATCGAAAAAGAGAGGAAGGTTTCCACGTATGAGATGCAATTTCTAAAACCAATATTTATGAACGATACAATTCATATATCTGCGGAAATGAAGCAGGAAAATGAGTCTACCTATCTTGTCATCGTAGGTAGAAATGGAAAGGAAGTCGTAGTTAGGGGACAATTAAAATTGGAGGAAGCAGCATCGTAATTGTACTAAAAGGAGAATCAATTAGATTCTTCTTTTTGTTTCGTTTCAAAAGGTATACCTTTTGGCACGCACAAACATTCTGTAAAACTACATACCTTGCACAGTCCCTAAAGGTAGGAAATACACTTTAGAAACGTCCCAACAAACATATATACCTTTAGGCACTTTTCTTGCTATGCTACTGGTATAAAAAGGATAGAAGTTGTTAAAATTGATAAAACCGTGTTCCAATAAAAAGGAACACGGTCTTTTTTTGTTCAATATAAACTAATGTGTAACAGGAACAAATGTTGTCATACTTTTATTATCAATACATACATGGCTTTGGAGGAAAACGTAAATAAATATAGAATATGAATTAATGATAATAACCAAAAATTTGAAGGCAATGATACCTTAAAAAGTACAACCTCGGTCCCTTCCAAGGTTGTACTTTTTTTATTTTAGGAGTTGTTGATAAAATGTACATAATTTTAAGGAGAAAAACGAGAAATAGGAAAATTGGGTAAAAAATAATTCACCAAATTAAAGAGGAGGCCAGAGAAATGTTTAAAGACTATTCAACATTAAATGCTATTGTAAATAAATTTTCACAATTACAGGAGGTAGAAGCAATACTACTTGCGGGTTCCCATACAACCAACATTCAAGATGAAAACTCTGATTATGACCTATATATCTACTCCAACAAAGAAATTCCCATCGTAAAAAGAGAAGAAATCACAAGGGAATTTTGTGATTATATAGAGATTAATAATCAATTTTGGGAGACAGAAGATGATGGAATCATAAGAGATGGAAATATCCCAATCGAAATTATATACCGAGATTTTGATTGGATTGATGTACAACTTGAGAGAATACTATTTAAATACCAAGCAGATGTTGGATATACAACTTGTTTTTGGAGTAATTTCATAACATCCGTTATACTTTACGATAAACATGAAAAAGCTAGAAAACTTCAACAAAAATACAATATAAAATATCCCGAAGCATTAAAGTTAAATATTATAAGGAAAAATTATCCTTTATTAAGAGAACAGATGCCTGCTTATTATTTTCAAATAGAAAAAGCACTTAAGAGAAACGATTATATAAGTGTTAACCATAGAATAGCCGCTTTATTAGCAAGCTATTTTGATATTTTGTTTGCGATAAATGAAATGCCACATCCTGGAGAAAAACAATTAGTAAAAATATTAACAGAGAGGGCGACTAAACTCCCTTTCAATATGGAAGAAAATTTAAATGATTTACTGAGTAGCATCTCTAATTTTGATGAAAGAATCTTGGTTGAAATAAATAAGTTGATTGATAACTTAGACAATTTAATTCAGGTGCAAAAACTTCAATTAACTGGTAAGTAATATCTAAGTTCTTACAAGATATTTGAAAGAAGAGTGGGATATGAACCTGAAAGAATTTATTAGGAGTTATTAGTGAACTTCTGACGTATATATCCTACTACACACAATAGAACTCATAAACTACAAATAGTGAGAAGATGTATGTAAGTGTCATCTTGCCTTAAGCCATATGACCCCTATAACTGTCTAGAATAAACATAGCTACTGCACAAATATAGACCCAGTCCCAACGTTCTTGTAACTAGGAGCAAAGTAAGCATCTCTAATAGCGAAACAACAAGCAAATTTAGGCATATCACAAAGGGTTTTAGATAAATATTGTTACACAGGAATTATGTGACAGTATTTTGTTACACCATATTTAGCGTGTTTTGCATGAAAATAAAGCAAGATTGGATTTGTACCTAAATAGACCGTTTTTGTTACTGTAAAATTAGCAACTTCCCATACAAATTATGCCTGATTGCCCATTATAACTTGGCATTCTCCAAAGATACTTTTCCCCTGATCGCACCGACGCCGATACTGGACTTACAGCATAAGGTAAGATTCCGAAAGAAGTCCACTTATTTTTTCAAACTTTCATTGTATTTACACCAGAACCCCAAAAGTTAATAGAGGCATTCCGACAAGCAGACACGCCACGCGATTTATTGGCAGCGCTGGCATATATACTATCAAATTCAAACTAAATTGGAGACTTTCAGAATGCGAGAAGGATTTTTTAATTTCATTGAGGAACAAATTGAAAGGGAGAAGCAAGCAAAGCCAAGCATTAAGTCTTCCCCTCTGCATCTGCTTATGTACGGTTACGGGCAATCAAAGACTGATAAAGCGCGACATATTAGGGATAACTCCTCTGATTTGTTGGAAATGTTGAAGCAAGATAATCTAGACCGAAAGCAAACTGCGCTTGATTTGTTGAAAGCTGGCTATGATGAGGTTTGATAAGGGGGAGAAGGACATGAAGTATGATATTAATAGCTATTTAGATAAAATCTCTAAAGTTGAACAAGGCTATGAGAATCGCACAAAAGAATTGACCCAAGAGGAAGCAAAGACGCGCGGCAAGCTTGAAGAATTAAAGACAGCCATGACCGATTCCCTAAGCGCGGAAGCCCTCGAAATGCCAATTGAAACATCTTTTTCAAGCCTCGAAAAACAGCATGTTAGCTTCAAAGACCGTTTAGTCAAGATTGCTAGCTTTATTCCTATTATTCAGGAGGCAAAAGCAGCAGCTTTAGAGCAGAAGGTTCAGGAATTAGGCACTTACTACCGTGAAACCATCCAGCCGCAAATGAAACTGGATTCCCAAGAAATTGAACATGAATTAAAGGTACGAAAAGCCGCATACATGAGTGCTGTCCGTGATTTGCATATACTTATGCAGGAACAAGAACGTGTACATAATTACGTTGTTGGAGCCTTTCACCGTGCGGGAATCGCTCAGAAAGCACCGCAACCAGCAGGAACAGCCGTTCAGATTAAATTCAAAAATGGGTATGCTCCTGTTAATGATTTAAGTGGTATTACGAAACGTGAAATTAAAGAAGTCGAGCAAACCGGTAATCTTGATCCATTGTTGGAACAGCTCTTAAAGTAATACCACAAGCAAGGCCCGCTCTTTAATAGCTTATGTCACGGCTGCTTTCCCACTGTGTACGGCTTCACTCACCGTCAAATAATAGGGGAATCAGCCACAAAAAAACAAATAAAAAAGCCTGTCCATAATCCGGAAAGCTTTTCGAGATAACCTATTCATCTAGTAGAAAAGACTATATAAGCCCAGCCCTACCTAGTACCAGCCCCACCTACGCTAATACCTTTGGCAGCCACGCGCGCCACCCGACCCATTTACAGAGTAGCATTTTAATTACAGATTTTATATTTTCACGTAAGAAAACATGACATAGTTTTCAATAATCCTACATACAACTGTGAGAAAATTTTACTATCCATTCATAAAAAAGAGAGCTGCATTTCTGCAAGCTCCCCCGCCGATTTACTTTAAATATTTAGCATACTTCTTCCTTTCGCACTCTTTTAGCAATTCATTTAATGCCGAAAGGTGTTTCTCGTCCCGTTCTACCATGTACATATAACTCTCAGCAATCACAACGCCTTCACGGTCTGTTCTATCTTGGAATTCTGCATACCCCCTCTTTGCATCCTTCAGGCGCTTCTCAAACAGGCTTTGCGCGGCGTACAGTGCATCAATGTGTCTTTCGGCGATTTTAAATTCCATTTCTGTCATATCCCCTTTATTTGAGCTTATTTCAGAAAAAAGAGCGCTGTTTCCAGCGCCATTTTATGTATAAGCTATTTTCATTCTGTTGGAATTTCATGACCATCCCCGTTAGTATCAAACATATAAAAAGGTGCATTCTCCCAACCAACCCTGAATGTAACCGAAACTTGACCGAAATCTTTAACAAGATCATCTCTCACATTTTTCATAATTTTGTACATTTCATCCGTTTGACCAGCCTTTTCCATTTTATCGACTTGAAGTATACCGAGAATCACCATAACCTTTTTAACTTGCGAAAGAGATGTTGAATCAGGCTTTATGCTAATCACAATGTCATATTTAGATCCGTATTTTCTATTGTATTCATCAATAATAGCGCTATCGTCTTGAGGTGCCGGAAACGTTGCTGCCGGTTCGGTAACCTCTTGAGTGCTATCCTCTGTTTTAACTTCCTCTTTTTTGTCTATCATCAAAATGCCGACTACACTTATTAAAGCGATAATAAATACAACATTAATAATAACTAACCATGGAATCCACTTACTTTTCATTTCTTATCCCCCTATGAAAGCCCTTTATCTCAATGACTTTCGATATCCAGCATCTTGCGCTTCCTCTTCGGTACAAAACATTTCTTCCGCATTGGTCACATCATAAAATTGTTGATCTGGCATGTGATAAATCTTTTCCCCTGTATTTTGACTCACATTACCTTTAATATCACAATCCTCAGACACATCTTCATAGACATCTTCATAGACATCTTCAGAAATAACTTTTCTAATTGCATAACACAAAAGCCTATCGGATCTACACCGAAGGCTTTTCTTTTTTCACCTGGGATATGCA
>NZ_JASATP010000074.1:0-21544 GCF_038440375.1 Bacillus sp. OTU530
AAACCTCTAAATCAGATTTTCCAAGCGTTCTTCTCTTCATAATAACCATCCTCTCTGCTTAAATTAAGGTGTAAAATAGTTAAATTTTTCTAAACATTACCAAATTTATTATAATCTAAGATTAAGAAACGGGTAAAGAATAAGGACTTACAGGCTGCCGAGAAACCTTAACAGTCTGATCAGGAGTATAGCAATAAGGAAATAAGGGACTATCTGCAATTTACTGGTAAAGTTAGAGCAAAATGCAAGATTTACAACGCTAATGGGGGTGTTATTTGCATATTTCATAATGTACCATTACTTTTATTAAGATCATAATAGTATAAGTTAGAGAGATCTAATACAAAAGGTACCATGTAATCCGTATCTTATAGAACGGAGTTGATGAGATTGTAATTCATCAAAATAGATACAAGTGAATCTTCACTCATAAAACAATCATTATCCGCAAGGGATACTTTACGCTTAATATAGAGTGATAAAGTTAAGGAAGAAATTTTACCTATGTGTATCCCAAAATAAACTACCATCGCAAGATGAATTACATGTATTTAAATCAATCAATTTGCTTAAAGGCTTATATCTATCAGGGTGAGGAACTGGATCGGGTCTCAGCGCAGCTGTAACCTTATACATTTTATCCGTGTTTTGCCGTCAGAATCCCATAGCCATTAACCTAAAAAAACTAACTACCCTAAAACATCCCTCTTCAGCCAGATAAAACCTGTAAGGCTTTCCCATATACTCTACCTTAAAGGTCTTTATATCCCACTTCGTACAGATAAACTGGGGCTTGTGGTATTCGTTATGTTTGTGGTTTGGTTTTGGGGTAAAAAGCGGTACCAATTTATGAACCTAAGTTATGACACTTTCATAAGTACTGATTTTATTAGCTCGTCAAATCAGTGTCATATCCTATAAGTTATGACACTTATATTCAACAAAAAAAGTTGTATTTTGGTACTTTCTCTGAAAGAAAAGGGATTATTTTGAATAGAAAAACCCGAAAACACACAGTAAAATCCCTTGTTTTCTACTTTTGTTGGATCCCTTATCTATCGTTATGATATAGGAGAATCCAAGAGCAAAAGAGAGGGAGTTTTTCTGAAACAGCAAACATTCCTGGTGACATTCAAACTCACAAAAGGATCTGTACAACGTGTGATGTATGCAGAGAACGCAGAGAGGTTGAATCAAATGCTAAAAGTGAGCATCGCTCTCGTTCCCTGCATAGAAGCCGGCGGCGCGTTTGTTTTCACTCAACATATCCAAAGCCTTCACATCCAACAACATACCCAATAAGGGGTCCTAACGAAAACGCGGATATTATATATTATCAAGACAGTTTCTAGAAGGAAAATCCGTGTTTTTGCTACGGTAAGAAAGAAAAAATAGCCCGTTTGCGGGCTGTTAGTTGACATAATATCCGTTATTGGAAGTCATATTATCTTGTATTTTCTTAACCACTCTTCAAACTTTCGAGAACCATCTTCATAGGTTAATTCATGAGATTGGATAACAAATATCTGATACCCGAAGTAAGGTGTATAGGCTTTGTCCCTGATAGACGGTGGGACATGTATGTCTGAATCAAAATAAACATCCCAAGTGTCTATCCCTTTTCTCTTGCATGCTATTGCTTCTAAATCATGTCCATTTTCATAATATCCTAAATGTAGATGACCTTCTTCGTAAGAATAATCCATGCTTCTCTCCTTTACGTGAATACAGCAAACCCCTCCTGTTTTCTGGAGAGGCTTCACAATATCCGATATAGAAAGCTACGATATGTGTTAAATTTCTTCTTGGTACAACTCGAACCGCAACGGCTTATAACCAAGGGGAATCTGGAAAGCCTGTAATTTCTCTATCTCATGGAAAAATTCTTCTATCTCACCATCAGTATCAAAGTGCCATTCCGCTTCTTCGCACTCTCTTAACTCTTTTGTAGGTTTAAAAACAAATTCGCAATGAAGCTGTTGATAACCTCCGTTCTCTTCGTCAACAAACTGTCTGACAAAGTCATAATGAAAGAGTTCTTCACCTTCAAAATCATACACACCACACTGGAACAAAATAGCTTTTTCTTCCTCACCTATCACAGTTTTCTTTGCAAACAGCTTAAACTCTTCCCAAACCTTCCTGATGTCTTCTGTGTTTGGACCCAACTGTTGTCTCAGATAATCCTCGGCATTCTTTATGGTAATCATAAAAGTCCACTCCAGATAAAATTTATATGCTAACTCCATAACCAAAGTTTCGTCAACAAGTCTCAACAACAAACCCCTCTCGTTCTCAGAAAGAGGCTTTACAGCATCCGAAAGCGGAAGTAAATCGGCACTGCTCTTTTCAACATTAGTTACCTGTTAAAGGAAATAAAAGGCCTGAGGAGAAGTTGTATCTTTGATGCAAGTCACGGCTATTATCAAAACATAAAGAACCTTATTTGGGATTTGTAGGTTCAGAATAAAATTCAACAAGATCCCCTCTCGCCAATGTCTTAGAATGTTCAATGATCCTATCTGAGGAGTCATATGTTGTCCCTGTAATCAAAAGGCAAGGGCTTTCGTTTTTTATTTTAAGTAGCTTACTTTCGGATTCATTGGATAGTGAGATTCTCATATACTGCTTCTGCTTTGCTAATGTTATTCCATAATATTCGTTTAGTATCTGATATAAGGAAGCAGCATCATGCATGTATTGCTCTATTCCTTCGCAATACTTATACGGAATTTGGCTCAATTCAATGGCGACAGGAACATGGTCGACAAGTCTTAGCCTTTTCAGCGAAAATACTTCTTCTCCAACAGCGATATCAAGAGCATTTGCCAAAGGTTCATCCGCTGGTTCACATCCCATAAAAATAGTGTTTGTTGATGGATTTAGGCCTTTATTCTGCATACCCTTTGTAAAGCTGTTTACAGTAATAAAGTCCCATCGGATTCTCCGATTCGAGATGAATGTGCCTGCTCCGACCTTTCGTTCAACAAAGCCCTCTCTTTCCATCGCAGAAATCGCTTGTCTGACTGTCATTCTGCTAATTTTTAATTGCTCAGCCAGTTCTCTCTCTGAAGGAATTTTATCTCCATGCTTTAATTTTCCGTTTGTGATATCTTCAATAAGCTTAGTCTTTAATTGTTGGTAATAAGGAGTTCCATCTACTGAACGTTCCATATCTTACTCCCCTCTATATATGTTTATAAAGCCTCTAATAAAACAAAAATCTAGTCTATTTTTATAGTTGCCAACACACTGATATATAATTTATTTTAAAGACTAAATGAATAAATCGGCAACTGAAAACGCAGCAAATCCCCCTTTTTCTAAAAAAGGAGGATGACTGTGCTTCGAGTCCCTGATAAAACAAAGGTACTGTCCCTGCCCAAATCTCATATACCTCTTTCGCCCACACATCCCCTAGCCATATATTCTAACAGGAAAGAAGTGAACCCTTAGAAACACCGTAGCCAAACGCACCATATATTCCACATGTTTCTGCAGCTGCCTCGGCCGCCTGCTGCAGAGCTTCTTCCGCGTTATGATTCTGATGATACTGTGTTAAAAACATAGCAATAAACGAATCTCCTGCACCAAGCGTATCTATGACACCATCCTTCTTCACAATAGCTTGTTCGTGGACCTCCCCATTTATAAGGAATAGCGCTCCTTCAGCACCTCTTGTGATTCCTACAACCTCAGTTCCAAGCCTATGCACATGATGCAGCAATTCGATACACTGCTGCCTAGATAAATCGCTTCCTGAAAAAAAGGCATATTGGAGATACGGACAAAGAAGCTCTAGATACTCCTCCTCACGCCGGAGGGAAAAATCAAACGAGATAGCTATATGTTTGGATAGTTCCGGCACTTCTTTTTCAATATAGCTATAAAGACTAGTATGCATAAGATCGTGGGAAGCAATGTAGCTGATATCCGCTTCGCTAAAATTCAATTTAAAAGAGGCTTGCACTCCCCCCTTATTTGACCCTACGAAGATACGGTCTGCTTCATCATTAAGCGAAATGATAGATTCCCAGTTTGGACCATATGCTTTTCTTATTCTAGAAATATCAATACCCTCCGCTTGTAAGCTGTTGGCTACATGTTCTCCTGCAGCATCATTCCCAACAATCCCGATATATGAGTTTTGCGTGGTCCCATATCGCTTAGATAGAACCGCTACGTTAACAGCATTTCCGCCAGGATATATCTTATTTTGGTCTTTATAATAATCAACAACATTATCTCCGACTCCGATTAACTTCATAATACACACCTCATTCTTTTATTTTATATGTATAACCTACGTGCTCTTATATATATTCACCCCTTGTTTTCCAAGGGGCGTTCTTCTCTTTTCCTATACAGCATTTCTTGATAGCGTATTGAGGAATTTTCTAATTCTTTCATTTTTATTATTAGAATGAAAGAACTGATTCGGAGGCGCATCTTGAACGATCACCCCTTGATCGATAAAAATAATCCGGTCCCCTACCTCACGGGCAAATCCCATTTCATGTGTAACGACAGCCATTGTCATTCCTTCATTTGCAAGCTCCTTCATAACAACGAGAACTTCGCCGACAAGCTCAGGGTCCAAAGCAGAGGTAGGTTCATCAAAAAGCAAAAGTTTAGGCTTCATTGCTAATGCCCTTGCAATCGCAATGCGCTGCTGCTGGCCGCCGGAAAGGGAATGCGGATATTGATTACGTTTTTCTGCTAGCCCTACTTTTTCTAATAGGCGTTCTGCTTCTTGAATCGCTACTTCCTTTGCAACCTTTCTCACTTGGATAGGACCTTCAATAATATTTTCAAGAACTGTTTTGTGAGCAAATAAATGGAAGCCTTGAAACACCATACCGATTTCAGTTCTAATTTTACTTAATTCCTTTTCCTTTCGAAGAACCTTTTTACCATTCACATTTTTGAATAAAATAGATTCTCCCTCTAATAAAATGTCTCCATCTGTAGGATGCTCCAGTACATTCATCATCCTTAGAAGCGTACTTTTTCCGCTTCCGCTTGGTCCAACGATTACAACCACCTCACCCTTGCGAATGGATAAATCAATACCCTTTATAACCTCTTTTTCATGAAATGACTTTTTAATGTTGGCTACTTGTAACATTGTTTCGATTCCCCCGCTTCTCTAGATAATTTACAAGCATGGCTAGAGGATAGTGCAGTATCCAGTATACAATCGCAACCATAGTGAAAATTTGTATGTTCTGATACGTGGACGCAGCAAGTAAATTCGCTCTATGCATTAATTCTGAAACTGTTATAACTGCGGCAAGGGAAGAGTTTTTAATTAACACTATAGCCGAATTTCCTATTGCCGGTATAACATTCCGAATCGCTTGCGGCAAGATAACTCTGCGCATAGAGAGCGAGTAATCCATGCCGATCGCCTTTGCCGCTTCCATTTGCCCTTTAGGAATAGATTGAATACCAGCGCGAAACACCTCGGCCAGATATGCACTTTCGTTAATGGATAGCGCAACAATCGCGGCTTGAAAGGCAGTAAGAGAAATCCCTAAATCAGGAAACACAAAGTACACATACATCAACTGCACAAGTAAAGGGGTCCCTCTTATAATACTGATATACACATTACATATTTTGTTAATGATTTTATTGTCTGTGATTTTCCCTAATGCAACAAGTAAGCCGATAATTAGGGAAAGAATGAGGGATATTATGGTTAATTGGACTGTGAGGACAGTTCCCTCAAGTAATTTTGGAGCAAAAACTACAACGTTCGACCAAAGCATTTCCATCCATAATCCTCCTCGCTTATGTTAACTCTCCAGTTTAGCTCTATTTTTTCTTATTTAAAATCCCAGTCAACACCCCATTTTTGATAGATTTTCTTTAATGTTCCGTCATCCTTCATTTCTTTAAGAGCACCGTTCAGCTTCTCCACGAGCTCAGGTCGTTGTTTGGAGATACCAATCCCAATTTTTCCTGTAAGAGAAGGAACATAGTCTTTTACAATACGATATTTCATATTTGGGTTTTTACTTTGAATATAGCTGAAGGAAGGTGCATCAGCCAGTGCTCCGTCTAGGCGGCCAGTCTGAATATCATTTAGAATGTCTGCTAACGTTTGATACGTTTTGACTTGTATATTCAAAGACTTATCCTTTTTCTCCAACATATCTTTATATGATGTTCCCATTTGAACGCCAATTGTTTTCCCCTTTAAATCCTCGATTGATTTCGTAGTCTTGTCCTTCTCTGGCACAATCAATCCCTCTCCGTATGCGAAAACAGGATCAGTAAAGTTAATGGATTTTTTTCGTTCCTCTGTAATGTACATACCGTCCACAATCACATCCGCTTTTCCTGATTGCAGGGAAGGAATGAGAGAGTTCCAATCTCCCGTAGAGAGCTCTGTTTTTAAATGTATTCTCTTAGCCATTTCATTGATAATATCAATCATAAATCCTTCTACAGTATTCGTATCAGGATTTGTCGCATTGAACGGGTATCCGCCGGCTGTTGTAATAATCCTAATTGTATTTGATCCTCCTGATGATGTACCTCCTCCAGATTTTTCCGCGGCTCCGGTTTTGTCTGTCGTTTGTCCACAGGCTGAAGAAATCACTGTAAGTACTAGAACCAAGCATGCAATAAGCCATTTTTTCATGATACATTCCTCCTAAAATTAAATAGTCTCCCTAGTGGAAAAGCGGATACAATACGGAATTTTCTGACTTTTTAAGTATTATACCGGAAAAATACAATTTGGTATATACCAAATCAAAAGATGTAAAAGTTACCAATCGACTTTAAAGTTACCCTCTATTCTCTTAGTCGGAACTGCCAACACAAATGATTCAGGGTCAGTTCCTTTTACAATACGAATGAGTTCTGTCCATTCCACGTTAATAATGACACAAAGCAATACTGTTCTCTGTGTATTACTGTATACCCCTAAGGCATTCCATGATGTGACTCCCCGATTAAGCAGCTTGTTTAATTCGGCAGAAACCTCATCACCATGATTCGTTACAATCATCACCGTTGTTCTTTCGGCAATATGCAGGATAATATCATATGTCCGCGTTCCAACAAAAAAGGAAAGAATTGTGTACATCGCTGACTGGAAATCAAATATCACAGCTGAGATTGCTACAATGCTTGCGCTGAATAGGAGGCCAAATGTACCGATTGAAATGTTAAAGTATTTTGCAATGATACGTGCTAGAATATCAAGTCCACCAACAGAGCCTCCTAATCTCAGAATAAAGGCAGCTCCCATTCCTGAAATAATCGCCCCAAAGATAGAACAAAGTAGAATATCCTCCGTCCATAACGGTCGAACAGGGATCCAATCAAAAAATAAGGAAGATACAATGACAGAAAACACAGTATATACAATGAATTTGCTCCCAATATGAAGATATCCTAAAACCAATAACGGGACATTATACAAAAAATATTGGATTCCGATTGGCCAGCCAAACAAATGATAGAAGATGACACAAACTCCGCCAAGTCCCCCTGCCAGTAAATGCGCTGGTGTTAACAGGCTATTTGTACCAAAGGCAAATAAGAAGCAGCCTATTGTAAGTCCCGCTAATTCGTAAACCACTCGAAGCTTGCCATCCGTATGAAACCTGATCATGTCCAAACATCCCTTTCGATCCGCATCAGGTTAGACTGAAATTGTCTTTCTGTTCTTACCTTGTATACCTAATTCAAAAGTATCCTTTTTACATGCTCTAAGGATTGCGCAAGTGCTTGATCTGGTTCAGTATAATAACGTGAGGATGCCAATTCTAAAGACACATATCCTGAGTAATCATAACTGGCGATTTCGCTTACGTATTGCTCAAGTGGTAAAGTTCCGTGACCGCAGACTAAATGGCCGGAGGGATTACCATCAATCAAGTGAATATGGCGTATATGATCTAGCTGTTGAAAATAGTCAGAAATGGTATCACCAGCTACAGCCATGGCAACGATATCAAGCATTCCCCTGATGCTTTCCATATCAAGCTCTTGCAGTATTTGCTTCAGCTGCTGTAGATTTGTAATCAGATTAGATTCAAATGGCTGCAACGGCTCAAGCAATAACGTTACACCTAGCTCTCTAGCCCTACCCCCTAGTATTGCTAAGGATTGTCTAGATGTATTCCATGCAGCTTCTATCGGTTCGTTGTAATAACCCCAGCCTGGCGTGATTAGCATCATGCTTGTACCTAGTTCGGCTGCAATTTCTATATTTTTCAGATAGTACGCTAGACTTCTTTTTCTCACATCAGGTTCTCTTGCTGCTATGTTATTTGCATACATGATTTGTTCGGGTGTGTAGCAAACAAGCTTCAGATTGCGCTCTTCTATTTTTTTCCTGATCTTTCCTAACTCGAATAAGGTTACATCCTCGGCATACAGATGTGGATATCCACCCCATAATTCAATATTAGTAATCTCATATTTCACCATAGAGTTCAGGAAGTACTCTAATGGAAAACGTAAGTAGTGTAAATTCATACCTGCAATTTGATTTATGTGTATATTGCTCATAGCTTCCACACCCCTCATTCATAACGTGACATGCGCTACTAATTGATTTGTTATGGCTACAATCGTTAGTAACCGCTTACATGCCATGTTATCATAGAATGTTTTTAACTGGAGAGTGCCGTTTGGCACTCTCCAATCTTAGAACGATTTAATAAGCAACCGTTCTGTAGTATCTTCTTTTATCTAAGGAATGGCCGCGTTTGTCCTCCAAATGGATGCTTACTCGTTGCAGAGCAGTTGCCAAAACGATAGGTGCTAGGTACTTTCTGAATTCTGGGCTGATTCCGTCAAGCGCATAGTCTTTTGTATCAAAAATACTTAATTTCTTCGTATACTTTTTCGCAAATTGCTCTACTCGATCCACTAATGGACGGGTTTCATCTTCGCTTTTTAGTAGGATGATGCTTGTATCTTCCTCAACAAGCTCAATTGTACCGTGGAAAAACTCTGCAGCGTGCACAGCCTTTGTACGAATCCATTGCATCTCTTCTAGTACGCACATAGAGTACGCATATGTTCTTCCCCAAGCTGTCCCTGCACCAATTAACATGTGGTACGTTTCGTCCTTATAGGTAAGGGCAAATTGCTCGGCTTTACTGTCTGTCACTTCTTTTACTTGAATTAATGCCTCAGGAAGCACTTGCAGTTCGGATACAAACTTGTCGTAGGCAGGGAATTCGTTATTGTTATACATAAGTCGGAATACAACCAAATACATCTGAAGGTTGATAGAGTCTGCTGCAAAGTCATTCTCAGCATAGTTAGCAATTGGGTAATCTACGATGTTAGCCAGCGGTGTTCCCATTTCTCCTACTAAGCCGATTGTCGTTGCGCCTCTTTTCTTGCAATACTCTGCAGCTGCAACTGTTTCTTCTGTTGTACCAGATAAAGAGGATAGAATGACGATAGAGTCTTTGCCAAATTGTTTATGGTTTTGAAGCATGAACTCAGATGCAATCTCAGCATAGGCTGGTATAGATGAAATAGAATTTAGCATATATTCAAAAGGATACATGATTGCAATAGATCCGCCAGACCCAAGAAGAAAGATGTTCTTGAAAGTCTTTTCTGAGATTTCATCCATGTATGCTTCAATTTGATTTCTTAATCCAACTGCACCGTTTGTAACCCTTAAATACTTTTCAGCTTCAAATTTTAACATCTGTTATTCTCTCCTTATTGTTTGAATGTAAAAGATCCTTCTTGATTAATGGTATATACCATTAACACTAAAATTTTTTCACTTGTCAGTTATTGGTATATACCAAATGATACCATAGAACTTATTTTATTTCAAGATTCAAATTTCATAAAATATTCAGAATTTTTTGTGCTTACGCTGTATTTTGGGATACTCATACCGATCAGACTACATTTATAGGCTAATCGAAATGTATTTTATTTCTACATACTCCTCGATTCCATAATGTCCACCCTCTCTGCCCAGACCGCTCTGTTTCCATCCGCCAAATGGCGCTTGCGCTACAGAAGGAAGCCCATCATTTAATCCAATAATTCCGTATTGGAGTTGTTCACTTATCTGAATCGCTTGACTCAGATTTTCGGTATACACATATGCCGCTAAACCATATGGTGTATCATTTGCCCGCTTGATGACCTCTTCTACTGTTTGAAATACAGCAATAGGTGCCAAAGGTCCAAATGTTTCTTCCCTCATACAAAGCATATCGTCTGAAGCATGGGTAATGACTGTTGGCTCCATAAAGCATCCTCCATTATCGTCCTCCACAATACTCCCTCCAAATGCTAAACTCCCGCCTCTTGCAATTGCATCTTCAATATGCAACTTCACTTTCTCTAACGCAGGTTGGTCAATCAGCGGTCCAATATCCGTCTGGTTGTCCAATCCATTTCCAACCCTCAGCTTTGATACAGCTTCTACAAATTTGCGTTGAAACACATCTGCGCAGCTTTCCTCCACATAAATACGATTTGTGCAAATACACGTTTGTCCGGCATTTCGAAACTTAGACGCAAGTAGTCCTTCAATCGCCTTATCCATGTTTGCATCAGCCATCACAATGAATGGAGCATGCCCGCCTAATTCAAGCGATACCTTCTTCACAGTATCCGCAGCCTTTCTCATTAATAGCTTCCCAATCTCTGTAGACCCGGTAAAAGAAATCTTCCGTACGCGTGTATCCTGCATCCAGGCCTCTCCGATTTCAACCGGATCTCCTGTTACAACCTGAAACACACCCTTTGGAATTCCTGCTTTTTGCGCTAACTCAGCTAGCTTCATAGCTGTTAAAGGCGTTTGCTCTGCAGGCTTTACGACTGCTGTGCAGCCCGAAGCAAGAGCCGGAGCTACCTTTCTTGTAATCATAGCCGCTGGAAAATTCCAAGGAGTAATGGCTGCAATCACCCCAACAGGCTGCTTTTGGACAAGGATACGCTTGGATTGATGTGAAGCTGGAATTGTTTGGCCATACATTCGCTTTCCTTCCTCTGCATACCACGATACAAAGTTGTTTGCATACGTTATTTCACCGATTGCCTCCTTTACGGGCTTGCCTTGCTCCCTTGTCATTAATACGGCTAGTTCTTCCTTTTCTTCTTCTATCAGTTGATGCCATTTCATCAGCAGGGCACTTCGCTCATAAGCTGTTTTTCCTGACCATTCCGGGAAGGCCTCATAAGCCGCAGCCACCGCAGTCTCCGCTTCTTTCCTACCGCTGTTTGGAACAAAGGCAAAGATTTCATTTGTGGCTGGGTTTTTAATAGCAATCATCTCAGTATCCTTTACATATCTGCTCACCAGTTTCCCCCCTTGTTTCCTGTATACATTCCCTTATTCATTCAAAGGAAGCAGTTTTCACTCACAAGCTAAAATAGAATCGTGGAGAATCTCAATCATTCGCTCGATCTCCGCCTTGTTGATTGTTAATGGAGGCGCGAATACCAGCGTATCCTGTCCATCAAAGGTAACTGTTCTGCAAATTAAACCGCGTTTTGCAGCCTCTGAAACAATCAAAGGCGCAACAGGAGTTAAAAATCTTTCCTTTGTCTCAGGGTTTTTGACAATTTCAATGCCTCCCATTAAGCCAAGACCTCTTACCTCGCCAACAATGCTCCGATTTGCCTGCAGCCACTTGAATCCGCTTAGCATTTCTCTTCCCATAGCTTCTGCATTTTCAATGAGATGTTCCTGCTCGATGATTTCAAGATTCTTCAGGGCAACAGCGCATGCCATTGGGTGCCCACTATAAGTGTACCCATGCAGAAGTACACCTTCTGAAAGCTCAATGAACTCTTGATGAATCCGTTCTGAGAGCATCACTCCGCCTAGCTGAGCATATCCACTTGTAACTCCTTTTGCAAAGCACATCATATCAGGGGCGACACCGTAGTGCTCGATGCCAAAGTATTTTCCTGTTCTTCCGAATCCAGTAATCACCTCGTCTGTAATGAATAAGATCCCGTATTCATCACATATACCTCTTACTTCTTTGAAATAGTCCGCAGAAGCAACATGAACGCCTCCCGCTCCTTGAACCGGCTCGGCAATAAAAGCAGCCACTGTTTCAGGCCCCTCCGCTTCAATCACTTCGCGCAGAGACTGAGGAGAGAAATGGTCGACATAACAGAAATCTGGAGCCAGTGAATTTGTAAAATCCCGAAAAGGCTTCAATCCTGTTGCACTCGTCGCTCCCATTGCTACACCATGATAGGACTTCGTTCTTGAAATAATTTTTTTCCGACCGACCTGTCCTTTTAGAATCCAATAATGCCGAGCCAGCTTATAGGCAGTATCATTAGACTCTGATCCCCCGGAGGTGAAAAACGTAGCACTTAAATCTCCAGGAGCAATTTGAGAAAGCTTAGATGCCAACCGAATGGCAGGTTCATTACTGAATGTAGCAAAGCAGGATGTGAAGGCCAACTTTGACATTTGCTCCATTGCCACCTTGCCTATCTCTTCTCTGCCGTGACCAATATTGACATTCCAAAGAGAAGACATTCCATCAATTACTGCTTTTCCCGTCACATCATATAGATGGATTCCTTTTCCTTCAGTAAAAATAAAAGCAGGTCCTTGCTCTTGCTGCTGTTTAATGGAGGACGTGGGATGTAGAAAATATTTTTTATCCAAGTCCGCTAATGTTTGAATGAAGTCTACATCTTGTATCATGCTAGACATCCTTTCTTTTTATAAGGGTAAGGCAACCAATGAATAGATTACTAAGGTAGTTTATCTATTGTCTCGTACTGAATTAAATTGCAGCTAGCTCCTTTTCAAGTGCTTTTTCAACCTGCACATATTCATAGCCCAAGTCTCTTGCCACAGCTTCATATGTAATCTCGCCATTTGCTACATTTACCCCAAGCTGTAAGGACTTGTTTTCAGAGATTGCCTTGTACACGCCCTTATTTGCGATTTGTAATGCATAAGGAACCGTTACGTTTGTTAAGGCAATTGTAGATGTTCTCGGAACAGCACCAGGCATGTTGGCTACTGCATAATGTACAACACCGTATCTGTTATATGTTGGCTGGTCATGTGTTGTAATATGATCGACTGTCTCTACAATACCGCCTTGATCAACAGCAACATCAACGATAACGGAGCCAAGTTTCATCGCTTTTACCATATTTTCTGTTACAAGCTTAGGAGCTTTTGCACCCGGAATTAATACCGCACCGATTAAAAGGTCAGCCTCTGCTACAGCTTCTGCAATGTTTAATGGATTGGACATTAATGTTTGGATTTGATTTCCAAAGATATCATCTAATTGACGTAAACGGTCCGCACTTACATCGATAATTGTGACATCTGCTCCTAAACCGATTGCAAGTTTCGCCGCATTTGTACCCACAACGCCGCCGCCAATGATTGTCACCTTACCACGGCTCACTCCAGGAACACCTGCAAGAAGGATGCCCTTGCCTCCATTTGATTTTTGTAAAAATTGAGCACCAATTTGTGCAGCCATGCGTCCAGCAACTTCACTCATTGGAGTAAGAAGAGGAAGCAGACGATTAACGGCTACTGTTTCATACGCGATTGCAACCACGCCTTTATCCTTTAGAGCTTTTGCTAAAGACGGCTCAGCTGCTAAGTGTAAATAAGTGAATAAAATCAACCCTTCACGGAAGTAAGCATATTCACTTTCAAGAGGCTCCTTTACCTTCATTACCATCTCAGCCCCAGCCCAAACATCCGCAGCTCCTTCAATTAGTTCTGCTCCTACGGCAATATAGTCTTCATTCGTAAAGCCACTTCCAATACCGGCATCTTTTTCTACCAATACTTTATGTCCCGCGTTTACAAAGGAGATAACCCCTGCAGGAGTAAGAGCAACACGGTTTTCATTATTTTTAACTTCCTTAGGTACACCAATAATCATCATCTAACATCCTCCCCCAACAATATTTGGCCATTATATACCTTTTGATTGGACTTTTAATCCCATTACAGCTTTCATAGTTTGTAAATATTTTTGTCTCAAGTTTTAATAGATTCAATTTCCCCCTTGTCATTTCATTTTTATGTTAAAAGGAAATCTGTAACTTTTGGTATATACCATTAAAGACAAAATATAATTTATTGGTATATACCATTAAAGTTAAATTGCAATTAATGGTATATACCAAGAGAGTACCATAAACTCTATTTCTTTTCAATATTTTAATTTTAAAAATTTTCAGAATAGTCAAAAGGGATTCTATGTGCTTTACAATCCCCCCAATCCCTGTTATTCAATCCTGAATTACATAAAAACGAATGGGTTAGCCTAGAAGCCCATACCTGCTATACTTCATTCTCCCTACTTCCCTGTTGATAGTATTATAACCATATATGTTTGTCATCTATCAATAAAGGCGGTAGATTTCCTTACATTATTTTAAAAATACATAGATTCTATATGAAACGCATTAAAGATTTTTGGGTTCTGGTGCAAATATGATTTTTTAGAAGCATAGAATCTCAATATCCTTTTGGCAGTTCGAAACGATTTCAATCCTAGCATAGAACGAACTCGTTTCTTTATAAAGCGATGATCTTGCTCAATGATATTATTTAGGTACTTCTGTTGTCTTATTTGCGTACCAGAAGGCATGCTTTTTTTGATAGAATAGAAGAATGAATGACAGGAGAACCCCCTTAATTTTTTATGTTTGTAATTTTATAATAAAATACGGTATATGAAATTATGTATATTACATCTAAAAAGCAACGAAGGCTGGCTTACGACAAAAAGCATCTATTATACAATAATGTGATTTTCTAGAAATAAGTTCTTATTGTTGCTACGGTGAAATAAAAAAACCTGTTGATGGTCCGGTTAACATAAGATGCTTTATCGGGAGTCAATGTATGTAGTAGACTACCAAAAGCCCTTCAGTTAAAATGATATGCACCCCCGGGATACATAGGTTACCCGGAGGTTTATCTATATCTATCTTAAGGGGTGCACATCAATTGGGGTGCAGTCATAAAAGAGGCTCTTTTTTATATCTTTTGCTCCTGATACTCAGCAAACCATCCTTCTCCGAATTCTCCAAAAAGAAACTCATCAAATTCTTCGTGAAAGGATTGTATGACCAATAGACTCCCGTTCGATCTTTGCTCAGCTAAATCTTCCAAATACCTCTTAAGCTGATCAGGATACAATACCGCTTTTTGACCATCAACAAGATCTTCTGAAACATAAAAATCCCTTCCATTAAACAGCACATACGGATTTGCATCTTCATTCCTAGATAAAATTCGATTTACCTTTTGTAGAAGCTGGAAAGCTTGTTCTTCTGTAAAATACTTCATTATGATAGCTCCTTTCGTAAAAAGACTATGGAAGTATGTATAACTACAGTTGTAGCCCTTTGTTCCTTTTAACGTTTATCTCTTGTTTATGAGCAGGATCGATCAATTTACTTAAAGGCTTATATCTATCAGGGTGAGGAATTGGATCGGGCCTTAGCGCAGCCAAAGGATTTTTTTGGAGAACATGAAACTTCATATCTTCCCTAATCCAGTCCTTTGCCATTTTTGGCTTTCTCCATTCTTTTTGAACATCCTCTAAAGACTTTCTGGTAGCAAATATTACACCTCAGTATAGGAATCTTGATGGTACATAAATATCTTTGTGTCTTTGAAAGAGCAGCATTAAAAACCTTATCTTATGGGGCTGTATTTTTGTCTTTTAGAGACATCTTTTCAAATAATTATAAATATATAGAAAAAATCTTAAAGTTTTCATTGACCGAAAACGTTTTTAGCAGTATTATGGTCTCAAAGATAACCAAAATATACTCAACATATAATAATTTTTCCTCAGGATGAGTGGGGAAAGGTAAGAAAATCGACTTACCTTCTTTCTTCGTGGTTCAAAAGTGATTAAATTTTGATTATATATAGGTTATGTATGGATCCTGTTTGGGATTAATGGCATAGAGATAAAACAAACACCTGTACTTGGGACAGGAATAAAAACGGTAGGGAAGGTATCATTTCTCAATCTTACCACATTACCATACGGGGAATTGATTGTATTCACCATGGTTTGGCCATTGTTAAAAGATAGAAGAAAGGTTAAGACAGTGGGGAGGTAGTGTTATTTAGAGACTAATGGATATGGTAGGCAAGCATTTGCTTTTTTCGCAAACGATTGTTTAAATGATTTGGAAAGTGTTAGTTAAAACTACGATAGTAAAGAAAATGTAAATACTAGTATTTTTCATGAAAATAACTTTTTATTACAAAATTGAATTGGAGGAAAAGTCCGTGAATTTTTTTTCAATAGTCGGAATGGTTGCCGCATTCTTGACTACGTTTTCACTTTTACCGCAAACCATTAAAACAATAAAAGAAAAAAATACAGAAGGAATATCTGTACTTATGTATAGTATGTTTACTGCGGGTGTATTTCTTTGGTTACTATATGGTTTTTACACAAAAGACATCCCAGTAATGCTTGCCAACTTAGTAACACTTTTTTTTGCTGTTACAATTCTTACATTAAAACTTAAATATCGTTGAATACGTAAGCTGAATTTCATTCTACAAGAAATTCAGCTTTTTGTTGGTTCTGGTGCAAAAATTTCAAGATAATGGGGGCATTATTTGTATAACTCGTTATATACCAGTACTTCTATTGGAGGTATCATCGTATCAGTTAGATAAACCTAGTACAAAGAGCACCATGTAATCCATAGAATATGGGATGGAGTTGATGATATTGGAGTTCATAAAAAGAAATACAAATGAACATTCACTTGTAGAACGATCGTTATCTACATTTGATTTATAGGTATTTTTAGGTAGATACTTCGGTAATTTCTTAATAACAGACCATGTTCCTACATAAGTATGTGTTACTTATATTAGTGAAAGGACGAACTAAAATATGTTCGCTCTCATTGTTTTAGGAATGGCTTTTTATAGAGTGTGGTATGCCATTCGCAACTTCCAAAGATCCATGAGTTTTCTTAGATAGGAATAGAAACATTTAACAATACACTCGGTTGAAAGCTTAAATAGATCATGTCGATATATTTGAATCAACTATAAAAAAATCAATCATAAAATTTTGATAAATAAATTATTTTTTATTGAATCGGACATTAGATTCACATACAATTGATTGGGAATAGTTTACCAATATTTTAGATTTCCGAGAGAGGATTATAGGCTATGGCAAGATTAAATAGAAAACGTTCTAAACCGCCTTTTATAAAGTATATTTTTTTTACCATTGTTGTCCTAAGCATAGCCGGATATAGTGGTTGGAAAGTAAGTGCTCAAATTCAAGCTGCAGCTCCGTCATCTAACTATGAAGTGAATTTGGTTTCAACACTTCCTCAGACAAATATGCAAAAAGAAATACCTCAGAAATATAATGGAAAAACACGTAAAATAGCGTATCTCACATTTGATGATGGACCTGGAGAGTATACAAATCAATTGTTAGATATTTTAAAGCAACATGATGCAAAGGCAACCTTCTTTGTTTTAGGTTCCAATGTAAATCTCTATAAGGATGTCGCCAAAAGAGCGGTCAATGAAGGTCATTATATTGCAATGCATAGCATGACACATGATTATCAAAAATTATATGGACAACAAACCTTTCTACCTGAAATGAAGGAAAATCAACAAATCATACAAGATGTAACAGGACAGCATTCTAATCTTGTCCGTGCTCCATATGGTTCTATGCCAGGTCTCAACAAGGCGTTACGGGATCAAGTAGCGGATGCCCAGCTTAAGCTATGGGATTGGACAATTGATTCACTAGATTGGAAATATAATCGAGTTCCCCTAGATCAGTCGGTGCCTGCAATTGTGAACTTAGTTGTTTCTCAATCAACAAAGGATAAAGAAGTAATATTGCTTCATGATATTCATGCTCAATCTGTTCAAGCAGTTCCTCTGATTATTCAAAAATTAAAGGAACAAGGGTACGAATTTGAGGCTTATGATGAGAAAGAGCATTTTATTGTAAACTTTTGGCACGATCAAAGATTGTAGAAGAATCCCCTTTATTATGGTGATAGACAAACCCAGCTTAGTAAGCGTAGATTGTACCATCTCATCGTTAACAAAATCGTACCATACCAATACTATTTACATTTTTTCTCTATATCGATTACTCTCCTTTTTTAGAGTAATAGTATCAGTATGTCTAGGCTTTAAAGATTCATTGCAATTATCCTGAAGTTTTTGCACCAAAACCAGATGAGGTTATATGAATTACAAGTGCTTCCTGAACTTTATCCCTCATATAAACTTCAATTCAACTAAAAAGACAGGATAAACTTCATTTCGAATATAAAATATAGGCTAAAAATTGTGCAAGGAAAGCAAAAAACCATGTTCTCCATGGGGAAGAGAACATGGCAAGATGGATGAAAGAGGATACATTAGTTATCACTTGGCTTATGGAATTGACCTACGATAAGATTAGACAAATTTAATACTTCAAAGGGGAGTAGCTGTACAACAATAGTCGTCATTACGAAACGTTATGTTTCCGGCTTTGTTGGCAATATTAATTGTTAGCAAGACCTTTGCCTAAGTTTTTAGCTAGGTAAAAGTCTGTTTTCGTACATCCAACGCTTTTATCTACAAAAAAGATAAAAGCGTTTTTTGTTTTGGCATAGATTTAAAAATATTATGAGGAGTGGTTAAATCATGTTCAAGAAACTATTTGATTCACTAACGAATAATAAGCATAAGCATTATAGTAGCAGTGATTATGAGGGGAGAAGATCACATAGCAGCAGCGATGGTTATAGAAAAAGCCATGGTGACCATGGAAGTTATGGGTATCACCACTATAAGAGAAAAAGAAAGAGTGGAAGCTTTTTCAGTAGTTAAACAAGATAATAGCGACTAAAAAAGGAGTAAAACCTTAAAAACAGCCCTTCAAAAGGGTTGTCTGTTGACATAAGGATTCGAAAGCGGAAGTTCTATTATTCCCCATTCTGGTATCATAAAAAAAGCATACCTATCGGTATGCAACTTAGGCAAAAAAATATTTAAGTAACATTGTAGAACAGGATTATCGCTTCATTTTATTTCTCGTTTTGCAATGCATCGTACCCTTCTTCACCGGTCCGGATTTTGATCGCATTTGCAATTTCATATACAAAGATTTTTCCGTCTCCAGGTTGTCCCGTCTTTAATACTCGACGAGCAGTATCAATGACTGATTGGACAGGTACTTTACAAACGACAATTTCAACTTTAATACGTTCATGCATATCCACTTCACGTTTGACACCACGATATAATTCTGTAAAACCTTTTTGCAAACCACATCCGAGCACATTTGAAACAGTTAAACCACTAACACCAATTTTTGCTAATTCTTGTTTTAATTCATCGAATTTGATAGGGCGTGTAATAATTTCAATTTTTGTTAACTTACCACTCATACAATCACCCTTTTCATAAACTTTTATTCATGATACGCTTTTTCGCCATGCAGTGTAATATCAAGTCCGAGTGCTTCTTCATCATCACTTACACGAATAGGCATAAAAATACTTACACATTTAATAATAATATAAGTTACGACTGCAACAAATAGATATGTTGCAATAATTGCAATGATTTGTTTCCAAAGTAAGCTCACATCACCATAAAATAATCCGTTTGCCCCAGCTGGGTTGACAGATGTTGTAGCAAATAATCCTGTTGCAATGGCTCCCCATGTTCCGCCAATGCCATGTAGTCCAAATGCATCTAGTGCGTCATCATAGCCAAGCTTTGCTTTCAACGAGAAAATAGCCCAGAAGCAGATAGCACCGCCAATAAAACCAATTAAAATAGAAACAAACGGGGTAACAAATCCACAAGCTGGTGTAATAGCGACAAGACCAGCTAATGCACCTGATATAGCTCCTAGCATGGTTGGCTTTTTACTGAGGAACCACTCAACTAGAATCCAACCAACAATCCCTGCTGCTGCTGCTGTATTTGTGTTAACAAACGCAATCATGGCTACATCGTTTAAGGATAACGCACTGCCGACATTAAAACCAAACCAACCAAACCAAAGAATTCCTGCTCCTAATACAGCAAGTGGTAAGTTATGAGGGGTTGTGGTGTTTGCATTTTTTCGTTTTCTTAATACAATAGCTAATACTAAACCTGCAACACCAGATGAAATATGAACAACGGTTCCTCCAGCAAAATCAAGAGCACCTAGTTCACGTAACCAACCTCCTACTCCCCATACCCAATGAGCAACAGGAGCATATACGATAACTGTCCATAATGATGTGAACAAAATAAAAGCTGAAAAACGCATGCGTTCTGCAAGAGCACCTGACATAATAGCAGGAGCTAAAACTGCAAACATCAGTTGAAACATCATAAATAGGTTGTGAGGAATTGTTCCACTATAATCAGGATTTGGTTTAAATGAAACACCTTTTAACCCCACCCAATCGAAGCCTCCGATCCAAGCATTTCCCCCTGGAGCAAATGAAAGAGAATATCCGATTATAATCCATAAAATAGAGACGATTGCGATTGATCCATAACTGTGCATCGTTGTACTTAGAACGTTTTTACTTCTCACCATGCCACTATAAAATAGAGCTAAACCTGGTGTCATTAACATAACCATAACTGTTGCAAGAAATACAAATATCGAATCACCCATTTGCATATTTTATTCCTCCATTTACATAAAAAAGAAAATGAATACTAACAAAACTATGTTACATCTTCTGACATATAAGATTATATTACATATCATATAATCTTCATTTGGGCCTTTCAATCTTTTTTAAAATGTATATTTTCCCAAATTCGTAAGAAATAATAACCTACTGCTTTATTTTCAATCATTAATATAGAATTGGTTGTTTATTAAATATACTTGTCTAACAATCTGATACTGTTGTGACTAATGATTATAAAATTGTAATCAATACGCATATAGTTTGACTTACTTCTTTATTTCATACGTCCTATAAGGGATCCTAGCAGTAAAACGCAGATATTATACACTAAGACAGTTTTTGGAAGGGGCATACTCGATATTGTTCCGGTAAGACAATAAAAAACAGCCCGTTAGGGCTGTCAGTTTACATAAGATTCGATTTAGGAAGTTAAAAAAGCCTTCGTGTTTGTTTAAATCTGATGGCGTTGGAATATGGCGTAGAGGTTATTATGTTACATTTGATTTCGATTTGTCTTTCTTCTTGAAACCATTCTGAATCATGGAAACAAACAACATAACCAATGGTATGATCACCATAATAGGCGGAAAAAAGAAGTATTGTGTCGTTTTCTGCCCTTCTTCAATATGTTCTGCAAAATTTGAAGCGATCGCTATTGATAAAAAAATGAGAATAATCCCGGCTGGTAAAAGAATTTGTTGATGATTTTTTAAATTGAACAAATCGACCATTCCGATTACTGCACTATAAAAAAGAATGGATATTTTGAAAAACATAAGGATGAGAAGAGTAAGGACAACAAGAGCGTCCAGCCGTTGTAAAAATTCCATAAGATTGACTTTTGCGATGC
>NZ_JASATP010000075.1:0-21144 GCF_038440375.1 Bacillus sp. OTU530
CATTGTAATTTTTAGAAAAAAATCTCTCCGCTATGGGGAGATTTTTTTTTCGGTCTTTAGTAGTTGGTCAGGAAAAACAATCTTTGCGAAAATAGCATATAATATTTTAAGGAAAGCAATTCGTTATTTATAAAACTGAAAGGAACACAAAAGGTTATTCCATAACGCAAAAGAAAAATGAATTTCTGATGACTTCGGCAAAGAAATGTATGACGATTTTTCGCATGAATACAACCGAGTATTAAAAAACACCTCACATTAATAAAATCTGCATACTCTGATTAAGAAGGCTGAATTTTAAGGGGAAACTAATGTAGCCTATGAAAAACAGTTCTTTCGACAGAAATAGTCCTTTCTTTCTCCATGGTAAGACACTTCTTTTGTGCATGCTTTTATATAATCGTAAAAAAGGGGCTTGTCTCATGCGAGGGGGAAAGAAGATGAAAGTATATCATTTGTATTTAATTCGTGATGATATTGCCAAGTCGTACTTCGGAAGGGAACATTTGTTATTTGATCTGTTTGTCCGGTTTACTCGCGCTCGTTCCTTATCAGATAAGAAAATGTTATATAAACAAATCCAATACATTACGAAACCGCTGCCGCAGCTAAAGCTGCACCATCGTGTCGAGCAGTCGCTTTTGTCAAGCCACTTGTATAAAAGAGCTGTGAATGTTCACACCCTTTCTTCAGCAAGCGGGGATGTGTGCGGGACACTTACCATTAAGCCACAATATGCCATACTTGAATCCGTAGGCAATTTAGAAGTAGAAATGATATTTTTTGAAATACTAAGAAAGAACGAAATAACGTTTCTTGCTATGGAATATACCGCAGAACAGTGTGGCTGGCTAAATCCAATTAAGCAAGAAAGAAAATACGTATAAGTATGAAAAAATATGACGTACAAATCTTGTCTTCTTTAAGACGTTCTAGTACACTGTAATGTAGACAACATGAAGGAGGAAACCGTATGTCAGTTTGGGTCGTTGTTCTAGTGGGCATTCTTGCATTAGCGGCAGGCGTAGCGCTAGGATTTTTCATCGCTCGTAAATATATGATGGACTATTTGAAAAAAAACCCGCCTATTAACGAACAAATGTTAAAAATGATGATGATGCAAATGGGACAAAAGCCGTCTCAAAAGAAAATCAATCAAATGATGCAGGCTATGAGCAAACAAACGAAATAAAGCGGACAAGACACTCGAACTTGGAGTGTCTTTTCGTTTTATGTATGAGGATTTTGATATAAAACGTTCTATAGAAGCAGCCGCTCCTGAGAGAGCGGCTGCTGGTTAGGTGAAGCTAAGAAATGTAAAAATCATTGCTTTGTCTGCTTTAATTCAATCGGAGCTGCAAATACAAAGCATTATGTTGAGAAAATAATCAGATCAATGTAGGTTATGTGGTAGCTCTTGATGAGGTATTATAGATAAGGAATCGTTTGCTGTGTGAGTATAGGGGATTGATTGTGTACAGTGTGAATGTGCAGAGATGGAGGAGAGCCGAAGCGGCGCGTTACCTCATCTGCAACCTTTTGAATCGCGTGAATTTCAGACGATGCAAAGACAGTTAATTCTTCCTGAATCGTGCGAGGTCCTTGCCTAAACATATATTGGACGGAATACGAGAAAATCATATCTTATCATTCCTCTCGTAAAAAGAATATTTTCTAGTATTCTCCATTTTTGAGCCTATTCCTTCTTACTATAAAGAAAGACTTAAGTATATCTGTTCCGCTGTAAAAAGTATAAATTTCCAGCTAGGAGCGAATTCGACATAGAAGGGGTTTTTAGGAAACTTCGCCTCTGTCTTCGCCCGGGGGGGGCAGGGCTCGCCAATCGGTGAGTTTTCTTTATTTTGCTTAAAAATTGTGTATAATGAAAAAGTAGGGAACATACGTACATAAGACAGGTATATTTCTTTTTATTAAGCTGCAAGGAATGGTTTGCTGCAAGAGGAGAGGACGAGCGGAAGGGAGAGCTTATGCAGGATATAAATGTATTGTTGGCGTTTGGTGCGGGATTTTTATCCTTTATATCTCCGTGCTGTTTACCGTTGTATCCGGCCTTTTTATCCTATATAACGGGAATGTCTGTATCGGAGCTGAAAGAGGAGCAAGGGATGCTGCAAAAGCGGGGGATGCTGCATACAGCATGTTTTCTTCTCGGATTTTCTATTATTTTCATTGCCATTGGTTTCGGAACCTCGTTGGTTGGAAAGTTCTTTATGGATTATCAAAACTTAATTCGACAGCTAGGTGCTATTTTTATCGTTTTGTTTGGACTTGTTATTGTTGGTGTATTCAAGCCGGAATTTTTGATGCGGGATCGGAAGTTCATCTTTCAAAATCGGCCATCCGGCTATTTTGGTTCTGTAGTGATTGGAATTGCATTTGCGGCAGGATGGACGCCTTGTACAGGTCCGATTTTAGTATCGGTGATAGCATTATCAGCTACGAATCCAGAGTCAGCGCTGCTGTATATGATAGCCTATGTCCTAGGATTTGCAATACCATTTTTCGTTTTGTCGTTCTTTATTACGAGAATGACATGGATTAAAAAGTATAGTGCAAGACTTGTTAAGGTGGGCGGCTATGTAATGGTGCTTATGGGTGTGCTGTTATATTTTGACGCTATGACAGGAATTACTATATTTTTTGTCGATGTATTCGGTGGCTTTAAAGGTTTTTAACACTGTAAGAAAATATAAATTTCCGGCTAGAAGTAGATTCGACGCAGTCGGAAGTTTTAGGAATACAGTGTAAGTGCAACTACGCCTCTGTTTTCGCCTAAGGGCAGGGCTTGCCAATCGGCGAGTTTTCTTTACATGGCTATGGTGCTATAATAGCTAGAATAGGATTAAATTTCCAGAAAAAGGATGATGAGGGATGAATTCAATACTTCTATCGAGCATTGTGGCTGTTTTAATGGGAATAGGTGTGATGTTCGTCCGGTTTAAAGCGGCAAAAAAGCCTGCATCCTTAAAAAAGATTATTTTACCCCCTATTTTCATGAGCACAGGGGCATTGATGTATGTTGTTCCTGAGTTTCGAATTACGCCTGCAGAAATGGCAGAATCTATAGCGGTTGGCTTATTTTTCTCTATTTTTCTTATTAAAACCTCCAAGTTTGAAGTGCGCGGGAACGAGATTTATTTGCAGCGTTCTAAGGCGTTTGCAGGTATTTTGCTCGGCTTGCTCATTGTGCGGATTGCATTTAAAACATATTTAAGTCAAACAATTGATTTTGGACAGCTAAGCGGCATGTTTTTCCTTCTTGCCTTCTCTATGATTATATCATGGCGGGTTGCGATGTATCGTTCGTACAAAACGATAGAGGCAGAGCTGAAAAAGACGAACCCTTTGCAATTTGATGAAGATAGAAAGCTCACGTAAAAAACCTCAGTCGGATAACTGAGGTTTTTTCATTTAAACAGCAATGCTTGAAAGGGAGAATAATCAATTTGCTTTTTCTTAAGTGTTTGTACTAAAAACTTATGGTCGCGTTTTGGAGTAGCAAGAATATAGCCTTTAATAATGAGGTCTTGTGTAATGCTTACAGCCTTTTCCTGCAAAGCGAGCTCTCCGATTTTTCCGGCGATTTTCGAGCGTGCCACATCACGGAACAACTCTGGAACGGGACTGACGAGTTCCTCTAGCAATGTTTTTTGCTCCTCTCCCCACATATGCCGAGTTTGTTCAATATAGTAGTATTCCCAGTCTAAAATGGATTTGCCGTCTTCCTTTGGCAGCCGTTTCAAAAACTTTCGAAACATAAAATATCCGCCGATTGACATAAGACTTAATAAAATAACTGTCCACATGACGATGAACCAGCTGAACCACCCTGTAAGCAACGCACATCCCCCTTTGTATGACTAAAAAATTTTCATAGATTGCTAACTTTATTATAAAGTTGGCACCTGTATAAAGGCAAGACGGGGGCTGCTGTTAACAAGTCTTGTCTTAATTGGTATACAGGATGTATATGCCGCATATGCAAAGAAAAAGGGGTGGTATTATGCTGCAAGAAAGCAATCGAATCGGCCGCATTGCTATGTTTTTTGCACTGGCAGATGCAGGAGAAACGTTAACTACTCCGCTTCCAAATGGATGGCGGTATTGCACGGGCAAGGTCGGGTCTATGAATTCGCAAAAAATTGTTGCTGCTATGGAAACTGTCGCTAAAAGTTCGCATATTATAGAAACAGATGTATATCGAGAAACACATGCGTTGTATCATGCGATTATGGAAGCGCTGTACGGAGTAACAAGAGGGCAAGTACAGTTAGGAGATGTGCTCCGTACCGTTGGGCTTCGATTTGCGATTGTGCGAGGCAATCCGTACGATCGCAAACAAGAAGGAGATTGGCTTGCTGTTGCACTTTACGGCACAATTGGTGCACCGGTTCGAGGTTCTGAGCATGAGGCAATCGGACTTGGGATTAATCATATATAATAGCCCATAGTTTATGAGAATAGAAGGGGGCCTTGTCATGCGGGGTGGTGTAATCCTGCATGACAAGGCCCCTTTTTGCCTAAAAGAGGTGAGCGAGGATGATTGTATTAACAGGGGAGTCTCTTACGATGGAACAGATGCGCTGCATTTTGTATAAGGGGGAAGCTGCTGCAGCCTGCCCGCAAAGTATGGAGCGCGTTCGGAGATGCCGCAAAGTGGTTGAAGAGATCGTTGCTGATGAGAAGATTGTGTATGGGATTACGACTGGATTTGGCAAGTTTAGCGATGTATTGATTGGAAAGGAGGATACACAGCGGTTGCAGCAATATTTAATTCAATCACATGCGTGCGGAGTGGGAGAGCCGTTTCCCGAAGAAGTGGCGCGCACTATGCTTGTGCTGCGCGCCAATACATTATTAAAAGGATACTCGGGGGTGCGGCCTGACGTTATTTTGCTGCTGCTTGAGCTCGTCAACCGCCGTATTCATCCTGTTATTCCGCAGCAAGGTTCTCTTGGCGCAAGTGGAGATTTGGCGCCCCTTTCTCATCTTGCGCTCGTGTTGATTGGTGAGGGAGAGGTGTTTTATAAAGGAAAGCGGCAGCGTACAGCGAAGGTGCTTGCTAAAGAAGGGCTGCAGCCAATTGTTTTACAGGCAAAGGAAGGACTTGCGCTCATTAATGGTACACAGGCGATGACAGCGATGGGAGTCGTTACGTATCTAGAAGGCGAAGTGCTGGCCTATCAGTCAGAATATATTGCGGCTATGACGCTGGAAGGCTTAAGGGGAATCATAGATGCGTTTGATGAGAGCATACACTTAGCTAGAGGCTACCCTGAGCAGACTCGTGTAGCGCAGCGAATGCGGCTGATCTTGACGGGCAGCAAGCTCGTTACAAATCAAGGAGACCTGCGTGTACAGGATGCGTACTCCCTTCGCTGCATTCCACAGGTGCATGGTGCGACGTGGCAGGTGCTTGGTTATGTAAAAGAAAAGCTGGAGATTGAAATGAATGCGGCAACTGACAATCCGCTTTTGTTTGCGGACGGTGATAAAGTGCTTTCCGGCGGTAACTTTCATGGGCAGCCGATTGCGTTTGCTCTAGATTTTTTAAGCATTGCGATGGCGGAGCTTGCTAATATTTCCGAACGGCGTATTGAACGTCTTGTGAATCCACAGCTGAATGATTTACCGCCGTTTCTGAGTCCGCAGCCTGGACTGCAATCTGGAGTGATGATTTTGCAATATGTTGCAGCTTCCCTCGTGTCAGAAAATAAAACGCTCGCCCATCCGGCAAGCGTTGACTCAATCCCCTCCTCCGCGAATCAAGAAGATCATGTGAGCATGGGGACAATCGGTGCTCGTCACGCTTATCAAATTACAATGAATGTCCGGCGTGTATTAGCCATCGAACTAATCTGCGCTATGCAGGCTGTGCAGTATCGGGGGGTGGAACATATGAGTGCGAAGACGAGGGAGCTATATAAAGAAGGCCGAAAGATTGTCCCGCCTATTGTCAAGGATCGCATATTTTCTTATGACATAGAGAATGTGGCGAAGTGGCTACAAGCAGAAAAGAGGGAGATCGTATGATGAAACATATTCGGGCACCGCGCGGAACAACATTGCAGACGAAGGGATGGGTGCAGGAGGCTGCCTTGCGTATGCTGCTGAATAATCTAGACCCAGAGGTTGCTGAAAGACCAGAGGAGCTAGTTGTATACGGCGGAATCGGAAAAGCGGTTCGCAATTGGGAGAGCTTTCACGCGATTGTTGAATCGTTGAAGCAACTGGAAGAAGATGAGACGCTGCTTGTTCAATCTGGAAAACCGGTTGCTATATTCCGCTCCCACGCAGATGCGCCTCGTGTATTGCTTGCAAATTCCAATCTCGTTCCCAAATGGGCGACGTGGGAGCATTTTCGTGACCTAGAGAAACAAGGTCTCATGATGTACGGACAGATGACGGCAGGAAGCTGGATTTATATCGGAACACAAGGTATTTTACAAGGAACGTATGAAACATTTGCAGAGGCAGCACGGCAGCATTTTCAAGGAACGCTCAAGGGGACGATTACAGTAACATCAGGGCTTGGGGGAATGGGAGGAGCACAGCCGCTTGCAGTGACAATGAATGGCGGTGTTGTAATCGCTATTGAAGTTGATCCACAGCGCATTAAGCGGCGGATTCAAACGAAATATTGTGACAGGATGACAGCTTCTTTAGATGAAGCGATTGCTCTTGCAAGGCAATATAAGGAAAAACAGAAGCCGTTATCGATTGCGCTATTAGGAAATGCGGCAGATGTACTCCCTGAACTTGTGAAGAGGGGATTTACCCCTGATTTGGTGACTGATCAAACATCGGCTCATGATCCGCTGCATGGCTATTTGCCAGCAGGTATGTCGTTAGAGAAGGGAGAATCACTGCGAAGCGAGCAACCATCGGCTTATATCTCACTTGCGAAAAAAAGCATGGCGCATCATGTAGGGGCGATGCTCGAGCTGCAAAAGCGGGGGGCGGTTGTATTTGACTACGGCAATAATATTCGACAGATAGCGTATGATGAAGGGGTGGAGCATGCATTTGATTTTCCGGGCTTTGTGCCAGCGTTCATTCGGCCGCTATTTTGTGAAGGAAAGGGACCGTTTCGTTGGGTTGCTTTATCGGGAGATCCTGCGGACATTTATAAAACAGATGAAGTAATTTTACGTGAGTTTTCTGACAACCATCGTTTATGCAGCTGGATTAGGGAAGCTCGTCAAAAGGTTGCGTTTCAAGGCTTACCAGCTCGTATTTGCTGGCTAGGCTACGGAGAACGGGCAAGGTTTGGTCAAATCATCAATGAAATGGTTGCAAAGGGAGAGCTATCTGCTCCAATCGTGATTGGTCGCGATCATCTAGATTGCGGTTCTGTTGCTTCGCCGAATCGAGAAACAGAAGGGATGAAGGATGGAAGTGACGCTGTGGCAGATTGGCCCATTTTAAATGCAATGATTAATAGTGTAAATGGTGCGAGCTGGGTATCTGTTCATCATGGCGGAGGAGTGGGAATGGGGTATTCTTTACATGCGGGGATAGTGATTGTGGCCGATGGCACGGAGGCCGCCGCTAAACGTCTGGAAAGAGTATTAACATCTGATCCTGGTATGGGAATCGTGCGGCATGTGGATGCAGGATATGATCTGGCTAAGCAAACAGCAAAGAGACATGGGATAAACATTCCGATGATGGGGGAATAACATGCTGGATACATTGCTTATCAATATTGGGCAGCTGCTCACGATGAATCATGGAGAGAAGCCGTTAAAAGGGGAAGCAATGGGGAGGCTTCCCCTTATCGAGAACGGTGCAGTAGGGATAAAAGATGGAAGATTTGCTTTTGTTGGATCGATGGAAGAGGCGAAGCAGCTTAAAGCGGAGAAGGTAGTAGATTGCATGGGCAGGATTGTTTCGCCAGGTCTGATAGATCCTCATACACATGTTGTATTTGGCGGCTCTCGGGAGCATGAAATCTCGTTAAAGCTGCAGGGCGTATCATACCTAGAGATTTTAAAGCGGGGCGGCGGCATCTACTCCACTGTACAAGCGACAAAGCAGCTGGGTGTGGAGGAGCTGAAAAGGAAAGCGAAGGGACATCTTGATCGGATGCTGTCCTATGGTGTTACAACAGCGGAAGCAAAAAGTGGTTACGGCTTAGATAGAAAAACGGAGTGGAAGCAGCTGCAGGTGATACAAATGCTTCAGCAGGAGCACCCTATAGATCTTGTCCCAACCTTTTTAGGTGCACATGCACTTCCGAAAGAATATGAGGGAAATGCGGCGGCATTTTTGCAATCGATGATTCAGATATTGCCGGAGCTAAAAGGAATGGCTGAATTTGTTGACATTTTTTGTGAAACGGGTGTGTTTACGGTAGAGGAAGCAAAGGCCTATTTGCAAAAGGCTAAACAGTTTGGCTTCCATGTAAAGATGCACGCGGACGAAATTCATTCGATTGGTGGAACAGAGGCAGCTGTAAAGCTTGGGGCAGCCTCGGCTGATCATTTGTGCGGTGCTTCCGAGAAAGGTATCGAAATGCTTGCCGCTTCTGATACGATTGCGGTCCTTTTACCCGGCACCACATTTTATTTAAATAAGGATCGTTATGCCAAGGCACGCAGCCTGATTACAGCAGGTGCAGCTGTTGCACTTGCCACAGACTTTAACCCAGGCAGCTGCCCAACAGAAAATATACAGCTGATTATGAGCCTTGCGCTCCTGAAGCTGAAGATGACACCAGAGGAAATTTGGAATGCTGTAACGGTAAATGCGGCACATGCAATTCACCGAGGAAGCTTGGCAGGACAAATTCGAGTCGGACGATTTGCTGATGCTGTTCTTTGGGATGCGTATCATTATGCGTACATTCCGTATCATTTTGGCGTGAATCATGCTGGAACCGTTTGGAAACATGGAAAAGTCGTCTATCAGCGAGGTGAGGAAGCTTGCGCATTCCATACGTAAAAAAGCATGCCGCATTTTCTGATCGTGAAGTAACAAGATGGAATGACATTCTCAAGGATTGGGATGGAGCAGAAGCGCTCATAGGCCCTGTTATTCTTGGAGTCCCATTATCGAAGTCATCCATCAGTCATTCTGGCGCGTCCTTTGCTCCGCATGCGATTCGACGCATGCTAGGATTATATACAACGTATCACATAGAGGATGAAAAGGATGCTGCAGACAGCGTACTATTAGATTGCGGGGATATAGAGATGCATGTTACAAACATACTGGAGAACCATAAACGAATAGAGCATGCCGTTTCTTTATTAACAGAACGGTATGAAAAAGCGATACCGATTATCCTTGGAGGCGACCATTCTATTAGCTTCCCTAGCATTAGCGGATTTGCAAAGGGAAGAGGGAGGGTTGGCGTTATTCAATTTGATGCGCATCATGATTTGCGAAATATGGAGGACGGCGGACCATCCAATGGTACACCGTTTCGGAATCTGCTTGAACATGGCGTGGTAGAAGGGGAGAATATAATCCAAATTGGCATCCGCAATTTTTCAAATGCCAAGGCATATCATGCATATGCTCTTGCAAAAGGAGTAACCGTTTACACGATGAAGCAGGTAGGGAACCGGGCGGTAACGGACATTGTACAGGAGAGTATTGAAAAGCTGCGTACCCGTGTAGACAGCATATACGTTTCTATTGATATGGATGTACTGGATCAAGCTTGTGCGCCTGGGTGTCCTGCCATCGGTCCTGGGGGGCTGCATAGCCGGGAGCTGCTTGAGGCAGCGGCATTGCTTGGAAAAGAACCTCTTGTCGGAGCTGTAGATATTGTAGAGATTGATCCAACGATTGATTTTCGAGATATGACGAGCAGAATTGCTGCACATATCGTCATGAGTTTTGTTTTGGAGCGATTATAGCTGAAAACACCCCTGCTTAGGAGCACAGCTCATAAGCGGGGGTGTTTTTAAATTACACTTTAAGAAAGTATAAATTTCTAGCTAGATGCCAATTCGACGTAGCGAGAAATTTTAGGAATAAAGTATAAGTAGGACTACGCCTCTGTCTTCGCCTAACGGCTCGCCAATCGGCGAGTTTTCTTTAGAAATAGATATATTTTTGTATGCTTTCTCGCATTACAAGCATTTCATCATGTTCAACCTCTTCGGAATAGTCCGAGTACTTCTACGGTTTCGGTAATATTTACAAATGCATGCGGATCTGCTTCAGCAATTAATGCTTTAATATTTACAAGCTCCTCTTTTGCAATAACCGTCATGAGTACGCGCTTTTTTTCGCTCGAATAAGCTCCTTCACCTTCTAGAAGCGTAATGCCGCGCACAATGCTAGAAAGCAGGCTTTGCTTCATTTCCTCTGCTTTGTTCGTTATGATCATAAGCGTAAGCTTTTTATGCTTCGTGTGGATGGCATCAATGACTTTTCCTGTTACATAGATAGAAAGCAGACTGTTTAAGGCAGAGTCCCAATTAAAGAAAAATCCAGAAATAAGAATTACTACCGCATTTAATACAATCAAAAATCCGCCAAGCTGTATCTCCTTCTTCCTGGAGAAGAGCATGCCCACAATGTCAAAGCCTCCGGTCGAGCCTGCACAATTAAGTACAAGTCCGACCCCTGCACCAGTGAGGACACCGCCGAACAGAGAGGAAAGAAGAGACTCTGTTGCAATGGCCTGCACAGGGATGAAATATAAACCCGCTGAAATCACAAGAACAGATAAAACAGTGTAGCAAATAAACCGCTTGCCAAGACCTATGTAGCCCGCAATTAAAATAGGTATGTTCAGTAATAGGTTGATGAGTCCCGTGTTAAGCGGTGTCAAAATACCGATAATAATTGCGATACCGCTAATACCGCTGCTAAGGACATGATGCGGGATGAGAAAACAGTTAAAAGAAAAAGAGATGAGTACAGAACCGAGAATAATCCCTAATAACTTGTGCATACAATGAGACCGTCCTTTTTATCAATCTTATTGTGAATTATAAAGGTATTTGGCTCATTTGTGGAAAAACAGTTTATTTTGGAAAGTATAACTAGTTTGAAAAGTATAAAAATTTAAAGTTTAGCATGAATATTCATTTTTAAAGGAGATGCTGTTTTTACTTGCGGGAGGGAAGGCAAGTCAGCTATATAAGTGTTTGGATTGCATACTTATGAGAGCGGAAGAATGGCATAAGCATAGAGGGCGCTCAACCAATGAGCGTCCTTTGTACTAGAGTAAGCCGACAATTGCTTCATATAATCGATACCCGAGATAGATGCCGACAATTCCTAATACTCCTACTAAGGTAGGTGGAGCTGGAAGAGGAAGTTTGATAGCCGAAAATACTACACCAACGATGAGACCGGCAAGAATCGCTAAAGCGTATTGCATATGACACCCCTTCTCGTAATACAAGATAAAGGTAGTATACGTAACCTTGCCAATCCTTATTTAACCTAACTTCACAAGGGAGAGCTTTTCCGGATGAAGGAGGCTATTTGCACCCTTCATCCAAAAAATGAATCGTATGCTCCTTTGCCGAAACCATTTCATTTTTTGAAATATGGATTTCTAGTAAACCGTTTTCAAAAGAAGCATTCATACGTTTGTACATGATATTCACAGGCAGCTGTATATCACGCAGGAGTGCAGGACCTGTTTTTGTTTGGATGAGAATACGCAGTCCATTCTCTGTCTTTTCGATCATAATATCGTTTTGACAAGCATTGGGCGGGACATCGGCTTCCAAAATATACTCTTGTTCCGTTTCAAATAAATCAATGCGAAGCCCTTCTGGATAATAAAAGCTAGCGTAAGGATCTGCGAAAAATTGGTCCATCCACTGTTCAAATCCTTCGACTTGAAAAAAGCAGTCCTTTTTTTTCTTTGCACACATGGCGCGAAACCCTCCGTTATTCTGATTCTTGATACATGATATACAGCGGGAGGATAGATAGGTGATATAAAGCGCAGAATTGTATATCAATATCACATTATGTGGCCGAATGAGGGAATATGTAAACAAAGAAAAAAGGATTGTATTTGAATAATTGAACAATTGATGGAGAAATATGGAAACGAAACATTAGGCTTGTTTTTCGAGTTAGAAAGCCCGCTGAAGGCGGGCTTCATATAACTTATTGATCGTGATGGGTGTTATGTTTTTGACGTGTATGGTTACGGTTTTTTACTTTATGAGAGCCGCTCATTGGTTCCGGTTGACCGCTCGATGGTTGTGCGTCCTTCGGTGAGTTGCGACGAATGGATTTTGCGCTGTTTCGTTCCATGAAATATCCCTCCTTCCCTATTAGGATGAGAGAATTTTGTGTAAATATACCTGTATGTTTTAGCGGGAAGCTACGAAATATATAGAGGAAAAGAGTGACAAGAAAGGGGATTTTTTATGCCGTACAATAAAGACGAGCAGCAGGCGTTTCAAGCAGCGCAGCAAGGAACAAAGGAAGCAGTAAATATCGCAAGCAGCATCGTGGCAAATGACCCGGATTATGCAAGCCAGCTAAAGCATCTTCGCAAAGAGGTGGGCGAGGCATATGAGCAAATTCAAAATGCGTTAGAAAGCGCAACAGAAACGCAGTATGATCAATTGCAAAAATATGAACAGGATTTGCGCAAGATTATGCAAGATGTAGATGGACAGGATAGCTTTAGCTAAGGAAAAACCCGCCTATATTGGCGGGTTTTATGTTTACACTGTAGGAAGATATAAAGTTCCGGCTAGAAGTCCTTCAACATAGCCGGAAATTTTAGGAATACAGTGTGAGTACAACTGTGCCTCTGTTTTCGCCTAACGGCTCGTTAATTGGCGAGTTTTCTTTACTGATTCTTTTTTCGCTTTTTGTTGTTTTGACGCTGCGCAGCTGTCAGCGGTTCATTGGAAAACTCTTCGTTATAGCCTGTACCTATTCCTTGTGCGGATGCCGCATTCATTCCAGGAATGATATGATTCGCTTTTCGTTTTGCCATTGTATATCACCTCCGTTGCACCTAGTATTTGATAGACGCTTGCTGTCTATTCGAGCCGAAAAAGAGGATGCCATTATGTTTGGTTATATTGATGCATGTTTGTTCTACATTAAGAAAACAATATGCATGTATGAATGATTGTTTATAACGAATACTTATTGCAAACTATAAGTTTCTTATTATTTACTTATGTTCCAAGTTGTAATAAGATAGTATCGTAAGCCTTTGAAAGAGTTTGCATAAACTCCGTATTTAGAAAATTCAGCTTGTTTACGTTTAACAGGGGGGAAACATAAATGGTGAAACACGATCCATTCCACGCACGTACTTCTTTTGAAGTGAACGGCAAAACGTATCAATACTATCGTTTAAATGCGCTTGAGGACGCAGGGATTGGCAAAATCTCTCGTTTACCTTATTCCATTAAAGTATTGCTCGAGTCCGTTCTTCGTCAAGTAGACGGCCGCGTTATTAAAAATGAGCATGTAGAAAATTTAGCAAAATGGGGTACAGCCGATGTGAAAGACATCGATGTTCCATTTAAGCCTTCTCGCGTTATTTTGCAAGACTTCACAGGTGTACCGGCTGTTGTAGATTTAGCTTCCTTGCGTAAAGCTATGGCAGATTTAGGTGGAGATCCTGATAAAATTAATCCGGAGATTACGGTTGATCTTGTTATTGACCACTCCGTGCAAGTAGACAAGGCGGGTACAGAAGACTCGCTTCAATTCAACATGGACCTAGAGTTCAAACGAAATGAAGAGCGTTACAAATTCTTAAGCTGGGCGCAAAAATCGTTCGATAACTACCGTGCGGTTCCGCCGGCAACTGGTATTGTCCACCAAGTTAACCTTGAGTATTTGGCTCCTGTCGTTCACGTGCAGGAAGTAGACGGTGCACTTGTTGCATATCCAGACTCTTTAGTAGGTACAGACTCTCATACAACAATGATCAACGGTATCGGCGTTCTGGGATGGGGCGTAGGCGGTATCGAAGCGGAAGCTGGAATGCTAGGACAACCTTCTTACTTCCCAGTTCCTGAAGTAATCGGTGTGAAATTAACAGGATCGCTGCCAAGTGGTGTAACAGCAACAGACGTTGCGTTAAAGGTTACACAAGTATTGCGTGCAAAAGGTGTAGTAGGCAAGTTCGTAGAATTCTTCGGACCTGGTCTTTCAAGCATGCCTCTTGCTGATCGTGCGACAGTGGCGAACATGGCTCCTGAGTACGGTGCAACCTGTGGTTTCTTCCCAATCGATGAAGCTTCCTTGAACTACCTTCGTCTAACAGGCAGAGAAGAAGAGCAAGTACGCGTTGTAGAAGAATATTGCAAAGCGAACGGATTGTTCTTCACAGCTGGTAGCGAAGACCCAATCTACACAGACCTTGTAGAAATCGACCTTTCTGCAATCGAGCCAAGCTTGTCTGGGCCAAAACGTCCGCAAGACTTAATCCTTCTTTCTGATATGCAGGCAGCATTCCGCAAGGCGGTAACAGCTCCTGTTGGAAACCAAGGATTCGGCTTTACAGAAGCGGAGTTTGACAAGCAATTGACAGCAACTGTAGAGAGCGAAGAAGTAACAATGAAAACAGGTGCAATCGCAATTGCGGCGATTACAAGCTGTACGAACACATCTAACCCATACGTGCTCATTGGTGCAGGTCTTGTAGCGAAGAAAGCAATTGAAAAAGGATTAAGCGTACCTGCTTACGTGAAAACATCCTTAGCTCCTGGTTCTAAAGTTGTTACAGAATACTTGAATAAATCCGGCTTAACTCCTTATTTGGATCAATTAGGCTTCAACACAGTAGGTTACGGATGTACAACATGTATCGGGAACTCCGGTCCGTTAGATCTTGAGTTGGAAAAGGCAATTGCGGATAGCGATTTGCTAGTAACATCGGTGCTTTCTGGTAACCGTAACTTTGAAGGCCGTATTCACCCGCTTGTAAAAGCAAACTACTTAGCATCTCCGCCGCTTGTAGTTGCGTATGCAATTGCAGGTACAGTAGATATCGACCTTCGCAACGATGTGTTAGGAACAGATAAAGACGGCAACAACGTATACTTTGCTGACATTTGGCCGACTGCGGAAGAAATTGAAGCAGTAGTAGGAGCTGTTGTAACAACAGAAGTGTTCAAAAAAGAATACGAGCGCGTATTTGATAGCAATGAGCGTTGGAACGAAATCCAAACATCTAACGAAGCATTGTACACATGGGATACAGAGTCCACGTACATCCAAAATCCTCCGTTCTTCGAAGGGTTATCGGCTGAACCAGGCGAAGTAGAGCCATTAACAAGTCTTCGCGTCGTTTGTAAATTTGGTGATTCTGTAACGACAGACCATATTTCTCCAGCTGGTTCTATCGGCAAAAACACGCCTGCGGGACGTTACTTGCTAGAAAAGGGCGTACAACCGGTTGACTTCAACTCTTACGGTTCCCGTCGTGGTAACCATGAAGTAATGATGCGTGGTACGTTCGCAAATATCCGGATCAAAAACCAAATCGCGCCTGGCACAGAAGGCGGTTATACAACATACTGGCCAACTGGCGAAGTGACATCCATTTACGATGCAGCAATGAAGTATAAAGAAGATGGAACAGGTCTTCTTGTTATTGCGGGCAAAGATTATGGTATGGGAAGCTCCCGTGACTGGGCTGCAAAAGGTCCAAATCTTTTAGGTATTAAAGCGGCTATCGCTGAAAGCTTTGAGCGTATCCACCGCAGCAACCTTGTGTTAATGGGCGTTCTTCCACTTCAATTCAAGGATGGGGAAAGCGCAGAAACATTAGGTCTTGCAGGTGATGAAGCATTCACAATTCATGTTGACAAAAACGTGAAACCACGTGATGTTGTAAAAGTAACTGCAACAGACGCAAAAGGCAGCGTGAAGGAATTTGAAGTTGTAGCTCGCTTCGACTCTGAAGTTGAGATCGACTACTACCGTCACGGCGGTATTCTGCAAATGGTACTTCGCGAAAAGCTAAAGGAATCTGAAGTAACAAAATAATACAAAAACAGGCAGGTTTATTGAGTGCCGAAGTTAAGTGTACGTATTTTACAAAGGTACTCTACATGATTATGCGGTTGGATGTATGAATATAATATGTGTGTTAAAAGAAAAAGCGTGGGTACAAATATGTATCACACGCTTTTTCTTTTAACTAAGGAGATTATCTATGTTGAAAGCAACTAGCATTCGGTTTTATGAATTTGGAGACCCAGAGCAGGTTTTACAAGTGGAAAATATAAAAGTAAACGACCCGGGTATTGGTGAAGTGCTAGTACGAATGAAAACTCGGCCGATTAACCCATCTGATTTAATTCCCATTCGAGGAGCGTATTCCAATCGAATTTCTTTACCGAGTGTTCCAGGGTATGAAGGAGTTGGGACCGTAGAAGAGGTAGGTCCTTCTGTTTCTAAATGGTTTCTCGGAAAACGAGTATTGCCATTACGAGGAGAAGGCACATGGCAGGAATTTGTGAAAACTTCAGCTGAACTGGCCGTGGTAATTCCTGATTACCTAGAAGATGATACCGCAGCACAGCTCTATATTAATCCTATTACAGCATGGGTTATTTGTACGGAGGTCTTGGCGTTAAAGTCAGGAGAGACTTTAATTGTAAATGCATGTGGATCTGCTATTGGTCGTATTTTTGCACAATTATCTCGTATTTTAGGCTTTCATTTGATTGCGGTAACGCGAAATGACAACTATACTGAAGAACTAATTCAACTTGGTGCTTCATATGTAATTAATACAGAGACTACCTTGCTCTATAATGCGGTGATGGAATTAACAAATGGCTGTGGAGCAAAAGCCGCAATTGATTCTATTGGCGGCCGATCTGGTACAGATTTAGCCTACTGTGTTAGCCCTAATGGAACGTTCTTAACGATCGGTCTTTTGTCAGGAATACCTGTCAATTGGACAGAAATTATGAATAGCACAAAAGTACATACAAACATATTTCATTTACGTCATTGGAATCAACAAGTATCTGTCCGAAAATGGCATGAAACATTTCATCAGATTATCCAATTCATTCATGATAAACAGTTAATTTTAACAAGACCTCAAATTCAATATGATCTCGCAGATGTAAAAAAAGCTCTTGGTACTAGACATAGGGGGAAAATATTTTTAACTAGCTAGCAGATAAACCATCTCGTGATTTGAGTAACATGTAAGGACTGTTACGACTTTAGCTGAATTGTATTACGTTATTACGGTGAAAGTCTAACGTAATGTTAGATCAAAGTCCGCTTGACATGGGACCTTTGCAAGCATATGTTCCGAATTTGTAATTGTTTCCAAAATCACCGGGATGTGTTTTAATTAAAGAAAACTCGCCGATTGGCGAGCCCTGCTCTTGGGCGAAGACAGAGGCGTAGTTGCACTTACACGGTGTTCCAAAAATCTCCTACTACGTCGAATTGGCCTTCGGTTGGAACTTTATACTTTCTTACAGTATAAAGTTATGCGAATATTCCTTTACAGGCTTGTATAAGCTAAATGAGAAAAAACTGTTAAATTAAGGAAGTGTTCATATGCTGCGTAAAGTTATACTCATTGGTCTGCTTGCCGTGCTTGCCGGTTATGCGCTTTATAACCAGTTTTGGAAAGAGGAGAAGCAAGAAGTCGTTCAGCAGCCACAGGTAGAGGAAGCATTGGCCAATCAAGGATTGGAAATCGGTAAGGAAGCACCTGATTTTGAACTGCATGCACTCGACGGCTCTAAAGTCAAGCTGTCAGATTTAAAAGGAAAAAAGGTAATTTTAAATTTTTGGGCAACTTGGTGTCCGCCATGTAGACAAGAAGTGCCGGAAATGCAAACTTTTTACGAGAAGCATAAAGAGGATGTTGTAATTTTGGCGGTAAACGCTACTGCTTTATCGACAGGCGAGACAAAGGAGAAGGTGAAAAACTTTGCTTCCCAATATGGTGTTACCTTTCCTATTTTGTTCGATAGCACATCCGAAGTAAGTGATACGTATCGGATTATGGTTCTGCCGACATCTTATTTTGTGGATACAAAAGGTGTAATCCGCCAAAAATCTATCGGTGCGATGACAGGGGAGTATATGGAAAAAACAATACAAGCATTACAATAAGGAGCTGTTTTTATAGGGGCTCCTTTTGTCTTTATATAAAAAAGGCGAAAAAATGAGGAACATTTAAAATACTTTTGTAATTCTGCTTCTCGTGTGAAAAACACAAATTTTCTTACAACTTGTATGAAATAATCTTTCTTATGCCAATACTACCTAATAGCAACAATTGGAAAGGATGGGGCATATGAGACGAAATAGAAGAAAAACATTTGAGGAACTTGTGATGGAAAATAAGCAGCAGCTATTGAGTGATCAAGCAGCTATTGAGCAGCTTGAAGAGAGATTAGAACAGCGTTTAGAACTACGTCGGTTAGAACAAGCGGAATAGCACCTTGTATAATTCTCACGCTAGGAATCATACTATTGGTGTGAGGAGGGATAAACAATGGGCAATCAAAAACACGATACTAAACGCTTCCAGCCAGATCATATTGGTACGCAATCAAAGGGCTTTGATGGGAATAAAGGAAAGAAGATGCAAACGAAAACAGGAGAAACGCCTGTTGCTATTCATAATTATAACGGTTAAGCATAGGCAATGGTGCTGCCTGTGAAATGATATATGTGAGGAAAAAGGACGAGAAATCGTCCTTTTTCTCACTTTCCCATTCTGTTTTCACTGTAAGAATGTATACATTTTCAGCTAGAGGTGAATTCGACGTAGTCGGAAATTTTAGGAATATAGTATAAGTGCAACTACGCTTCTGCTTTCGCCTAACGGCTCGTCAATCAGCGAGTTTTCTTTACACTGTAAGAAAGTATATATTTTTAATTGGAAGTGAATTCGACGTGGTCGGAAATTTTAGGGATACAGTATAAGGGCCACTACGCCTCTGTCTTCGCCTAACGGCTCGCCAATCGATGAGTTTTCTTTACCATACATATTCGTTTGTAATTAAAGCAAACTAACGTTGTATCTTACACATGAGGAGGAATGCAGCATGACAAAGCAATATAAATCGAACCCGGATGATCGAAGCGATAACGTAGAAAAGCTACAGGAAATGGTACAAAACACAATTCATAATATGCATGAGGCAGAAGAAGCAGCTGAGTTTTCAAATGAAAAGGACCGCGCTGCGATTCAAGCAAAGAATCAACGTCGTTTAGACAGCATTGCTGCGATGCGTGATGAAATTAAAGATGAGTATGCCCATCGTGAAGGAAGAGAATAAAAAAAAGGCTGAGATAATCAGCCTTTTTTGATAATATTGAAGTTTTCAGTAAGCAGACGCCAGTTTTGCGGGAAGGGTAAGCCGATTTTCCAATAGCTAATCCCGCGTATCCCCTGTTCTTTTATTAAATTGAACTTCGCCTGAACGGATCTTGCATCTTCAAACCATACCTCATGCAGTGCACCTTGTGCATTTCTATAGGTAAAGTGAGGTGCCTGAGCGGTGTAATCAAAAGCGATGGCAGCATTGTGTGCTCTGGCTAAAGCAACAGCGGCAACGGAGCTGACGGCTTTGGCCATATTGCCAGGTTTAAATGGAAGCGGCCAGTCAAAGCCGTATAAATTTTGCCCCATCATAATTTTGTTTGCTGGCATTTGTGATTTTGCATATTGGATAACCTGTTTTACTGGACCAATTGGTGACACAGCTTGCGGAGGTCCCCCTTGCCAACCCCAATCATAAGTCATAATGACTACAAAATCGACAATCTCTCCGTGCGCTTTATAATCCAGCCCTTCATAATATCGTCCGGTTTGAGCCGAACTGGTTTTTGGAACAAGCGTGGTACTTAGTGTATAGCCTTGTGGTAAGCGTGCTTTTACATTTCGCAGAAACTGATTGTATGCTTCACGGTCAGTTGCAGCCACATCTTCAAAATCGAAGTGTACATCTCGCATGCCGTATTGTTCCGCTATTCGCAGGACGTTTGTAATCAGTTTATTTTGAATAGCTGAATTATTGAGCAGCACACTTGTTAACTCCGTACTAAAATTGCCGTTTTCTAGATTTGACACAACGAGCATGGGGATTACACGATTCGCACTAATAGCATCTAAAACGGTTGGGATGCTTGTCGGCTCAACGAGTGTTCCGTCCCGTTTTGCTTCAAAGCTAAAATAGGCTAAGTATGTGAGATACGGAGAAGCGGCCCTTGTAGCCGTTACGAGACTTTCCCTAATGGGAATAGACGTTGGCTGCAGATAAGCAATAGATTCCGCGTTTCGTTTCGAGCCTCTTGGGATATATAAACGCTGTCCGACTTGCAGCATCACGTTCGCAGAAATATTGTTGGCATTTGTCAATGCATTAATGGTAGTGTTATGCGTTAGAGCGATTTTATATAAGCTGTCTCCAGGCTGAACATAATATACATTTCCGGGTGTATTGACGATTAACGCCTGCCCGACGACTAACACTTGTGCAGGATTTAAACCGTTGTCATTTGTAATCGTTTCGACAGTTGTTCCATAACGCTGTGCTATTTTGTACAAAGTATCACCGCGTTGCACTGTTACAATTTGCAGCATACAATCCCTCCTTTATAAGGAAAAAGATACGTCGCTTCTATTTTATTTTGCCACATCTTGTATTATGATTAGTATCGTTAACAGAGCATGGAGGGATATAGCTTGTACATATCAGAAAAACGTGTTGAAGTTCGCTATGCAGAAACAGATCAAATGGGCGTTGTGTATCATGCGAACTACGTCATTTGGCTAGAGCTTGGGCGTACGCAGCTTATTGAAGACTTAGGTCTTTCCTATGTAGAAATGGAGAAGCAGGGCATTGTTTCTCCTGTATTAGATTTGCAGGTTACATATCGAAAGGCAATGCGCTACGGGGAGCGGGCACTCGTGAAAACGTGGATTGAGGCCTTGAACCCGCTTCGCGTTGTATATGGCTATGAAGTGTATAATGAAAAAGAAGAGCTGTGCATTACAGCAAGCACAACAAATATCCTAGTAAAACAGGATACATTTCGGCCCGTTTCATTTAAAAAATTCTATCCAGAATGGTATGAGGTATATGAAAAAGCAAAAAAACAAAGTGAATGAGAGAACGTAAAGAAATAGAGAAAACTTGCCAAGTCGGCAAGTTTTTTTTA
>NZ_JASATP010000076.1:0-21006 GCF_038440375.1 Bacillus sp. OTU530
GGGTACCGCCACATGCCCATCAAGTTAAGGGATGACGATACATGGATTAAAGCAGAGATATGCTATGATACAACCCTATTCCTATTGTCCTCCGCCAATTCTTATAAAAACGTGCATGCCAAATAAACTGCGAATTCGGTGCTTTTTAAAAATTATGCAACTTTCTTTATCCTCTCACTTCGTTCATACAGAACTCCAAGAATATCAAAGACTGTTTTCTTCTCATATCTGTGGGACTTTCGCCCGTTTTTCTCCAGCAGTGCATACATACGAAACAGTACATTTGTCAATTGCTTGACACCCTGCTGTATAGCTTCGTATAAAAGCGGCAGATGGTCCTTTATCATATACATTGCTTTATATTCGCTAAGCTCTTTTTTCTTTTTCTGCAAAAGCAGCTCCCGCATCCGAAACATGGTAGACGAACAAATGAGGATGCGGATAAGCTGACCATAGATATGACACTCGAGCCTCTCCAGTTTGATTTTCTTACATACATGAATAGAGAAGAGGGACTTCCAGGTTTTAAACAGGATTTCAATCTGCCAGCGGAGAGAGTAGAAATCATGAATTCGGCTTGCTCCTACATATTCCGCAGGAATATTGGTGCAGTACAGATTAATAGCACTCAATCGTTTGCTTCTTTCCTTATAGGTAATACCTTTCTTCTTCTCTTTCTTTGCTATATCCTTTTCCCTGTTTCGCAGTTGTTGTTCCGTTAGTCGATAAACGATGACTCTAACCGGCAACTTCTCATACATACCTACATATACCTCCTCCAATTCTTTTGTTTCACCGGGTTGTAATGTATCAAGGAGCTGTTCAAGGTCTATTTGAATGTACTCGGAATGCTTTTTGACTGTACCATTCCGAAACATCTCTGGATTCGGATTCTTGTAATAGACTCGTGTATTGAGTTTAAGTCTAGAAAGAAAGTAAGCTCCCTTTTCAGAAATTGCTCGAAAATCCTCTAAGGAAAAATAACCAAGGTCACCAATACGAACATCGCCTTCTTCTAAGGAGTCTATACACTGGGAGCCGTATACTTGGTCATTTTCCTTTCCTTCTCCTACATGAAGATGAAGTACATCTCCGCTTAGTAAATCACACTCAAACTGAATTTTCACACCAGCTTTATGGGCACTTCCCCCAGCACCGGCATATTTGTCTGCAAATGTATCGGGTAGTTGAAATACGGTGGAATCCAGTACACGAATGCGATGAAAATGCTCTGTATGAACACCAGAAATGGCATCGTGAACTGCAATCTTCTTCTGAAGCAATTCAGTGAGAATATCATGTAGGAGTTGAACAGCAGCAGAATTGAATCGTTCATTTAGTCCTTAGGGACTGATGAGTACCTCCGTCGCAGCCTCTAATGTACTGCATAACTGGTTGAGGGATGCAGATGCAACTTCTTGACTGAGCCAGACACATAACGACACAAGGTCTGGTCCACTGTACTTACTTGTCCTACGGACAAATCCTACATCTTTTGCAAGTCTATGAAGGATTTCAGGGGATAAATGACGGTGTAATTCCTGTGCAAAAAGTTGCAGTTGTTCGCGCAATGAAATATCCATAAAAAACGCCATCCTTATCAGTCATTCAACTAAAAGGATAGCGTATTTTCCTTACATGGGGGACATGTATTCGAATTAGCTTGATAGGCATGCGTTAGAATCCCTTTATTTGTTTACTTGCTTACATTCGATTTTTCCAATTGTCCTGACTCCCGGCGTCGCTGACTCATAAATACCAAGGCCAATGCAAGTACCGTGAGGATAACCCCAAGCAGTCGAAATCCACCGAAGCTGAACGTTCCTCCCATTATAATGCCTATCAACAATGAAGAGAGAATGGTTCCCAGGTATCTTGACATATTAAATATTCCGGATACGACACCAATTATTTCCTTTGGCGAACTTTGGAACAAGGCCGCTTGCATTCCGACACTGTTCAACCCGTTGCTAATACCGAATGCAGCCAAAGCCAAACACACACTGATAACCGGGGAAGTTTGATTCAATGTCACGATCCACACGGACCCAAATGCCATCAGTATTGCGGATACTAGCAATGCGGGTCTGGGTCCTGATTTATCGATCCATCGTCCTGCTATCGGAGAAGCAATGAGCGAGCTCAAGCCTAAGGTTAGCATGAGAATCCCTGTATGAAACTCGCTGACATGACGTACTATTTGCAAGTAAGACGGAAGTCCGAAAAAGAGAGCATAAAAAAGTACGTTAACGAGCATGAATTGGACATTGACCCAAGTCATCGCTGGATATTTGGCGAATGTACGCAAAGGAATAAAGGGAGACGCCGTTTTTAACTCGTGTCGTACGAAAGCACCCAGCACCACGAGGCCGATCAACCCGACAATGATATTCCCTAGAGAGACATGACTAGATGATTTTGCTGACAGTAAGCCAACGAGCAGGGCAACCAGACCCACTGCAAAGAGCAGGATCCCTGACGCATCAATAAAATCCAACCATTTACGAAAGGACATGTTGCGTGTAACGGATGCTGTCGGTTCGTCCTTAGGAATCATCCTACAAGCTAATAGAAAGCTCGCCACTACAAACGGAATATTGATGAAAAAGATCGCTGGCCAATTCCACCAGTGAATCAAAACCCCGCCAATAAAGGGGCCAATGGCTGCCGCTCCGGACAGGAATATGGACAAAACAGATAGCGCAGTCGCTTGTTTCTCCGTAATATGAATTCGCACAATGGCCATTCCAACTGCCACCATCATACTTGTTCCGATGGATTGCACAATACGGAACACGATGAGCCACCCAAAGTTTGGTGATAGCGGAGCTAATAATGATGGAACGAAGGCCACAACAAGCCCGGTAAGGAATATCTTCTTGCGTCCGAATACATCACTGACCTTTCCCATGACAGGTTGAGCGATCGCGCTCGCAATGTAGAAAGAAAAAATAATCCATGAAACAACGGTAAAATCAAGGCGGTACACATGTTGCAGCCTTGCAATAGCAACAGAAATCATCGAAGAATTTAATGGGTTCAATAATATTCCCAGTCCAACGGATATCATCAACCACCTGCTGCGAGCATTCATTTTTGAGTTCCTCCCCCAAATCGTCTTGATGTTATCGTACTTGAAATCCATTATTCATTCCAATGCATTTTATGTTATAGTATCATTGACTTGAAGGAATGAATGGAGGGTGTGAAATGGAACTTCTTCAACTGCAATATTTTCTCGCGGTAGCTAGATTGGAACATATGACCGAAGCTGCACGAAGTCTGCACGTTACTCAATCGTCGCTAAGCAAAACAATCCAACGCTTGGAGGAGGATCTGGGGGTCCCTCTATTCGATCGAACAGGGAGGAAGTTGCGATTGAATGAGTTCGGAAGCAGATTCCTTTGCCGTGCGGAAAGAGCTTTGTTTGAATTGGAACAGGGTAAGCAGGAACTTAGCGATTTATCGAGTCCGGAACATGGCACACTCAAATTGGCGGTGACCACAGCAAGTACGTTGCCCAATATCCTTCGAGAGTTTCGGAAAAAGCGGCCCAATATCCAATTTCATGTACAAATGCTGACCACGCAGGAAATGGTTACGCTTCTTCATAGGGGAGAGGTCGATTTTTGTTTGTCCTCACCTCCTATACAAGAGGATGACATTGAATGTCAAATTGTGTTCATTGACCCTATCCTCGTAGCGGTTCCCAAGGGGCATCGGCTGGCAGACCGAAGCATCATATCCTTGACAGAACTAAGGGATGAGTGGTTTGTCGGTGTAAAGAGAGGCTACGGTACTCGCGATCTAGTGGATTCCATATGCAAAAAGATTGGATTTGAACCTAAATATGTGTATGAGGGAGATGAACCTGCAAGGCTGAGCACTCTTGTAGAAGCCGAAATTGGTCTAGCCTTCATACCAAGCACGGCAAGGAATTCACGGGAACAGATCAAATATCTGCAAATAGAGGACCGCGAACTGGTACGGGAAATCGCTTTATTATGGCACAAGAGCCGGTACATTTCGCGGGCTGCTCTGGAATTCCGTGAGGTCGTTTTGGAATACTTTGAGGCGGTATCCAAACAGACAATTTAATTATGCTGCACCACTAATACTGATGCAAAATATACAAGGATTAGTATAAGAGATCCAATCTTTCCTAACACATTGAGAATTGGAAACAGTAGTATTGCTGTCGCGATGAGCAGAAAGCCAATCCTATTACATTCTCTCTTAGGAGCCCTGACACATAACCATAAACCTAATAAAAACGCCCCACCCCAAAACGATAAAATGGGGAAATTGCATAAAATCTTCGTTTTGGGGTGATTTCAAATTCTTAGCCTGATGGGCATGGGGTACCGCCAACTTTTCGCGGATTTACAACACTAAGTGTATATGTCAAAAAGTACGCTTTATGACAGAGCTGATATGTCCAGAAAAAGGTGTGTCATAATGTCTAAGATTGGAGTTTTGCAATGTGTCACTCCTACAAGACACCTTATGACATATAAAAATGGGAGGGGGCGGTTCCTTAGCGTGTTTGAATTCAAGCATTTTCTCTTCCTGAACTCCTTAATGTTGTAAATACGCGTTTTGATGGTAGGACCCCACCGCCATCAACCTAACAAAATTAAATACCCCCTGTCTATCAACTTAGGTATACGTCAGTACCCCTTTATGAAGAATAGAATTATGCCGCAGCCTGTCTCCCCCTCTTAGGTAGCGAGCCATCTACAGTTGTTGCTTCCAGTATTGATGATGATAATTCACTTATTTGATCTGGGATATATTCCCTATTTATTTTCGGACATAAATATATTATCATCTTAATATTTAATATATTATTATATTAAAACGAACAGGAGAGGTAAAATTCTAATGGAAAAAGTATTGTCATTCTTAAAAAAGAGATGGAAGTATGTATTAACGGCATTGATTGCAGTTATTATTGGTTCGTCCTTCGGTCCATCGCAGGAACAACTAGACAAGGCAAATGCTCATGTGGATTCTTTAGAAAAACAGTTATCTAGCAAAGTAGAAACAGTTGCAAGTTTGCAGGACCAAAACAAAGACTTGCAAGCAAAAGTAGACGAAGCAGTTTAACGGCTTCACCATCCACAACTGCTAATTTAGCACTCAAGGAACTGCGTGGATCGCGATAGATTACGTCTAGCGAAGGAACAATGCCCTGTCTTACAAATGAGCCACCAAACAATATGAGCTTATTGTTTGAAGCATCCAAAACACCTGAAACCCTCCGATCGATTTTTGCCCTCCCTTCTCTTGGTGTATGAGCGGTAGCAGATAAGGTTTCACTCTTTGTGAAGCCTTGTCCTGACTCGGATTGAGATTGAGTTAGAATAGGGATTACAGTTCCGAGTAAAAACTTTCCCTCCCGTGTCAGGTCAAAGCTTACGGTCTGTACTAATGTAGCTTCTTTCATTAAATGTTGATCCCAACATCCGATCAGCATGAAACACCCTAAAATAGCCAATAAATTTCTGATGGTTTTCATTCTTGATTCACTCCGTATTCTTTTGGCGGAATAGAAAGGAAAACAGTAATAGAATTGCTGGAATGAACATAATAAAATAAGAAAAGAAGCCTTCTTTTGAACCTTTTAAGATGGTTAAAATTCCATCCTGTCCTATCGGAAAGATATACAAGAAATTAACGTCTTGTAACGCATGTGTAATTCATATAAAGAAAACAATCAAGAAAAGAGTAACAAGGATAAAAAAACGAGCAGTACTCCGAAGACTAGCTTTTGCGATATACACACTTATTATCACCATTAAAGGAATCGTAATCCAGCCCAGTGTACGTTCCAGAATCTAATTTTCAATGATTTTGGGCTATACTGGATCAAAAGCAAACCGATTACAGCTTGCTTTACCGTTCATCGGAAGAAGCCGGAATTATTGATTACTGCAATGAAAATAATACTGTGTTCTTTTCCTATATGGTATTGGGACAAGGTGCATTAACTGACAAATACAATACGAAAAATCCTTTGCCAAGCGGTACCAGAAGAGGTGAGGCATTTAATTCAAATGTGCTTACCGAGATCGAAAGCTTAATCCACACTTCTACTGGCTATTACTAGTGGAATATCTTCGTTTTTTTACTGTATAGTGGTAATTCTTGACACAAAAAAACAAACTGCTTTTTGTTTAGAAAAACAGTTTGCTATGATCATAATAGTTCATATAAAAAATGTTTGAATTTCTCAACCCTGCTATATAATATATTGTTTAGTAACGCTAATCTTTCTTTTGCGTTATCTTGGGTTAAAATATCAACCCCGCTATCAATCCTTTTTGGGATATGTTCCCCCTTAATTGCTTTTATTGCTTGTTTTACGCTTAAATACCCCATATCATAAGGATTCTGCGTCACTGTAGCGCTCAGTTTTCCTGCATCTACAGTTTCCAACATTTCTGTAATGCCATCCGTTCCAACTATAGGAATTATCAATCCTTCTTTTTCTGCTGTTTTTAATGCATTTAGGGCAATTAAATCGTCAGTAGTAAATATCCCTTGGATATCTGGATGATTCTGCAAAATATTTTCTGTTACAGATATTGTCTTTCCAAATCGATCTTCTCCTAACTGTTCTGTGACAATCTCGATTCCGGCTTTTCCTAAGACCTCCTTCGCTCCCTTTAACCGCTCCACCTCAGCAGGATCTTTTAAATTCCCATGAATAATTGCTACTTGATCCCCTGGCTGCAGCATGGATCCTAGCAGCTCTCCTGCCACCATTCCCAATTTAAAGTGATCCGTTCCTATATAAGTGACTTTGTCTTTCCAGTCAGCGTCCCTACCAGCAAACAATACAGGAATGTTCTTTTTCTTATATTCCATCAATACTGGAATGGTAACGGAGGGGTGCATGGGGGTAACGATCAGTGCATCCGGATGTTGTCTTAAAACTTTTTTCAATGTATCAGCTTCATTTGTAATGGGATAAATGGAATCAGGTGCTATCACTTGACCATCTATGTTAAAATCATTAAACGCTTTTTGAGCTCCTGCTTCAAAAATTCTCCAATACTCTAAGTCTAAACTTTTCGCAACAACTACCACTTTAAGCTTCTCATCTTCTTTCAAAAAATGAACGATAAAGCTTATTAAAACTGTAAGACATATTAATGAAACGATCCCCTTTTTTTTCAATATTATCCCTCCTATGGACGATCGGGATTTTATACGTGTTGTAATCTGTTAAAACTTAAATGCATCCGAAATCGTTTTTCTTTCCTTACATGTTTTTGCTCGCTTTGGTGCGAGTAATCATCTTTTAGAAATTCGCCACCTTCATATACTCCTAAAAAATAAAGTAACGGGATAGTAAAAAAAGCAGTATGAATCCTTATCTTTTTTGCCTACTTTTCACCGGTTAACTATAAACCAGAAATCTAAATATTAAGCGCTTTCAAATTCTCTTTAATAATGCTTTAGGTTTAATTTATAATCAGAACTACATAATCTCACGGAAAAATACAAAACAAGTTGAAATTCCCAAAACATATTGGTGTTATACTACTCGATTAACAAAATTGAATGATCATCGTCCTTCAATGAATAATGGTCAGAAAATTATTAAGGTGCGATTAAACCTCGTATCATAACAGTAGACAAAAAGCCCGCCTATCCTGTAGTAATTCAAGGGTTAGGTCCTGTCCAAAGTCATATTATACCTTTGGACAGGCCTGCTTCTTTTTTCTTCATCCCTGAATTAAGTGCTTAACCGGTAATTGAATCGTAAAAACTGCTCCTTTTCCTTCCAATCTGTTTTGGAATGTAACATAACCTTCAAGCTGTTCTACCATTTCTTTTACATAGGATAGTCCGATACCTGTCGAAGGGTTACCCTGATTATCATACTTAGAAGTAAACCCAGGTTTGAAGATTAGATCCTTATGTTTCGGTGCAATACCAGGGCCATCATCTTCTATCAGGAATTGAATGAAATCCTGCTCCTTACCAATAAAAATCGTGATGGTCCCTGTATCCTTAATAACTTCTACCGCATTTACAACAATATTATTTATAATGGATAAAATAGTATAAACGTGATAAGGCAGATGTACACCATCAATTGTGTACACAAATTGAATCTCTTTTCCCAGTAAACGGGCATATTTCTCATTTGCTCGCACAATGATGTTGATTAGTTCATGTATTTCCATATAATCAGTAGGAGCTTCATTGGAAATCAGTTTTGAAAGTCCTGCAAAGATACGTTGGTTATCCTTTTTAACCTCGTGGACTTCACCAGCGATTTTTAATGCTTGTTTTCGTAAATCTTCGGCCTGCTCATTTTCCAAACAATTTAAACGTTTGTATAAATCATATGATTTTTTTGTTATATTTTCAGTATCGCGTAATGTTTTTTTTAAATGGATGGATTCCTCATATAAATTGGAAATGAGCATTAGTATGTGTTCATTTTGTTTTCTAACTTCCCTTTCCCTAGACTGCGCCTCATACAATTTCATCATATTGAAAAAGCTCATAACGATAAAGCTATGAAAAAAGGCAGCCATAATAATTTCACTCAATCCAGATAGCGTACTCATTGTTTTTAACATAAAATATTGCATCATTAACTCTGCAAAATCAGACAATATTTCAATTACAAAACCAATAAGCCCGATGATTAAAGACGAGCCTTGGAGGCGCTTGACCTTTGCTGCATAAAAAAGGCAGGCATAAGCGAAATAATAGAAAAAGGTAGGGAAATGAGCTTGAAATGAGGAAGTCCAGTCGAAATGATCCTGCATAATGAAATCCAGTAGAATACGAAATCCTACCACTGCTGTTCCTGTCAGAAAACCTGGTAAAGTTGCCGGCATTTTCTGTATCAACAGTAAAAGAAAGAAAAATACTGGTGCACCAAAGCTGATTCGAAATGTTTCATTGAGAGGGTAGAACTTTAATTCGCTTGTTAGCGGCACTATCAATATCATCAAAACAAGAATATGGCTATCTTTTTTTAATACAGTATTGAGATTCAAGATTGTCACTTCCTAATTTTAAAAAGTTTCACCAATCTCAATATAACATTTATCAGCCATTATACAACTCATCATGCTGCAAAATATCTAGTAACATGAAAGCTTGATATACCTTCTAGAAAATATTTAGATCCCACTCCTGCGCTATTTGTTGTAATAACATTCCCCCAGCTAAACTATTACCATACTCATCAATAGCTGGTCCATATATGCCGATGCCAAATTCACCCTGAAGGGGTAGTACACGTCTAGTACTTGAAGGGGCTAATGCCATAATCCCCCCAGATACACCACTTTTGGCTGGGACTCCAACAAAAGCCGCAAATTTCCCTGATGCATTATACATTCCGCAAGTAAGCATTAAGGCTTTAGTTAGCCTAGCTATTTCTTTAGGTAAAATTTGTTCCTTACGAATAGGGTGATATCCATCTAGGGCAAGAACTAAGCCTATCAAGGCTATGTCTTTTGTATTTACTTCTATAGAACATTGTTTTAAGTAGACCTCTAAAGCTTCCTCCACCTCTGATTCTAAAAAACCTGTCTCCTTTAAGTAGTGAGCTAAAGCCCTATTTCGATGGGCTGTTTTCCATTCAGATTGAAACACTTCCTCATTAATGGCTGGCCTTTTCCCAATTAATTTTTCAATTAATGAATACAGAACCTCTAATTTTTGTTGTGGTGATTTCCCAGGCAGGAGTGAAGATACAGTGATTGCCCCTGCATTGATCATAGGGTTAAATGGTTTGCCGGGCTTATGCATTTCTAAACGCGTAATTGAGTTGAACGCATCTCCAGTTGGTTCTACATCAACTCTTTCTAATACATAAGAAATGCCGCAGCCTAAACATGCAGCCATAAAGCTAATCACCTTTGATATACTTTGCAAAGTGAAGGGAACTTCCCAATCCCCCGAATGTATGATTGTACCATTTGGTTCTGCTATACAAATGCCCAATTGCGATGAATTTATATGTTCTAAGGCAGGAATATAACTGGCATTTTGTCCTTTAGCAGCATAGGACTGATAATGTGTGACCCAAGCATCCAGGCTGGCCTTCTTTTGGCTGTCATCCCTAGTTTTATCTTCCTGTGGCGTTGCTTGAAGCATATTTTCCCACTCCCTTAAGTTGTCTATCATAAATGTGAACTGCTTTTGGATTTCAGGTAGGCTTCTGGCTTCAGAAACCTACCCTTTGTAGATATATCTGAGCTTTTTTGGCTAGCCAGCCTAATTAAATGTAGCTGGTAGTTCCAACTCCATCATCATAAGTAGATGCTCATAGGCTCAACAATATCTTTAAGATTGCTAGAGGGCCTTTCCACGTGACAAGGGATAGGCTTCAGATATAATTTTTTGTAGCATCATAATTTTTCTATTTAATTGTTGCTTAATTTTTATTACAGCCGGATCAGAGATATCCTTATTTTGTACCAATTCGTGCATATCCCGGCAGTCCTCAGTGATACTCCTACTTAAATCCAGGACATTTTTCAAAATCATTTATCCTATCTCCTTTCCCTTAGACATATAACCTAAGGTTTTATATCCAACCACGAAAATGGGATGCCTCTGCCATTCTTCTTATTCCCACCATATATGCGGCCAAACGCATATCTACCTGGTATGCTTGTGCTGTGGAGAAAACCCTTTCAAAAGATTCCGTAATTTTACTACGTAACTTTTGGGCTACCTCCTCCTCTGACCAGTAATACCCTTGATTATTCTGTACCCATTCAAAATACGAAACGGTTACACCACCAGAGCTGGCAAGCACATCTGGTACAAGCAGTATGTTACGTTTTGTTAATATGTTTGTTGCTTCAAGCGTTGTTGGTCCATTCGCAGCCTCGACAACAATTTCAGCTTTAATACGATCTGCATTCTCGCGTGTAATTTGGTTGGAGATTGCAGCAGGAACAAGAATTTCACATTCTTTTTCAAGTAACTCCTGATTCGTAATGACGTTTTTAAATAAATTTGTTACTGTACCAAAACTATCTCGTCGTTCAAGTAAATAATCTATATCGATTCCTTCTGGATCATAAAGCGCACCAAATGCATCAGAAATGCCGATCACCTTTGCTCCTGCATCCTGCATAAATTTCGCAAGATAGCTTCCGGCATTCCCAAATCCTTGGATAATAACGCGTGCATCCCTTAATGGAATTCCTTTCCGTTTCGCTGCCTCTTCAATACAAATTGTTACTCCTGTAGCAGTTGCTGTTTCCCGCCCTTGTGAACCACCAAGCACGATCGGCTTTCCTGTGATAAATCCTGGTGAGTCAAATTCTTGGATACGGCTATACTCATCCATCATCCATGCCATAATTTGCGGATTTGTAAATACATCTGGTGCAGGAATATCTTTCGTTGGTCCGACAATTTGGCTAATAGCACGCACATATCCCCGGCTTAAACGCTCTAATTCAAAGGATGACATGCTACGAGGATCACATACAATTCCGCCTTTTCCGCCGCCGTACGGAAGATCAAAAATGCCGCACTTTAAACTCATCCACATTGATAGTGCTTTTACTTCCTTTTCATTTACCTCCGGATGAAAACGTACTCCCCCTTTCGTAGGACCTACAGCGTCGTTGTGCTGAGAACGATAACCAATGAAAATTTTAGTAGAACCGTCATCCATCCGGATAGGGATACGCACTGTGATGATTCTAAGCGGCTCTTTTAGTAATTCATACATAGCTTCACTATATCCCAGCTTTTCAACTGCTTCTTTTATGATAAATTGTGTTGAATGTAATAAATCTAGCGTTTCACCTTGTGTGTCATCGTGTTTTCGAACTTGATCCTTGGTTTTCATTTTCATTCTCCCCACCCCTAATTGTATAAATGGTGTACACGGCAAATAGACACCTTTTTTCACCATTCGTTTGTTAATCACATATAGTCTAATAGCGAATTGATTCCATTTTCATGCTAAGCCCAATACTTTTCTGAATGATGTCCTGTTAGCACTATTACTTTTCAAACCACCCCCTAATTTTTTAAAGCGCTTTCATTATTTATCTTGACCAAACTTTATCTTTAACTTATAACGAAAACTACATAAACCAACAAAAAAATACAAAACATTTTTTCAATTTTTTTAAAGATTTTTTTAAATTTAACTATCACTTAAAGCCATTGCAAAAACTCCATCTTTTTAGGCATGGATCCATAGTAAACTGGTAGATATATGCTTCTTTTCATTACAGAGCGAGGTGCTTGCTCTGGTTCTGGTGCAAACATAATTCGCCAGAACTATAGAACAGCAATATCTTATTAACCTTGGGATTAAGCAGCTAATCTACATAACGTATGAATGATTTTAACCTCATATTGGGCAGAGTTCACGCTTTGGTGAAACTGCCCTTTTTTTATCATATGCATAGCTTCGCCGCCCCTCAAAATCAAGGTAGCTGTCAGCTGTCTGAAATGATTTCAATCCTATCCTGGAACGAACTCCCTTCCTTATAAAACGGTGATCCTGTTCCACGATATTGTTGAGATATTTGCGTTACAACCCCAGTTTTTGTGGTATATAGACCTTAAACAGTCATTTTTGTGAAACAAGGATCATTAAAGTAAACAATTTCGGAAAGAATTTTATTCCCTGTCATTTTCTTGAAAGCATTTCTTGCTTCTTCCTCTGTATCAAATTCAAACAGTGTAGTATTTTCTTTTGAATACACAGTAATTATCCACATAATATAACTCCTCCAAGCAAAAGATTAATAGATAATGTTTAAACTTTTTACTAAAACTCATTTATGCTGTTCCACGAAAATAACTCCATATCGTACTAGTGCTTTGTTTATACATCCCCCTGTGACGGTGCCCCTTATGTTTGTTGGGAACAGTTCATTTTTCACAATTAAAAGACAATATTTCTGCTTGTCCTACAGGCTGCTAGACGTCTACAGCTTGATTAAATGTATCGTAAGCTACGTTAAACAAGGATAATTTGTTGTTAAAAAAGCAGCTAATTCCTTACTCTTTTGTTTTCTTTCTTTGCGTGCTCTTGCTCGCTCTGGTGCGGTTTCATGCAATTTTTTCTCTTCTTCTGTTTCTGGAATGACTTGCGGAACATATGTGGGACGTTTATGTTGGTCAAGTGCGACAAATGTTAATAAAGCAGTTGCTGCAATCTTACGTTCCCCACTTTTTAAATCTTCAGCAATAATTTTCACAAAAATCTCCATAGATGATGTCCCTGTCCATGTCACATAGGATTCAAAACAGACTGAATCCGTTGTCCGAATAGGATATAGGAAGTCAACTGAGTCAGTTGAAGCAGTTACACATTCCGTACGACTATGACGAGCTGCAGAAATAGATGCTACCTGATCCAAATCACTCATTAACCGTCCCCCAAATAATGTATTGTGATTGTTTACGTCATTTGGAAATATACGGCTTGTTCGTATCACCCGTGATTCTTTGCAATATTTTGATTTCATATATATCCCCCTAAATTATCTAAAACAGCTGACCCTACATTGTAGGTCACTCTAAGGATTAGTCTTAATTGACCTTACCTTAGAAAACCCTTAGCCTTCTAATAATAAGGATTCTAGATCTTTTAATACCTCTTTGACAGTAGTCAGGAAACTGACGGCCTCTTTCCCGTTCACAATCCAGTAGTCATAAGAGATAGCAATATACATCAATGGAAGAACACTTCCTCTTTGTTCTTTTCTCCAAGTGGATTTATGGATGCGGCCAGATGCCTGTGAACCCGAATGTCCTCGAGCAGCTTCACTACCTGAAGCATTTTTTCATATGTGCCGTATTGTTAGAAATAAAAGATCCAGGTTCGGTATCTCTTTTCATATGACTGATCTCAACAGATAGAGGTGATCCCTATGTAAGAAAAAGCTCTTTCAATGCTGGATCAACATTCTCAGTACTGTTCGTATATTACTCATATTGTTCCACCACATAGCCAAGGTTTGGGCCTTGAAAATTCTCCATGGACCTTTTTGGCTTTCCTACATTCTCATTCACAATACCCCCATGATTTGTACTTCTGCTACATTGTTTTGTATTGTATTGCATCATGTAAAGAAGAATTACCCATTGCGTAAGGCTAAGGATAATGCAATAATCGGAATAAATAAAATGCTAAAAAATTATAAGTACTTATAAAAAAGTTTTATATGATACAGATTTTTGGGGGAGAGAGTAATGGATTACCGGGATTGGGAAATACTGAAGGTTCTCTATAGTCAAAAAAATCTAACGAAAGCAGCCCGGCTTTTGTTTATTACGCAACCTGCATTAACCAATCGTTTAAAGCATATGCAGGAGGAATTAGGTGTTAAAATCGTAACCCGTGAAAGCAGAGGCATTCACTTTACCCCACAAGGAGAATATCTTGTCCATTGTGCTGAGGAAGCCCTTGCTCATTATCAAAAAATAAAAGAAAATGTCCTTAATATGAGTCATGATGAAAGTAATGTAATTGTAGGCACATTGAAATTAGGCGTATCTAATTTTTTTGCCAATTATGAGCTGCCTTATATTTTGAAATTGTTTAAAATGCGGTATCCTCATGTGGAATTTAAAGTGATCACAGGATGGAGCAAGGATGTAACTCAGCTGATACACAATAAAGATGTTCATATCGGCTTTGTTCGAGGGAATTATGGTTGTAGGGGATTGTTGAAGAATCTATTATTTGAAGAAACAATATGCATTGCATCAAAGGAAAAGATTGATATTACCGATCTCCCTCACCTTCCTAGAATTGATTATAAAGGGGATTACCTATTAAAATCATTAATTGATAATTGGTGGGCCGAAAACTATGCAGAGGCGCCTTTTATCAGTATAGAAGTTGACCAAGTTGATACTTGTAAGGAAATGGTTATCAATGGTTTAGGCTATGGCATCTTGTCCAGTAGGATGTTTACCGAGATAGAAGAATTATATAAGGTTGACTTAACGGACCAAACAGGGAAGTCTATCTTACGAAAAACGTGGATGTATTATCATGAGGAATCCTTAGAATGGAATGTCGTTGAGGCGTTCGTAAATTTTATAGAAAATTTTAATTGGAAAGAAAATTAAATTAGATGGAGTTTTGCAATAACTTTAAATGATCGTTAAATTTTTAAAAATCTTTAAAAGCGAAAATAATTTTCTGTATTTTTTTGTTTGTTTATGTAGTTTTCGTTATAAATTAAAATTCGGTCAAGGTAAATAATGAAAGCGCTTTAAAAATTAAGGGGATGTATAGACAAAGCATCTATGCTTTGTGGATGAACATTGTGTGTATCGTTAAGATGTATAGCCATTTTATCATACATTACATTCATACACATGGGGGATTAAACAATGAAACAATTCATAAATATGCGTTATCCAGTGGCATTAGTAAAACGTATTGATGATTTTAAGAAAAAAAATGATTTTACAACTCGTACACAAGCTATTATTTATCTTATTCAATTTTCACTTAAGAGTTTGGAAAAATCAGGTGTAAAATAGTTTTTTTCTTGAAAGTAATTCATCCTGTTTATTTATAGTTTTTTATAAAACTGAAGCAAGGATGATTCTATTAATGATAAAGCACACAAAGGATGATGGGTGTGTATATCTTCCTAAGAAATGGAACATGAAAGTACACCATTATGAATAATTTGAAATGGGGTATTACAAGAAGGATTCATTTCGCCTATTTGTTCTCAACGTTCAATTATTTGATAAAGTAGATCTTCCTAGATACTCTAAATATCACAAAAGGGCTTCTGGAGAAGAAGCCTTTTTGTTTTTACACCACTAAATTTTATAGAGATTACAAAGAATCTCTGTGTGCTTATTTTGCTCAAACGTCTATGTTTTATGCAGCTGTTTTTGTAATTAAACTTATTAATATCGACGTTCAACAAGAACAAAGAATATTACAGTCATCCCCTAGCTTTTAGTTCTTTTTCAATACAATATTTAACGAAATCCTCAATAATAATCTCTTCTTCCCTCACTATTTGAGCTCCTTTCTCCTTTACATAAGAAGGAATAACAGTATGAATGGCCTCCAAATCGCTATCAATCATGTCCTCTTTATGACGAATAGATACAGTTCCTTGCTTCCTAGATTCTTCGCATCAGAACCATATTTTTACAGAACCCCCCAAATGAATTTTTAGATCTTCTTGTAACAAGGAAGTTCATTTTATCATTTTGGGGTTGACCTGCTTTCTTCAGTGGATAGATGTGGGGCGGGACCCCTTTTTGATTTTGAGCAGATTCTCCCTTGAACCTGCCTTTTTCATCGTATGCACAGCTTCTATGTCACTTAATATATAAGTAACTGTATGAAATAATTTCAATCCTACATGAAACGAATTCCAACTTTCAGAAATATTTAAAACATTTTTTAAAAATTTTTTCGACTTTTTGTATATTTGTGTAGTTTTATGTAGTTTATTTTATAAACTAAAGACCTGTGGTTCTAGAACAAATATGAAAGCGCTTAATTTTTTTTATTTTTTGAGTCTTTAAGTCGGTTTAGGTTCCTATTACAAATAATGAAAGGAGACAAAAAGGATTATGTAAGTCCAATTTAAAAATTCCGCATAAGAAATGAGCATGACTACCGTATTTCTAGATAAAGACCCTATTTTTTTGCGGGAGGGCTAGAGCATCCGCATGTAGAAGTGGTCAGATCCTTTAAGATGTCTGCTGTACAGTTGCATCTTATAGATATTCATGTAAACGAGGAAAACTATTTTCATAGAAAGTGTTTACCTGCGTTGCATGCGTATATAGGACAAATTTAGATATACAGGGGAACTGAGGAAGATTTATATGAATGATTAGCTACTAAATTTTGAATCCGAGGTGATGATATGGAACAATTTTTGTTTCATCTAGTTGAGACAACGAATGATTTTCTATGGTCTAAATTATTAATTATTATGCTTGTTGCTTGCGGGATTTATTTCACATTTAAATCGAAATTTGTACAGTTTCGAATGTTAAAGGAAATGGTCCGTGTTTTAATGGAAGGGAAAACTAGTTCTAAAGACGACGTTTCCCCATTTCAAGCGTTCTGTATTGGTATGGCCGCTCGCGTTGGAACGGGCAATATCACAGGAATTGCGATTGCGATTGCATTAGGCGGTCCTGGAGCGGTATTTTGGATGTGGATTATTTCTATTATCAGCTCAGCATCCAGCTTTGTTGAAAGTACGTTAGCGCAAGTATATAAAGTAAAAGATAAAAATGGTTTCCGCGGCGGTCCATCCTATTATATGGAAAAAGGATTAAACAAGCGTTGGATGGGAGTATTATTCTCCATTTTAATTACGATTACTTTCGGTCTTGTATTCAATTCTGTACAATCAAATACCGTTACAATTGCTTTTGAGAACTCATTCGGTACAGATCGTTTAACTGTAGGGATTATCATGGCACTTGCTTTCGCTGCGATTATCTTTGGTGGTGTGCAGCGTATTGCAAAAATGGCTGAATACAAAGTGATGATTCTAGCGGTATTATACATTGGTGTTGCATTATTTGTTGTAATTACGAACATCACAAAAATGCCGGAAGTTCTTTCTCTTATTGTTCAAAACGCATTTGGCTTTAAACAAATAGCAGGCGGTTCAATCGGCGCCGCACTCATGCATGGAGTTAAGCGTGGCTTATTCTCGAATGAAGCCGGTATGGGAAGTGCGCCAAACGTTGCTGCAACGGCAACAACAAGCCATCCGGTGAAACAAGGGCTTATTCAAGCATTTGGTGTATTAACAGATACACTGATTGTCTGTACAAGCACAGCATTTATTATTTTACTTTCTGATGCCTACAAACAACCAGAGCTAAATGGCATTGCGCTTACACAAGCAGCATTAAGTGAACACGTCGGTTCCTGGGCATCAGGCTGTCTTGCCATCTTTATTTTCCTATTTGGATTCGGTGCGTTAATTGGTAACTATTATTATGGAGAAACAAACATTCGATTTCTACACAACAGTAAAGTATGGTTGATGCTATACCGAGCAGGCGTGTTAGCCATGATTCTATTCGGTTCGGTTGCAAAGATCCAGCTTGTATGGGATTTAGCGGATTTATTTATGGGCTTTATGGTTATCATAAACTTAATTGCTATTGCATTACTATCAAAAATAGCCTTTGCTGCGCTACAGGATTACATGAAACAGAAAAAAGCTGGCAAGGATCCTGTTTTTTATAAAGACAGCATTAAAGGTCTTGAAAACATTGAATGTTGGGAGCATTCTCAAGATGCTTCAACTTCAAAAAAGACAGGCATCATGTAATAAAAAAGATATTCAGACTGTAATATGTCTGAATATCTTTTTTGGTTCTGATGCAAAAACTTCAAGATAATGCAATTAATCTTTAAATCTTGGACATACTGATATTATTAAAAAGGTGTATAGGCATAACAGGATTATATGTTGGATTCATTAATGGGGACGTATGTGAAAGTAAAAGGTCAATAGGATATATTTATATCGTACTGTCGCTTCAGAAGGAAATACCATTGATTTTTATCTAAGTAAATCAAGAGATAACCAAGCAGCCAAGCGCTTTTTTAAAAAAGCGCTTGGCTGCTTCTCATATTTGTAAACCTCGTATCATAAAACAGCAGACAAACATCCCGCCTATCCTGTAGCAATTTAAACGTTAATTTAGAGGTCCATGGGTGATTTTAGTGAGTTGTTCATTGATAGCAAAAATCTTTACGTTTATATCTGTTATCCCAAATCCAGCTAATCTTTTAGAATGCATATCTAAATATTTTTCAGCTGTTTCCTTTGTTTCGAAAATATAAATCCCTCCGGCCTCATTTGTTTCAGGGCTTTCTGTCCAGATTTTCCACATGAATCCTTCTTCTTCATTGATACTTTTCGCTAAATCAGAAAATGCCTCTGCCATTTCATCCCCGAATGGTCCTAACATTTTGAAATCAATCTGTAATACGTATGCCATTGTTATACTCCTTTGTACTCCGTAGTATCTACTGATATTTGGTACAGTCTCTGATGAAGTAATCATTTTGATTTAACTATCTAAATGATTACAATGGTAAATGGTGGGCTTTTTTCGGAAACATACTATCTAATTTTTTATAAAATACGATTCCCCTAGAATCTCCTTCACTTGATAACTACCCAGTGAAAGCTCTTTTTCGACAAAGTCGTTAACATCAGCTCTCTCAACATCGTACATAACTTCAATTTCCTTTGAAAATAAAAGCCTCTCTTTTTCAAGTAAGCGAGAAAGAAGTGGCCGTTGTTTTGGGAGAAGTTCTTCTACATCTAGAACTTGTTTTAGCCCATTAACGTAATCTTGTAAGGAACGAGCACCAACAATTTTTACACCTTTATGCTCTGCATTCACCATAATAATAGTAGGAAATCCTCTCACGCCTAAATTGCCAACTAAATCAAAATCCTGCTCTAACAACTCTTTTGCGTTTGAACTAAATGATTGCTTTACTATCTCATTTCCATCTAGATGTAACTCATTCACAATATCAACTAAAACTTCCTCTTCAGCAATATTTTGATTAAATGCAAAAACTGCTTCCCTAATTCTCCGTAAGAAAGTGTTTGCTAAGTCATGATCAATGTTTTGAATTAGTTTAAATACACGAGAAGGTGGATAAGAAGACCAAACAGGATTTGTAAGCCATAACGAACCATCAATTGGCATACGAGAATACTCTCCTACTTCCCGCCAGTGAGCTGCTACATCAGAAGGATTACTAATTCCATTCTTTACATCAGCAAACCCATTCCAGCTTTCTAAGAGTCCTCCCATCAGGGTATGCATTGTAAAATATTGACCATATTGTTCAACAAAACGGCGTAATACTGGTTCAAGCGCCCAGCAGTGGGAACAAATTGGATCTGTAACATAGTAAAGGGTAATCTTTTTTAAAGACTGCTTGAAATGAATCAGTTCCATTTCGTTCTCTCCAGCGGCCCCACAAACACCTGTTTCTAAATCACAAACCATATTCTTATTCTCATTCATGTTAAAGCATTCTCCTTAATTGTTTATAATGAAGGACAGAAACAAAGACCTCCCTGTTATTCAACGTAAAATGCTTTTTTTACAAACATTTTTAGATTTGGGTTATTAGTTGTACAATTGTATTCTAGTACATAATGAAAACCATCAATACCAATAGTTAAGGGGATTTATCGTATATACAACACATCTAATCAATTGTCTAAAAAGTAGGAGGGACAACAAAGTGACGCAAGCAAAAACTGACCCCCGAATTCTTCGTACACGTAAATTAATCATGGATTCCTTTATTGAACTTTCCGGTAAAAAAGAATTCAAAGATATTACCATTAAAGACATTACAACAGAGGCTATGGTCAATCGCGCGACCTTCTATTATCATTTTGCAGATAAATATGACTTATTAGAAAAGGTATTATCAGAAGTACTGTTGATCAATTTGAATGGTGATATCATCGAGCAAAACGAACTAAACGAAGAAGTGATTAGTAATATCTTCTTAGCTATTACTAATTTTCAAAATTCCCTCTCCAATCGCTGTCATAGAGGGTACGAAGACACCATTTCTCGCATTATCAAGGAACAACTAGAAATTATTTTTTACAAAATGCTGTTAAAACGACATTCAACTGATGGAGATGAAGCCCTAAAACTTACTGCTGTCATGTTAAGTTGGGGACTCTACGGAGCTTCCGTAGAATGGCGAAGGAATAGTAAGGTACCTCCGGAGGAATTTATCAAATTAGCAATTCCTTATATTACATATGGGATTAATTTTGATTCTCAAAACTAATCAGTTCATTTGTTGTAATGTTAGGTAGGTAAGCACAGACTTGATGTCATCCCCCTCTCATACGGGTTCTCAAACCCACGGAGCATGCCTTCACTCTCGCCCATATAGGCGGCATCATAAGTCAGGCCATTTTTCAGACCACAGAATATATAATCATTTCGCTCTATAGC
>NZ_JASATP010000077.1:0-20442 GCF_038440375.1 Bacillus sp. OTU530
AGTTCGTCTTGTTGCATAATCCGGTGCAATCCTATAGCAAGAATTGTGCTCATTCTTTATCAAAAATAGGCGAGAACACCCCTTCCTTCGACCGAAGGAAGTCCCCTTACGAGAAAAGAACGTGAAGGCAAAGCCTAGTGAGTAGGGAGGGGGATGAATCGCCTTCGCCTAAAAGCGGGGCTCGTCAGTCGGCGAGTTTTCTTTACACTGTAAGAAAGTATAAATTCCCAGCTGGAAGTTCATTCGACGTAGTGGGGAATTTTAGGAATACAGTGTAAGTGCAACTACGCCTCTGTCTTCGTCCAAGAGCGGGACTCGCCAGTTGGCGAGTTTTCTTTATCAAAATTCCTCCACAAGAAAGCCCCCATTAAACCAATGGCACTACCTAGCAGCGTGTCAAGCAGCCTCGCTCCAATCAGGGTAGAAACTGGCATGTTTGGCTGCCCAGACTCTGCAATGATTAATGCCAATGGAGTAATGAATACTACTGCAAAGGCATAATTACGTACAATGATTAGTTCCACCACGAATTGTAACATGATCACCCATAATCCTAGCATCAAAAACGAGGGGTTTAGTGCGAAAATTCCTCCTGCGATGAGAATTCCCACAACTGTGCCAACAGATCTTTGTAAAGCCCTGTGTAACATGGCAAGAATGGTAGCTCCTTGCAGAACACTGGCACAAGAAAGCGGCACCCAATATAAACGTTCAATACCTAATGCATATGCAATAAAGGTGGCAATCAGAATAACTAGTCCATTTCGATACGATGCGGACACTACCTGAGAATGCTTGGCTAAGGCAGAGCGGAACACAGTCCGAACACTCTTAGAAGCGAGAGCAGAATCCTTTGAAGGAACGACTCTCTCCCGATTACCCGGGATAAAAAGCCAACTAGACATAGATAATACCCATGCCAAGCACCCCCCAAGCAATGCTATTGTCATACGAGATAGCGTGGCTGATAAATCAACAGGCAGACTCGTACCAACAGCACATACCAATACAAAAAAATATCCAGAAGGGGGTGGAACTCGAAAAGCTCCACAGATGAAAGTAGAGATAGTAGCTACTCCGCTAAGAGCTAATGCCATTGTCCATGGAGATATAGCTGCAACTAATCCTAGGCCAAACGAGATAATGAGACCAATATTCACCAACAATAACTTGATAGCTCGTTGTTTGTATGATTCATTATGGACATATAGAGCAGTGAATCCTCCGATACCAGCAAGTAGTGCCCAATCCAATCGACCGAATATGTTCCCTACGATAAACGGTATTCCAATCGTTAATCCAGCCGTGATCGCTTTATTCCAAGGGTAACGTCTAGCACGGTTAATCCCAAAGACCCCACGCCATCCGTTTTGTCGTGGAGATGAAGACTCGCTCTTGTTTTGGTTGAATTTATTCGATTCTGTTTTCTTCTCTTGGCTCAACTGTTCTCTATGTTGCAAGTGAACCTCTCCTATCTAATGGAAAAATCAAAAGTGTTGAGGCTTTTCTTTTTTTTATGTGATAGTGTTCACGTTATATATTTCCGTAGTTGCTTATATTTAATGTACGAATACTTGAGAAGTTAATGATTTGATATACAGTTAAATGAGCTAATCCATGGAAGGACAGGATTGTTGAGGAACAAGTTTGAATAAATTCTTCATTTCAGGAGGAGGTTTAAAGTTTAGAAGAGGTTGTGAAGGTTTAAGCTTAAACGAATGGTGGCTTTACTTTAATAACGATCTTCCACGATCAGGCACTGTCATGGAATAAAACTTAGATTTTTAAACAATTTTATTTTACCCCCGTTCTGATTTTAGGACGGGGGTGAGCGTGTTTGAGGTTTTAAAACTAAAGAACTTTATTTTCATTCTACAAAACATTCCTTCTGTTTTCTTGTCCAGAAAGTTATAAAAAAATATCTTAAAATAATATATGATAAGTTAAAATAGAGTTTTTTAATTAAAAAAGTAGTCTAAAACCATAGTCGTGTTATTCCGTAAGTATAGGGAATGTATATTCGAATGAGCCTGATGGGCATGAGGGCTACGCCTACTTAGAGATATGACTGAATAAATATATTCAAATGCAGTTATCATAAGTATTTACTTATGATAAACATTGTTATAATTGATTTTACTTATCGTTATATTGGTCATATGATTAAGCAACGGAGTCAAATATAAGAGGTGAAAGCAATGACAAACTCATTAGCAAAACAACAGAAGTCATCTTCCATAGGGCGTTGGCTTGGGGGGATTGGCTTTACCTTTATTGTTGCATTAATTAGTTTTGGATTATCAAAAGTACCAGGATTAGATCATGTTGGGCAGCTTGCCTGTGCTATCATTATCGCTGTTATTTATCGACAAATATGGGGGTATCCTGAGAAATTGCGTACTGGGATACAATTCTCAGCCAAAAGGCTGTTAAGGCTAGCTATTATTCTCTTTGGATTTAATCTTAATATTAATATTATTTTACACGAAGGGTTAGGTTTACTTATTCGTGATATTGGAACGATTGTCTTTTCAATACTCCTTACAGTATTACTTGCAAAGCTGTTCAAAGCAGATGCTTCACTATCCTTATTACTTGGAATTGGAACTGGGGTCTGTGGTGCAGCAGCGATTGCAGCCGTTTCACCAATTTTGAAAGCGAAAGATGAAAACACTGCAATTGGTGCTGGCATTATTGCTTTAGTCGGGACCATTTTCGCCATAATTTATACAATTATTATACCTTTTATTCCGTTGACTGCACTTCAGTACGGTATATGGTCAGGAGTAAGTTTACATGAAATTGCTCATGTGGCTTTAGCTGGAGCACCTGCTGGACCGCATGCACTTGCTGTTGCTTTATTGGCAAAATTAGGTCGTATTTTCTTACTTGTTCCACTAAGTTTTATCCTTATGTACTGGATGAAGCGAAAAGAAAAAGTTGAATCTGGTGCGAAAATTGAATTCCCATGGTTTCTTATAGGTTTTATTATTATGAGCTTATTCGGAAGCTATGTGTTTGGGCATGTGATTTTCTTACCTGCAAGTGTCATGAATGGAGTGTCTTTCTTTACTTCTTTTATTCTTGCAATGGCAATGATTGGATTAGGTTTGAACGTTAGTTTAAAAGACCTTAGGACCAAGGCATTAAGGCCACTTGTTGCAATGACCATCACGTCAGTCCTTCTTTCAATCATCACCTTTTTCACGATGTAACTAATCTGTTGTGATTCATTTAGAATTAAAGAATTCACAAAAAATGCTAGCCTTTCCTACGAATGTGTAGGCAGAATAGCATTTTTGTCGTTTTGAGGCAATTTGTTTTGTTAAGTTGATAGGCATGTGATGCTACTCCATAATTAAAGATAAAATTAATAAAAAAGGATAATATTTCTTAATGTATAGATAAACAGGAGGAATACGTATGGCAGAAATAGATGATAAGATATATGAACAGGTTGTAAAGTTATGATACTTAAAATAATGAAGCAGATTCATTCGGTTTAGGGAGGGAGCCTTAAGTAGATAGAGAAATTGGTAATGACAATAAAAAGGGATAGGAAACTATGAACAAAGCATTAATGAAACAAAATAAGAATATGAACATCCGAAACGAATTAAATAGTCAAGGGAGGAAGTCATGGAAATAAAATTAGATGTACTTATCACAGAAACAAAAACAAATATTAAGTTTAGTAATAATCAAGGAGCTATCACCATATCTAATGCCGATAGCAAGGAAATAACAGTAGAGCAACCAACAGTCTATTTTTTATTGAAAGCCAACATGATTGTTTATATTGGAAAAACAACCAAAAATGCTTCTCATGATGATGTCGATTTTAATAAAATCATCATGCTTACCCCTCCGCCTTGGGAGATTGAAATAGAATATTTGGAACAACTTTTTATTGAGGAAGTAATGAAAAACGGAATTAGTCTTGTCAACACAGCTAAAGAAGAGATAAAAATTCCTGCTAATCAGAAAAAAATAGTCGCAAATTATAAGGATGAAGTGTTGTTGGTTCTTGAAAATTTTGGTTATAACATACAATCAAAATTAGAGGTTAAAGAGACTAAAGCAAAACCGGAAAAAGCACAACACAGATGGAGCAAAGAGGTCAGTCAAATAGAATTTTTTGTAAGCTCAAGAGAAAGTAAGGCAACAGCTATTTGGCAAAAGAGAAATGAAATGCTCCTAAAGGCTGGTGCAAAAATGATGTCCACTCCGCCACTGAATAAAGATGGCTCACTAGGTTTTGCTGCAAAAATGGGAGAGAAACTTCGCTCAGATTATGCTGACAAAATAAAAGATTCTGTAACAACAGAAGATTTGATATTAAAAAGTGTCAATGAAGTAGGTTTGTTCTTGTATTTTGGCGGCACGAATAGTTGGTTAGAGTTGATAGATGCTGATGGTAAAACTATTGATGAATGGACTAGAGTAGATTAGAAAACTGTTTATTACAGATTCTACTAAGAAAAGCGTGAGCATCCTCATTCAGCTCCGAAGCTAGATAATACAACTTTTCTCGCTTCGAAAATTGTATACTTATCTTTTGAAAAAGAACTCGAAAAGTTTAATAACGAACAATAAAAGCTTTTTCAGCTATCGGGCGCATTTCTGAAATAGGATTAGCGTCCTTTTTGCATGAAAGAGCCATTAAACGGAATAAAAGCAAGAGTGTTAAGTTATTAGGGAGACTAATTTGATTGCCGTAAATAATGTCTTAACAAAGCATAAAATGACAGGATTCAAGTTAATACTCCAGCTAGAATGTAATTAAGGAGTGAGCCATATGGAACTGGTAAGATCATTACAAAGAGCAATACAATACATGGAAAACCATCTGCTGGATGACATCACCATCAACGACATTGCCAAACAAGCACATCTTTCTCCCTACCATTTTCAGCGTACATTTGTCATCCTGACAGATATCACGGTTGGAGAATATTTAAGGCGACGCCGTCTGACCAAAGCAGCTCAGGAATTGTGCAACAGCAACTCGAGGATCATTGACCTTGCCTATAAATATGGCTATAAAACTCCTGAATCTTTTGCCAAAGCTTTTCACAAGCAACACGGGATCACCCCCAGTGAAGCACGAAAAGGAATGGGCAGCCTACAATCTTATAATCGCCTGATGATACAGGTGAATTTGAAAGGAGTCGAACCGATGAATTATCAATTGATGGAACGAGATGCCTTCCAGGTCGTGGGAGTGAAAGAGTCACTTATTTGTGCCGGGGAAATCGGTCCGTCTCAAGAGATCGGTCGTTTTTGGGCTCAGGTTGGTCAAGATGGCACCATCGACCGATTGTTGGGTCTAAACAACGGTCAGATATCAGGTCTGATGGGTGTAACAGTCGATTATAGCGAAGAAAACAATAAGCTTGAGTATTGGGTGGCTACTGAATCCAGAGAGGGCCCACCTGATGGATTATTTAGTTACGAGGTTCCTGCTGCGAAATGGGCGATTTTTGAAGTTGTGGGACCGGTGGCCGATGTGTTGCCGAAGACATGGCAAAAAATATATTCGGAATGGTTTCCGTCCAATGATTATGAACATAACGGTACACCGTCCCTGGAGGTATATAAAAGTCTTGATCCAACCAGCCCCACAGCCAAAAGTGAAATCTGGGTGCCGGTCAAATAGGAACTATATAAGCGGTGGATTCTACTAATGAAGTCCACTGCTTTAATATTTAAATTTCATAACACGCAAAAAATATACAGGATTTTATGCGAAAAGTAGGGAGGCGTGTTAAAGGATGGGAAGACCTAAAGCCGTACTGCTGGGGCATTGCATAAAATCCTGCCTATTTGATACTGTCCGAGAATGGGAGGAACCCAGTGTTGGTGCGGAATCCTTCGGGAATCTACTTCCGTCAATGCCGACTTATGTTAAACCTGACATGTATAAGATATACAAAAGGAAATTCACTCCTTAAGTGAGAATGTAGTAGCTTACTTAGAGAACAATCAATACATGAATGTCTAACCAATAGTTGCCCATATTATGTACAAAGGAGATTGAAGCATGAACAAAGATGACTTTTTACTTAAGGAACAACAGCAAGCAGGTTTTACAAAAAAACCATCGCATAAAGAAAAAGTACCTTGGAAATTAGGAAGGAATCTAGAACATGCCCATATGGAAAAGTTAAACAAACTGCTAACAGATCATCATCAGCATATGTTTCATTTTCTAAATAGTAATAACCCTGATAGAAAATATGCCGGACGGATATAAATACTTAGAAACTTAGGTTATGTTCACTCATCGCTATTCAGTTTTTTACACGAAAATGTAAGATTTACTAAGAATAACTTTCAACACTCTTATAGCCAATAAGGGCAGAATAACATATAATGGGGAAGGATTTTGGAAAAAAGGTGAGGTGGAACTGATTTATGAGTAATCCTAGCATAGGAGAGTCGGACATAGCACCGACATCAGAGGAAGTCATACAACTGAATATCCGAAGCGGATTACCACATGAATCCGGTTGCCGCTTCAAGTAAACTTTGGAAAGATGGCTTCCTCTATACGAGAGGAGGTTTGTACAATGGTACAGAAAATCTGGCAGCAAATAAAAGGACAAAAGAAAGAACCTGCGAAAATTCAAGGGTTTGATATTGATTTAAACCAAGAAAGTTTAACACGTATTGACCGACTTGTAGATCGTTATGAGACTGAAATTCTTCATCAACTTGATAGTGAATATACACAACGAACCAAATGGGCAGATCGATTAGCAGATAAAATTGCACAATTTGGAGGTAGCTGGCGATTTATTACGTGGTTTGCATGTTTTCTTGCTGGATGGATTATTTGGAATAGCCTGTCTATCACAAAAGGAGAGCATTTTGATGCTCCACCGTTTATTCTACTGAACTTATGTTTATCTTTTATAGCAGCATTTCAAGCTCCCGTTATTATGATGAGTCAAAACCGTCAAGCTGCACGTGACAAACATGAATCCGTTATTGACTTTGCAATCAATTATAAAGCAGAGCAAGAGATTGACGATATGCAAAGTCGGCTTCACCATATAGAGAGCGAATTAGCAGAAATCAAGGACCTATTGAAACAATTAAAAACAAAATAAACATATAGAGAGGTCTTACTCATTTAGTAAGATCTCTCTCTTTTTTCACCAGTTAGATATGACTGACAAACACCTAGATCATTCTGAAATAAAGCATAGGGGACAAACATACATATTGATTATAGTAGTTCAAACGTCTATTCCTTTTTAATAGATTTACATATAAATAAAGGTAGAATAAAAATTGGACAAGCAAGTAGCAAATTACTTGGGGCTCCAAAAAGGAAGGAAGAAACAATACAACAATGAATATTCACATCATCATTCCAATTTTGGTGTTCCTTCTGACAACAGTAGTCATATTTTGGAGACCAAAGGGAATCAATGAAGCGTGGCCAGCTGCAATTGGCGCAGGGATTATCCTATTAACAGGGACTGTATCCTATGCCAATATTATGGACATTATCAGTAAAATCGGCGGCGCCTCAATCACTATTATGGCAACGATTGTTATGGCAGTTATACTAGAAAGCTTTGGCTTTTTCCACTGGTCAGCTGCATGGCTCGCAAATGCGGCAAAAGGTTCAGGTTACCGTTTATATTGGTATATCCAGTTATTGTGTTTTTAATGACGCTTTTATTTAATAACGATGGCAGTATCTTAATCACTACCCCTATTTTAATCCTACTCCTCAAAAATCTTAGACTAAAGCCACACCAACAAATTCCATATCTTTTAACAGGAGCGTTGATTGCCACAGCTTCCAGTGCTCCCATCGGTGTAAGCAATATCGTTAATTTAATTGCTTTGAATATTGTTCATATGACCCTTTATATGCACACTGCCATGATGTTTGTACCGGCAACGTTAGGACTATTGTTTATGTCGTGGTTGATGTACGTAGTAGTAAAACGGAAACTGCCTAAACGTTTGCCAGATTCAGTATATGATATCGAGCATATATTCTTCACGAAAAACTTTCATCCGTTAAAAGGGAGTCTTACGGTTGAGACGAAACGGCAACGTACAAGATTTATGTTAAAAGTATTATTGTTTGTTTTCATCATGCGCTGTCTCCTTTTTGTTGCATCCTATTTCGCAATCCCAATCGAAATTGTTGCGGTACTCGGATCAGTTGTTTTACTGGTGTGGAGATGGTATCACTTACGTACAAATCCCGTAGATATATTGAAAAAGACACCTTGGCACATTTTGATTTTCGCCTTTTCCATGTATGTGATCATTTACGGTCTCCATAATGCGGGACTAACAGCAATGTTGGTAAAACTATGTGAACTGATTGTAAATGAAGGATTACTTTATGCAAGCTTTATCATGGGTGGTTTGGTTTCTGTGCTATCTAATTTCTTCAACAATCATCCAGCTTTGATGGTCGGAACAATCACTTTAACAGAAATGGGATTGGATCCGGTCACATTGAAGACGATTTATCTAGCGAATATCATTGGCAGTGACATGGGCTCTTTACTCTTGCCTATCGGGACACTTGCCTCCCTTATCTGGATGCACATACTAAGACAAAATAAAATCAAGGTGAAATGGAAGGATTACTTGAGCGTATCGTTAGTTGTAATTCCGCCAGTAACGATCGTAACGTTATTTCTATTGTTCTATTGGGTACAAATGATCTTTGCTTAATACAATACGAAACTGCTTTGAATACTTAAAAAGAACTTTAGTAGAGTTCTTTTTAAGATTTTATTCCTTTTTCTTTCATAGCTTTAACCTTCATAAGTAACTTCCGTTCAAGAGAATAACAACAAAAAATAACAGCCAACGGAAGAACAACATGGATCAATGGTGGCGTTGGTATGACAGCTTATGGAAAAACAGCTAAGAAAATAATTAGACAATAATAGTGTATGGAGGAATTTTTTTTGGACAACTTAAAACAGTTATTGAATAAAAAAATTCATTTGAAAATAACCCCAGAAATTTGTTTTGACGGAATACTCACTGATATAGGAGATGATATTGTAGTAGTATTTGATGGACAGAGATATGTTTATATCCCCTTGGTACATGTCCATAAAATCAAGCTTAGTAGAAGCGATGAGGAAATTGGTGAGCCCACTGGATTTTTATTACCTAAACAAACAGAATCTATTTCATATCACACTATTTTAACAAATGCAAAAATGCTTTTTATTGAAATTCATGTATTAGGAAATCAATCATTATATGGTTATATCATAGATGTGTTAAATGATTATTTTGTTTTTTATTCACCTATATATAAAACAATGTATATTTCCTTAGATCATTTAAAATGGTTAACCCTATGCAATCAAAATACTACCCCATATACCCTCGATAAAAAACTCTTACCTGTCAGGCCTTCTATTACTATTGCATCCGCTTCATGGAAAGAACAATTAAAGAAATTAGAAAATACCTTCGTAGTCTTTGATATGGGAGAAGAGTCAGATAAAATAGGGTTACTAAAAAAAATAGAGAATAACCTAATTGAGTTGATAACTGCAAATGGTGAAACCATGCATTTGAATCTTACTCATATCAAATCTGTACATGTCCCATAAACATTCTTACCCTTATTCAAAACCCAAATTACGCCCCATTAATCACTGATAAGCTTGATTATGTGAACACAAATACTCTCCAGATCGTTTAGCTGGAGAGTGTTTGTGTATAATCCTAGATACATTGAATTCCGATAATAAGCGATTAGGTAACCGGAAGTTACTTAGTTTCTTGGTAGCAACATAATTGCTACACCAACAATACAAACAGCTCCACCGACCCAATCATATGTATCAGGTGCTTTCTTATCAATCCACCAGCCCCAAAATAAACTCATGACGATAAAAACACCGCCATATGCTGCGTAGACACGTCCAAAGTTAGGGAATACCTGCCATGTAGCAATGATTCCATATAGAGCAAGGGCTATTCCTCCAAAAAGTCCTAACCAGCCCGACTCTCCATCACGTAGCCATTTCCAAATCAAGTAACCTCCACCAATTTCGGCTACTCCTGCAAGTAAAAAGATAAAAATTGCTTGTATCATAGCTAACACTCCTTGAGTTTATTGATCTTACTATTTTTCTATTCGCAGCATGTACCTTCTGGGGTTAATTTAATGAAACAATCAGTCCAGGTTAAACAGTCACAACGTAACCCATTCTTTAGTACGCGTTGCATCATATTTTTATTAGTTACTCCACTATTTATCGGCTTCATTGTATATATCGCATATCCTAACAACTTTAGGGAATCATATATTTCAAATGGGTTGTTCAGAAAAGCTTAATGAAAAATAGAGGATGTAGAAATGAATCGATATTTTTATTACTTACTAATGGTAAACATGATAGTAAATGTTGCGGCCTCCGTTCCTACAATTTTATTAGACGCTAGAACAAAGGGAGCAATTGTTTCCATGATTCTCGCCATCATTACGGGTTCTATGGGTACTTATATAATAGCCCGTTTTTTTAACAAATTCCCTGGCAAAGGATTACCTGAACTACTAAAAGAGTACACTCCGAAATGGATTACAATTCCATTCCTTATGCTCCTTGTAGTTGCCTGGTTTTCAGCAGGATTAACAACTCTTATTAACTATTCCTTCGTACTGAAAAGATTTTTAAGTCCAGATATGTCACTACAATGGATTACTGCTATTTTTCTATGCTTTATTTCATTTGGCATATTAATGAGTTCCAAAAGTGTGTTATATACGCTTGAAGCTATTTTAGTGTTCAGCATGCCTCTCGTGCTCCTCCTGATGATAAAAACATATACGAGCGAAGGTATGGAATGGGACTTTGTGAAGGAGTCGATCATGTACATCTATCACATTCCTAGCTACTCTGCATTCTCTGCTGCTTTATTTTCAACCCTAGGTGCAGGCAATTTAATTATTTTCAATCGTGTATTTACGAAGAAGCAAAGGATAACGTTGCTTCAAATTGGGCTCATTTTCTTCGTGTTTGCAGGGAACTTAGCCACTACTTATTTTGTCCCAATTGGATATAATGGATTTGAACAGGTCAACAGAATCGTTTATCCTTGGGCTCGAACAAGTGATGCCATGCGACTGGAGTTCGGATTCATTGAACGTGTTTTATTCGTTTTTCTAGTGCTATACCTGGTTGTTTCATTCTTAAGTATTTTAATTCATTGGCATGTAGTGATAGAACTCTTAAAAAAGGTGATTTGGTTGAAACGCTTCAAATGGAAAGGGCGTAACCTTACGCCCTATCTGTTTATTGGTGTGTTTTGGTTTATTAGTATACAAACGGCCTCCTACGTAACAGGATACCAGATCACTTTATATGCAAATTATTTTTTTAACTGCTTGCCGGCTTTTTTTACAATTATTCTTCTCATGTTATGGTTCATAAACAGAAGGGCAAAGACATGATCACCTCGTTCCTTTTGTATAGGCTTCACCCCGGTTGCTCATTTTTTATCGCGAGTGATCTTCATGTTCACGCTCTTCCGCGTACAAGATATAGCAAGATAGATGCAAATTTCGAAGCTTCTAATGAACAAGTAATGTTTTCTAGGTTACTTAGCTGGGGGACCTTTTTGTAGGATCCCAGATACATTGAATTCTGATAATGTTAAGTACTACTTTTGGAGCTATCCCTAGTTATATCGAATCTTGTGACAATTTTCATTGTTAGATTAACTAACACACGAATAGAAAATAATGTAATAACACGTGTACAATGTGATTATAACAAATGAATGTAGTAAGGATAGTTTATGTTTTTTAATGAATTAGCGCTTGACAACGGGAAATAATTTGATTATTCTGAATTAAATATAGCGGATGACGATTGTGGGAGAGTGCAAAGGAAGTAGCCACCGAAGGAGCAAGTTCCAAAAAGACCCTTGGAACAAATCTCTCAGGTAGAAGAACCACAATAGGACGCACCTCTGGAGAGCGCGTTTATAAAACGCCACCGAAGGGGAGAGCTCTATTAATTTTAGAGTTAAACTCTCAGGTAAAAGGACAGAGAAGGGAATGTTACCCTTTTCTGTCCTTTTTTGCATGGAAAAAAGGGTAACACAGCAAAATTTTGTGGAGGGATAGGAATGAGTTTACAGCAAAGTGATGTGATAATTTTTGAAGCGATTGAGAAGGAAAAACATCGCCAGCATCAGACTTTGGAACTGATTGCATCAGAAAACTTTGTAAGCCAGGATGTCTTAGAAGCAATGGGAAGTGTGTTAACGAACAAGTATGCAGAGGGTTATCCCGGAAGGCGCTACTATGGGGGTTGCGAATTTGTCGATGTAGCAGAACAAGTGGCTATTGAACGTTTGACCAAGCTGTTTGGTGCTACATATGCAAATGTACAGCCACACTCGGGTGCACAAGCAAATACAGCTGTTTTTTATGCTTTGCTTCAGCCAGGCGATAAAGTAATGGGGATGAACCTATCGCACGGCGGTCATCTAACACATGGTAGTCCGGTAAGTATGTCAGGAAAATGGTTTGATGTTGTGTCTTACGGGGTGAGGGAAGATAATCATTTGATTGACTATGATGAACTAGAAGCAGTAGCACAAAAAGAAAAACCCAAGCTAATCATTGCAGGTACAAGTGCCTATACAAGAAAGATTGATTTTGCTCGTTTCAGAGAAATTGCTGATAAAGCTGGCGCGAAATTGATGGTAGATATGGCCCATATTGCGGGGCTTGTAGCAGCAGGACTTCATGTATCACCAATCCCTTATGCAGATGTTGTGACAAGTACCACGCATAAAACATTAAGAGGTCCCCGTGGTGGTATTATCCTAACCAATGATGAAGAGATCATTAAGGCCATCAATAAAGCTGTATTCCCAGGTATTCAAGGCGGGCCACTGATGCATATTATCGCTGCAAAAGCAGTTGCCTTTAAGGAAGCACTGCAGCCAAGTTTTAAGGAATATGCACAACAAGTCATCGAAAACGCAGTAATACTTGGGGAAGAATTAAAGAAAGAAGGTGCAGCTCTAGTTTCAGGTGGCACAGACAATCATATTGTACTGTTGGATGTACGCCCATGGGACTTAACAGGAAAAGAAGCCGAGAAGTTGCTTGAAGAGGCTGGTATAACGGTTAATAAAAACACGATTCCGTATGATCCGCAAAGCCCGTTTGTTACAAGTGGGATCCGTATGGGGACAGCGGCGTTAACAACACGTGGGATGAAACAGGAAGAGATGGTGCAAATCGCTAAAGTAATTGCATCTGTTCTGAAAAGCAAAGGTGATAAGGAAGTTCTTAAACAAGCAAAAGAAACAACAAAAGCTATTTGTGATATGTATCCACTATTTCAAACAGTAATTACTGTGTAAGAAAGGAGCATGATCATGGAGTTTCAAAGTTGTTTTGATATTATTGGCCCGATTATGGTAGGACCATCAAGTTCTCATACAGCAGGTGTCGTATCAATCGGCAAGTTTATTTACGAGCTATTGGGCGGATGCCCAGAAGAGGCTGAAATTATTTTCTATGATTCCTTTGCAGCAACATATCAAGGACACGGAACAGATAAAGCTCTTATTGGTGGATTGCTAGGTATGGATACAGATGATTCTCGGATTAAACATGCAGTCGAGCTGACCAAACAATATGGACTATGCTACGAATTCTCTCTTGAAGATAGTTGTCTAGAATATGAGCACCCAAATACAACGGTCGTTACAGCAAAGCGTGGGGAATGGATTGTAAAAGTAGGTGGTGTATCGCTTGGCGGCGGTTTATCTAAAATCTTTATGATTGATGATGAACAATTTGATATTCGCTTAAGCACAAGCGATGATTTTTCGATACTTGCAGCAAGTTATCGACCATATTTGATAAAAGGCCCGATCTTGGAGGGTTCATGATGGAAATTCGATCAATGAATGAGTTAGTTGAAGTTTGCGAACGTGAACGGAAAACAATTGGTGAAGTAATGCTGATGATGGAAGAAGAGAAGTCGGGAAGAGATAAAGAAGCTATTATTGGAATGATGGAAGAGCGATTAATCAAAATGAAGGAAGCTGTAGATAGCGGTATAAAAGATCCCTCTACTGCACCAAGTGGTATCTCCGGTGGTGATGCAGTCAAAATGCATAATTATGTGAAGCAGGGTAAAGCATTGTCGGGAAGTTACATCAGTGATGCTATGACATTTTCACTTGCAACGTCTGAGACCAATGCGCGAATGGGAGTTATTGTAGCCACTCCAACAGCTGGAGCAGCTGGTATTTTACCAGGAGTGTTGTTCTCTCTCCATAAAAATGGCGACACTTCTTATAAGGAGTTGGTTATGGGACTGTTTACTGCAAGCATGCTTGGTTATGTGATTGCCAATCGCTCCTTTATTTCAGGGGCCGCAGGCGGCTGTCAGGCAGAGGTTGGTTCAGCAGCGGCAATGGCTGCGGGAGTAATTGTTGAATTAAAAGGTGGTACACCGGAGCAGGCGGTAAATGCAACGGCAATTGCTATGAAATCGCTCTTGGGCTTAGTTTGTGATCCAGTTGCAGGACTTGTTGAGGTACCTTGTATTAAGCGAAATGTGATTGGGACATCAATCGCATTTTCAGCAGCCGACTTATCTCTTGCCGGTGTTGAAAGCCGTATTCCATGTGATGAAGTAATTGAAGTTATGTATAAGGTCGGAAAAGATATGCCACGGGCCCTTAGAGAAACAGCGCTTGATGGCTTGGCGATGACAGAAACGGGTAAAAAGGTGAAGGAACGTCTATTTGGTAAAAAGTCCTAATCAGGGAGGTTAATTAGTGAATACAGAAATGACGTTAAAGAGAACAACCCTTTTTGAAACATATAAAAAGTACGGTGCAAAAGTGATTGACTTTGGAGGTTGGGAACTTCCGGTACAGTTTTCAAGTATCTTGGAGGAGCATGAAGCTGTTCGAAAGGAAGCTGGACTTTTCGATGTTTCCCATATGGGAGAGGTCCTTGTAGAAGGGAAAGACGCGGAAGGATATATAAACTATCTTGTAACAAACGATGTGACAAAGCTGAGCATCAACCAAGCACAGTATACAGCAATGTGTGATCCGGATGGTGGTACAGTTGATGATTTACTTGTGTACAAGTTAGCAAACGAGAAATATTTACTCGTGATTAATGCGGCAAACATTGAAAAAGATTACGGGTGGATGAAGCAGCATGTAAGAGGAGAAGTGACACTGCAAAATATCTCAAATGCTATCGCGCAGCTCGCTATCCAGGGGCCAATGGCAGAGAGTATTTTACAAAGGTTAACGGAAACTGATTTAGCGGAAATTGACTTTTTTCACTTTGTCCAAAACGTCAATCTTGGTGGTGTTACAGAAGTTCTTGTATCCCGTACAGGTTACACAGGAGAGGATGGCTTTGAACTTTATGTAGAGGCAGATAAAGCAAGTGCACTTTGGGAGAAGATTCTAGAAACAGGAAAGGAAGATGGCTTAAAGCCATGCGGGCTTGGGGCACGTGATACGCTCCGCTTTGAAGCACGTCTTGCTTTGTATGGTCAAGAGCTCACTAACAAAATCAGTCCACTTGAAGCAGGTATCGGTTTTGCGGTAAAAACGAACAAAGGAAGTGACTTTATCGGAAAAACCGCACTTATAAAACAACAAGAGGAAGGATTAAAACGGAGATTGGTTGGTATTGAAGTGACGGGAAGAGGTATTCCTCGTCACGGGTACAAGGTGCTTTCCGAAGATGAAGAGGAAATCGGCTGTATTACCTCTGGAACACATTCACCGTCGCTAAAGAAAAGCTTAGGACTTGCTCTAGTATCAGCAGAACATGCGGAGGTTGGGACAAAACTAAAAGTTGAAATCCGTAATAAGAAGATTGATGCTGTTGTTGTCAAAACGCCGTTCTATAAAAAAGGTTCTTGAAATTTTTAATAGAGTAATGATGTAGTATTCTCCTAGAATGAAGGGCGTGCACCTTGTACGTAGACAGCCAGTTGACAAGCATGCTAAGGGAAAAGGCTCTTTCATAAGTTTTCTGATAATATAAAAGTTTTAGAAAATATTACGGATGAAAGGAAGAAAAACAATGACAAAAGTAACAACAAACTTACTATACAGCAAGGAACATGAGTGGGTATTACAATTAAGCGGCAATCGAGTACGCATTGGAATTTCTCATTATGCACAAAAGCAGTTAGGGGATATTGTTTTTGTTGAGAATCCAGCAGTTGGTGGTGAAGTAACAGTTAATGAATCAATGGGAACAGTTGAGTCAGTTAAAGCTGTCTCTGAAATTTATGCCCCGGTATCTGGTACGGTGGTCAATGTAAATGAAGGGTTAGATGATGCTCCTGAGACAATTAACGAAGATCCATATGAAGCAGGGTGGTTAGTAGAAGTGGAAATGTCTAATCTAGAAGAATTAGACTCGCTCCTAAATGAAGATGAATACCAAACGTTTATTGATGAAGGAGAGGAATAATATGACTACATATAGATACCTTCCTGATACACAACAGGATCAAGAAGAGATGCTGGATTTTTTAAATATTTCTTCGGTAGATGAGCTGTTTGAGGATTTGCCTAGTGAGATTCGTCTGAATAGTGAACTGAATATTCCAGATGCTGTTCCTGAATCACTTCTGTTTAAAAAAATGCACCAGCTTGCTTCGCAAAATAAAAATGCGAATAACTACCCGACTTTTCTTGGTGCAGGTACATATGATCATTACATTCCAAGTGTTGTCAATCATATGATATCACGTTCTGAATTTTATACAGCATATACACCTTATCAACCAGAAATCAGTCAGGGTGAGTTACAGGCTATTTTTGAATTTCAAACGATGGTTTGTGAGTTAACAGGAATGGATGTTGCCAATTCCTCTATGTACGATGGTTTTACATCGCTTGCAGAAGCAGCATCGCTTGTCGTTGCATCAACAAAACGTTCTAAAGTGCTTGTATCAAAGGCAGTTCATCCTGAATCTCGTGCCGTTCTACATACAGTAGCGGGTGGTTTAGGGTACACAGTTAAAGAGGTGAATCTTGCTACTGATTGTACAGACCTAGAGGCCCTAAAAGAACAAATTGATAAGGAGACAGCAGCTATTATTATTCAATACCCGAATTTCTTTGGTTCGATTGAAGATTTAGCTGAAATTAAAAAAATTGCAGAGATAGAAGGAGCGATTTTAGTCGTAAGTGCCAATCCGTTAGCACTAGCACTTCTGCAACCACCGGGCAAACTTGGTGCAGAGATTGTTGTTGGTGATATGCAGCCGTTAGGGATACCAATGGCTTTTGGCGGTCCACATTGCGGTTATTTTGCGGTTCATAAAAAATTTATGCGAAAAGTGCCTGGGCGCATCGTAGGGCAGACGACAGATGAGCAAGGTAGACGTGGATTTGTGTTAACATTGCAAGCACGTGAACAGCATATTCGCCGTGATAAAGCATCATCAAATATTTGTTCCAACCAAGCGTTAAATGCCCTTGCTTCTTCTGTCTGTATGACAGCGCTCGGAAAGAACGGGATTCGTCATATGGCACAGCTGAATTTTGAAAAAGCTGATTATATGGCAAAATGTCTGGAAGAGAAGGGTTTTACTATTATGAATCAAGCACCATTCTATAATGAATTTGTTATCGAGCTTCCTTGTTCGATAAAGGAAGTAAACGAGAAGCTTCTTGAGGCGGGAATGATTGGTGGATTTGATTTAGGTAATGATTATGATTTTGAAAATAGAATGCTAGTTGCTGTGACGGAACAGCGAACAAGAGAAGAGATTGAACAATTTGTAAAGGTACTGGAGGCGGTTATAAATGGTTGAGTATAATCAATTAATCTTTGAAATAAGTCATCCGGGTCGTGTTGGTTCAGACCTTCCATCAAGTGATGTTGACAAAATCGATTTACAAGATAAGCTTCCGAAGCATCTGATTCGTGATATACCAGCAGAGCTGCCAGAAGTATCGGAACTTCAGCTTGTTCGCCATTATACAGCACTTTCCAATAAAAATCATGGTATTGATAATGGGTTTTATCCGCTTGGTTCTTGTACGATGAAATACAATCCGAAAATTAACGAAGATGTAGCTCGTTTTGATGGTTTTAGCCGCATCCATCCATATCAGCCAACGGAAACGGTGCAGGGGGCGCTAAAACTCTTATATGAGCTACAGGAGGATCTGGCTGCAATTACAGGGATGGATGCAGTGACATTACAGCCTTCTGCAGGAGCTCACGGAGAATGGACAGGTTTAATGATGGTAAAAGCCTATCTTGAACAAAAAGGAGAAAAGAGGACAAAAGTACTTGTCCCAGACTCAGCGCACGGCACAAACCCTGCAAGTGCAACAGTTGCTGGCTTTAAAACGGTAACCATTCCATCAAATAAAGACGGCTTAGTAGATTTACAAGAATTAAAAAAGCATGTTGATAGTGACACAGCGGCATTAATGCTAACAAATCCTAATACACTTGGTTTGTTTGAAAAGGAAATTGTGGAAATTGCAAAAGTTGTCCATGAAGCAGGAGGCTTACTGTATTATGATGGTGCAAATGCCAATGCTATTTTAGGTAAAACAACACCAGGACAAATGGGCTTTGACATCGTACATTTAAATCTTCATAAAACATTTACAACACCTCATGGTGGTGGTGGTCCCGGTGCAGGCCCTGTTGGTGTGAAAAAGAAACTAATTCCATATCTACCAGTACCGCGTATTGAAAAGGACAAGGATAAATATGTCTTGGACTATAATCAACCATTATCCATTGGCCGTGTAAAAGGGTATTATGGCAATTTCGGTATTCTCGTTCGTGCATACACGTATATTCGTACGATGGGACCTGAAGGGTTACGCAAGGTATCTGAAAGTGCTGTACTTCATGCGAATTATCTTCGAAAAAGGCTTGAGCCGTATTTTGAAGCACCATATTCGCAAGTTTGTAAGCATGAATTTGTTTTATCCGGATCAAGACAGAAACAGCTTGGCGTAAGAACACTCGATATGGCAAAACGTCTGCTTGACTTTGGCTATCACCCGCCAACCATCTACTTCCCATTAAATGTAGAGGAATGTCTGATGATTGAGCCGACAGAAACAGAGTCAAAGGAAACACTGGATGCCTTTGCTGATGTTATGATTCAAATTGCCAAGGAAGTGGAAGAAAACCCAAGCGTTGTACTGGACGCACCACATACAACAGTAATAGGCCGCTTGGACGAAGTACAAGCAGCAAGACAACCAGTACTGCGTTATACAAAAGAGAAAATAATGGATAGAGAAAAAGATGTCGTAAAATCATAAGCTAGTTTTGAGCCGAAAATGAACCATCGAGAATGAAAGTTAAGGGATACATATTTTCCTCCTATCTTATTCTTGGTGGTTCTATATTAGCTAAAATTCATACTATGTTGTATGTTTTGAGCGTTGCTAGTTTTATGTTTTTTGCATAGGAGTGAAGGCTATGACCAAATTAGTAAACGCTCAAAATTAAATACAAGTGAACATTTTACAGATTTAAAGAAAATTGCATTATTGAAAGGTTTTATACACTGTGAAGCAGGTCCGCTTGTTCGCTCTTCTTATCACGCTGATGAACAGGTCAATGCGGCAAAGGTAAATGTATAATCGTGAAACACGGAACATTGGCAGAAGGAGAGAATTTAATGGTGATTACACTAACAAATGTGGCATTGAACAAGCTAAAAACAATGGGATTGGAAAAAGGGAAACTCCCTCGGATTGACGCTGATGTAGCTGGGGGGTGTGGGATGTCTATTAAGTTTACACTTATTTTTGATGGACCACGACGAGGAGATACACTTATTGAATGTAGTGGGATTCAGATTCGAATAGATCGTTTTACACAGCGTTATTTAGATGAAACGACGAAAATTGATTATACAGGTGAATATGGATTTGTTGTTGGAGAAACTTTCGCATCAAGTGCATGTGCGGTTGAAGTAGGGAAAATGCCTGGTACATCCAATGGGGAGTTGCTCGGCGACAGCAAGTCCGAGGTTGGGAGAGATACATAAATACACAATAAATCTACATAAGTAGGAAGAAACTCGTCAAAAAGCATCTGCCGGTGAGCAGATGCTTTTTGGCCTCCCCGTAATGTGGTTTTTATCAGCTTCCTTGTAAGCGCCCATTCAAACAACGCATATAAACACGCAGCATCTCCTGGTACGATGAATGTATCAATTTAAGGAGGTGCTTTCTATATGCCACAAAAACTAACGATTGTCCCCGTGACTTTACATACCGAAAACTAAAATACTACTGCAACAAATCCAGCAGTACTTTCCCAAAATCCTGCCTGCACGATCAAAACAGCCAACGCTGAAATTTCCTTCTTCAATGGTGTAGATGAGCACATCATCCAAACGGTCATGAGGGAGCTGAAAT
>NZ_JASATP010000078.1:0-19821 GCF_038440375.1 Bacillus sp. OTU530
GGCAAGAGCAGTGGCGTCATTGCACTATATTCTTAACATTCCTGACCACTTCGAATAACTGCCACTGGAAATTTATACAGTCCTACAGTAAGATAAAAAGCTAGGAAGAAAACCTCCCTAGCTTCGTATTACTCTTCTTCGGAATCTAACATAAAGTTTGGATCTAGATCCTCAAATTCTTCATCATCCACGCTGTAGTAGTATTCTTCATCATCATGGCAGCCTTCCGGATTCACCCTCACGCATACCTTTGTTTCACCTACAACCTCGCAAATAAATTCACGTTCAACAGTCGCCACAATTTTGTTGCCGTTTGGAGAGATTACAGCCTCTAAGCAATTCGGATGCTGCAGCACGCGGGCAATAATTTCATGATCATCCCCTGTAAAGTTCTTGTCACGATAACGAACCTTTACCTCTTCCTCATAGCGAACACGTTCTGTAACAACCTCTGTTTTTGTATTTTCGTCATACGAGTACCATGTATTCACATCATAATAGCCCTCGATTTGCACGTACTTGCCGTACTTATTCGCTTCATATACATGGTTAATGACCCAGCAGCCTAAAATGCTCGTTGGATAGTTGTTCGGATCTACTGTATGAGTAGATTTTGTATACTTGCGGCCTTTTCCGACAACAGCCTTTGTAATAATCTCTCTATATTCGGACATTCCAAACCCTCCTCAATGAATATTCAATTCATCATATGCGTGACATTCGTGGAATGTGCTATCGCCTAAAAAAAAGAGATGGATGTACCATTTCCTTTTCGGAATTCGTACAATACATTGTATGCGGTAGCGCCCAAATATGTTCGTAGTTTTTCTATGAGTGCCCTATGAAAAGAACAGGAGAATTATGACAAGCACCTGAAGATGATTTATGTGTATTAGGAAAAGCAGTCGCAGCTTTAGAGAAGCCGGTTTATGGAAGGATTTCGTTTGTTCTTCATCATTAAAAAAGCGGACAAGGCCCGCCTTTTATGGCAGCGTAGGGGTGGGACGGAGTAAAAGGCGCTTTTTTCCTTTTGCGGAGGTTCAGCCTGGAGTCTGCCATTTTGGGCCTTGGGAGCTAGACATCACCCCGAAAAATTATACTTTCTTACAGTGCAAAAAGGCGTCCCCTTCTATTCAAGAGGAACGCCTTTCTTTGTCTTATGAACAACCACAGCCGGTGCCGCAGCTCCCGCTATGCTTGCTTTGCACTTCTGCGCCTGTTTCACCCATCAGCACATCTCCTCCTGTCGATAACAAAATCTCATCTGTTACCGTATTGGAAATGGTGTTAGCAACAAGCTGCAGCAAGTCATTCACATATGTCTGGGAGGACTGAAACTCCTGCACAATTGGAATTTCATCAAGCTTATCTTGCAATGCATCGATTTCAGCTTCTACCTTCTTCAATGCTTCCGTCTTTCCATAATGCTGCAAATTCACAGCCTGCTTTTGCAGCGCCTTAATTTGACTGATTGTTTGTTTAATTGTTTCATTTTGGTGAATTTTCGCCTCTGCACGCTTAAAGAAGTCTACTTCTTCTGTTTCAGAAATCATTTTCGCTAATTCCCTTGCCCGTGCAACAATATCATCTTTTGTATATTGTGTCATATACTACTTCACCTCAATTGGCTTTTCTAACAACTCTCCATCTAGTGTCCATGTTTTCGCTGCTATAATTTTTACCTGCACAAGCTGACCGATTGTAGACTTCGGAGCTTTGAAGTTTACAAGCTTGTTCTTACGTGTGTAGCCTGCAAGTACATCCGGGTTATTTTTACTTTCTCCCTCAACAAGCACTTCGACAATTTGTCCCTCATACGCCTTATTCTTTTCCGCAGATAGCTCGTTCACAAGTGCGTTCAAGCGCTGCAAACGCTCCTTCTTCACAGCCATCGGTACATTATCTTCCATCTTTGCAGCAGGCGTACCTTCGCGTGGAGAGTAGATAAATGTATACGCACTGTCATACCCTACTTCACGGTAAAGCGATAAAGTTTCCTCAAATTGTTCTTCCGTCTCATTCGGGAAGCCGACAATAATATCTGTTGTTAAGGTAACACCAGGAATAGCCTCTTTGATTTTGCGAACAAGCTCCAGATATTGCTCACGCGTATACTTACGAGCCATCATTTTCAATACTTCCGTGCTGCCGGATTGTACTGGCAAATGAATATGTTCTACAAGGTTTCCACCCTTCGCTAAAATCTCAATAAGACGGTCATCAAAATCACGCGGATGGCTCGTTGTAAAACGGATGCGCGGAATATCAATTTTACGGATCTCATCCATTAAATCACCAAGACCATATTTCATATCCTCAAAATCTTTACCATAGGCGTTAACGTTTTGACCAAGAAGAGTAATCTCCTTATAACCCTGTGCTGCCAAATGACGAACTTCCTGAATGATGTCCTCTGGGCGACGGCTGCGTTCCTTACCGCGTGTATATGGCACAATACAGTACGTGCAGAACTTATCACAGCCGTACATAATATTTACCCACGCTTTAATATCGCCGCGGCGTACCTTTGGAAGGTTTTCGATTACATCACCTTCCTTCGACCACACCTCTACCACCGTTGCCTTTGAAAACATTGCTTCACGCAAAATGTTTGGAAGACGATGAATATTATGTGTACCAAATACCATATCAACAAATTGATGAGTTTTCATGATTTTGTTGACAACAGACTCTTCCTGCGACATACAGCCACATACCCCAATTAAAAGATCAGGGTTTTTCATCTTAAGCGGTTTTAAATGCCCAATTTCACCAAACACTTTATTTTCAGCATTTTCACGGATTGCACAGGTGTTAAGTAAAACGACATCTGCATCCTCAACCGTAAAAGTAGGCTCATAGCCAAGCCCCATAAAAATACCGGCCATTACCTCTGTATCATGCTCGTTCATTTGACAGCCATATGTGCGGATGTAAAACTTCTTGCCTGTCCCCATACCTAGGAATTCTTCAGGAATCTCGAAATCTCGATGAACTTGAATTTCCTCTTTCCCGCGTTTTTTTGCATCCTTTAAAGAAGGCGGCTGATACACTTTCTCAAAATATTTGCTGTAATCCTGATCGGATTTTTTGTCCGAAGAATTCACTTGTTGACTTTGCAATCGTTGTTGTTCGTTCACGACGAATCTCCCTCCATATCCAATTTCTTTGCATACTATCGTGCACCTTGTTTCTTTTGCACACATTATTATAGTATAAAGCGTTTGACCTAATTAAACAATATAGAGGGGCTTTGTCGATCACTGCATCTTAAGACAAGTTTATAACAATACAAACACCTATAAGTTTCCGTTACATTTCTGTCATTTTGAACTTCCCCAATTTGAATTACCCCCACCTACGCTACGCTTAGAAGTAGGGGTACTCTTTCAGCAAAATCTGATAGAAAGGTTTACTACAATATGAAATTCCTTAAAGAAACTCGTCGAGTGGCGAGCCCTACCCTTAGGCGAAAACAGAAGCTTAGTTGCCCTTATACTGTATTTCTAGAATGTCTAGCCACGTCGAATTGTCTTCTAGCTAGGAAATTTATACTTTCCCACAGTGGTATACAAAAGCCCCCCTGTCACCAGAGAGGCTTCCTCGCTTACATAAATTCTGCTACAAGCTCATTAAACATGTCTTTGTCTAAAGAAAGGTTTGCTTGAGACAGAGGCTGCTCGCTATATCCTTTGATAAGCTCTTGGTAAGAAGGCTGCTGCTTATTCTGATAGATAATACCAGTGACAAGACCATCGTTTTCCATCAATGTCTGCATTGCCATCATACGGTTAGATGAATCATAGCCTTCTACCGTGCTTAATCGTTTTAAATTTTCTTTGAACCAGTCATATGTGTTCACCTTGTTATATGTTACACATGGACTAAACACATTAATTAAAGAAAATCCTTTATGGTTAATCCCAGCTTCAATGATTTGTGTTAATTCCTTCAAATCACTGGAGAAGCTTTGCGCTACAAAAGTCGCACCTGCTGTTAAGGCCATTTCCATAACAGACAATGCAGGTTCAATAGACCCTTGTGGCGTACTCTTTGTTTTGAAGCCAGAACTGCTTCGCGGAGATGTTTGTCCTTTTGTCAAACCATAGATTTGGTTATCCATGACAATATATGTTAAATCAATATTACGACGAATCGCATGAATTGTATGGCCCATACCAATCGCAAAACCATCCCCGTCGCCACCCGCAGCAATCACTGTTAAATCTCGGTTCGCCATTTTCACGCCCTGCGCAATTGGAAGAGCACGACCATGAATGCCGTGGAAGCCATACGAGTTGATGTAACCAGAGATACGGCCAGAACATCCGATACCGGACACAACTGCCATTTGCTCAGGCTCCAAGCCTGCATTTGCAGCGGCACGTTGAATTGCAGCTTGCACGGAGAAATCTCCGCAGCCTGGACACCAGTTTGGTTTTACATCATTGCGAAACTCTTTAAACGTTGCCATTTAAAACAACCCCTTTTTTGCATTCGTTGTAGATTTCTTTTGGCAGGAATGGATTTCCATCATACTTTAAGAAGCTGGAAATCTTCTCGCCATGGCCAAGGTTCATTTTAATAATGTTTGCAAGTTGTCCAGTCGCGTTGTTTTCTACAACAACCACTTTCTTTGCATTTTGCACAAGCGGCAGAAGCTCCTGTTTCGGGAATGGATGAATTAGGCGAATATGGGCATGATTTACTTTCAAGCCAGATTGCTCTAAACGCTCCATCGCTTCTTCGATTGTCCCGCGCGTGGAGTTAAAACCGACTAGCAGGACGTCTGCTTCCTCGTGCTTTGCATTTTTAAATACAGGGGTGTCAAATTTAGAACGTAAACTATCTAGCTTCCGCATACGTTTATCCATTTGGGCGATACGATTAGCTGCTGATTCAGATGGCTTTCCTGTTTCTGCATGCTCTACACCTGTTACGTGGTGAATACCATTTTTTGTTCCAGGAATCACACGTGGAGAAATGCCATCCTGAGTCACTTCATAACGCTTGAAGTACTCTTTTCCTTGTTTTTCCGGCTGCGCATTTAAGTCCAGCTTTCCGCGGCGAATTTGAATTTTATTATAATCTAACGGCTGTGCCGTTTGTTTTCCTAGGGATAATTGTAAATCTGTTAAAAGAATAACCGGACATTGGTATTCTTCAGCAATATTAAACGCTTCCACAGCATCATAAAATGCCTCTTCTACTGTACTTGGCGCGATAACTACCTTTGGAATTTCTCCATGCGTACCGTAAATCATCGCCATTAAGTCAGATTGCTCTTGTTTTGTAGGGAGTCCCGTACTTGGACCTCCGCGTTGTGTATCTACAATAACTAACGGTGTTTCTGTGATTCCAGATAAACCAATTGCCTCCATCATAAGGGATAGACCCGGTCCTGCAGACGCTGTCAATGTCCGTACGCCACCGTAGTTCGCACCGATTGCCATTGTACAGGCTGCAATCTCATCTTCCGTTTGAATAACAGTACCGCCTACTTTCGGAAGCTTTTTAATCAAATATTCCATAATTTCAGAAGCAGGGGTGATTGGGTACGCAGCCATAAAGCGGGCTCCGCCAGCTAGTGCCCCGAATGCGATTGCATCATTACCAATCATGAACATGCGCTGATTGCCATCAGCCTTCTCTAATTGCATTAAGCTTACTTTATCTCCAAGCAGTTCTTTCATGTATTGAGAACCGCGTTTAATAGCTTCCATATTCTTGTCCACAACTTGCTTCCCTTTGCGGCCAAAAATTTCTTCTACCACTTTCACATACACATTCTCATCTAAGCCTAAAACAGCGCTTGAAGCTCCAACAGCAACCATGTTTTTCATAAGAGACGTACCTAGCTCCGTAGCCATATCTGTGAATGGAACCGCATACAAAGATACCGTAGCGCTCTCTGGAATTGTTGGATTAAATTTGGCGTCTGCTACAACAATACCACCGTCACGCAATTCATGGAAGTTCACATCAATTGTTTCCTGATCAAAAGCTACCAGTATATCTAAGTCATCAGAGATTGAACGAACATCTGTTGTGCTTACTCTAATTTTATTGTTCGTATGACCGCCTTTAATGCGTGATGAGAAATGGCGATAGCCGTACAGGTAGTATCCTAGGCGGTTTAGTGCAATACAGAAAATTTCCCCCGTACTTTCAATACCTTCACCTTGCTGTCCCCCAACTTTCCAGGAAAGTTGACTAATCATCTCCTACACCCCTTTGGATTGCATTCATTGTAGTGTATTTTATTACTCTTCCAGTTTACCACTTTCTAAAAAAAGAAACTACAATGTATACAAATTATACCTGTTCTAATTTGATAGGATTTTTGCATAGTCCTAATTCGTTTACAATTCTAGACCTCTTGACAAAAAAATGCAATAATTTGACATAAATTTATTAACATTTTTTTAAAGTTTATTACAATCCCACATTCAGCAGGCTAGTTTTAGTATAATGGTAAGTTAAAATGTTACGCCCCTCATAAAATTCCCATATAAAAAAGAATGAACCTGCTCTTCTTTATAGTGCTTAACTAGTTCATTTTTTAAGTTTTCATATTCTGCATATCTTCCGAGATTATGTACAGTTTCTGTAATACCATCAAAATCCGAACCAAATCCAACATGGTGCTCCCCCCCTAATGAGCATATATGCTCTAGGTGCTGTAGGATATGCGTAATCGCAGCAGGTCCCCCCTCTGTCAAAAACATGGGCACAAACGTAATACCAATCCTTCCGTTTCGTGCAATCAACGCACGAATTTGTTCATCCTTTAAGTTTCGAGGATGCGGGCAAAGCGAATAGCAATTAGAATGAGAGGCAATTGGAAAATGAGCGAGTTGCATCACATCCCAAAATCCCCGTTCTGACAAATGGGAGACATCTGTCCATAAGCGGTATTCGTTCAACTGTTGTACGACCTGCTTCCCAAAATCGGATAGCCCTGCTCCTCTCGTCTCTAGTGCACCATCTGCTACCGCGTTCGCATAATTCCAGGTTAATCCAACAGAGCGCACACCTAAACGATATAAAGTTTGCAAACGCGTTAAGCTGCTGCCGATCGCATCGCAGCCTTCTAATGTCAAAAGTGCTCCTATCTCTTCTTCTTGAAGCGCTAAGATGTCTTTTCTTGTTGAAACAAGTTTCATTTCTGGATGCTGCTTTAAAATATCTTCGTAGAAAATATGAATCATTTCTAGAGCAATCTCAAAACGCTGCTCGTGAGGCACCTCTTCCGGAACATAGACAGCAAAGCATTGCAGCTTTCCTTTTCCTTTTTTGAGACCTTCAAGAGTAACGTGCAAAGAATCATCTTTGTTAAAAGCAGCTCTTCTTTTCCTTTGCCATATTTGCCACAGTACATCACAGTGTGCATCAAAGACTACCATTTTAATCTCCTTTCATATAGAAAACAGCCCGTTTGCTTCAGCAAACAGGCTGTTAAAATTAACGAGGTTCAATGATAAGCTTGATCGCAGTCCGTTCTTCGCCATCAATCATAATATCAGTAAAAGCAGGAATACAAATCAAGTCAACTCCGCTTGGTGCTACAAATCCTCTTGCGATCGCTACTGCCTTCACAGCCTGATTTAATGCACCAGCGCCAATGGCTTGGATTTCTGCGGAGCCGCGCTCACGAATCACACCGGCAAGTGCACCAGCTACAGAATTAGGGACCGAAGTTGCTTTAACTTTTAATATCTCCATTCGTCGTTTCCTCCTCGTTTTTCTTTCAAAGTTATAAGCGGTTATTGAGTTCACTTTACTTATATTCACGAGGAGGTTTTCATATTCCTGCTTATCCATCGGAAGTTTTCGAAAAAATTTTAATATATTGTCTATTCTAACAATTTATTGTCTACTTTTAAGAAATGTTGACATAAACTGTTTTTTGCTTCTATAGCAGCCATTCCGAGCTATCGCAGACAACGGACATCACGACCGTTCATGATCACTCAAAATCCCTCTAACGGCTTGTTACTCAAAAAATGTTTGGTCATCATTCAGCAAAATACGTTCAATTCTGCTCGCTTTGCCTGTCGATGGATTTACATCAATGAGAACCGCGCTAAGCTGAGTACGGCCTTCTGCCACCTCGAATCGTACCGGCAGCGCTGTTAAAAACTTTTTCAAAACAGCTCCACGTTCCATTCCCAATATCCCATCATACGGCCCCGTCATTCCCACATCCGTAATATACGCCGTACCGTTTGGTAAGATCCGGTTATCCGCTGTTTGTACATGCGTATGCGTTCCGACAACAGCTGTAGCTCTTCCGTCTACATACCATCCAAGTGCCTGCTTTTCACTTGTTGCCTCCGCATGAAAATCGATAAAGATAATAGAAGTTCTCTTCTTTGCTTGTGCAATCAAATCATCGACCTTTTTAAATGGACAATCAAGCGGTGGCAAAAAGGTTCTTCCCTGCAAATTAATGATAGCAACCTCTATACCATTACAATTTAAGAAAATGAGCCCTTTTCCCGGTGTACCTTCCGGAAAGTTCGCTGGTCTTACTAAATACTTGGCGTTATCTATAAATTCAAATATTTCACGATTATCCCACGCATGATTACCTAGCGTCACAGCTTGAGCGCCCGCTTCTAAAAAACTCCGGTAAATTTTTTCAGTAATCCCGCGCCCACCAGCCGCATTTTCACCATTTATAATAGTGACCGTTGGCGAGTACTTCTTTTTTAATTTTGGAACGTAGTCCTGAATCATCTGTCTTCCAGAGGAACCGACAACGTCCCCTACAAATAAAATTCTCATTGTTGCAACCCTTTCTCACATCGGCCTTGTTTTTATACTTTCCTGCTAATAAGAAAAGCAGATACAGCTCGCTTAAAGTGCAAAAAAATAAAGTGGTGCGAGACCACTTCATTTCCGATCACTGTCTTCTGCCTATCAGCATAAATCACGATCTGTTTTATTTAGCATATTCAACCGCACGCGTTTCACGGATTACCGTTACTTTAATATGTCCTGGGTAATCAAGCTCATTTTCAATGCGTTTACGAATATCACGTGCTAAGCGGTGCGCTTCAAGATCATCAATGGCATCAGGCTTAACGAGAATACGAACCTCGCGTCCAGCTTGAATAGCATATGATTTTTCCACACCTTCATAGGACTCTGAAATCTCTTCAAGCTTCTCTAGGCGGCGAATATAATTTTCCAGCGTTTCACTTCTTGCCCCTGGTCGTGCTGCAGACAATGCATCTGCTGCTGCAACGAGCACGGCAATGACAGATGTAGGTGCTGTATCACCGTGGTGAGATGCAATTGCGTTAATCACGATCGGATGCTCTTTATATTTCGTTGCAAGCTCCACGCCAATTTCAACATGGCTGCCTTCAACCTCATGGTCAATAGCTTTTCCGATATCGTGCAGCAATCCAGCCCGGCGTGCCAGCTTTTCGTCCTCACCAAGTTCAGCTGCCATAAGTCCCGCTAGATATGCAACCTCCATAGAATGCTTTAACACATTTTGACCGTAGCTCGTTCTAAATTTCAGACGACCTAAAATCTTGATTAAATCAGGATGCAATCCATGTACACCCACTTCAAACGTTGTTTGTTCACCCACTTCACGGATGTATTCATCCACCTCACGTCTCGATTTTTCAACCATCTCCTCGATACGGGCCGGATGAATGCGTCCATCTTGCACCAGCTTATCTAGCGCAATACGGGCTGTTTCACGACGAATTGGATCAAAACCTGATAAAATAACTGCTTCTGGTGTATCATCAATAATTAAATCAATACCTGTAAGCGTTTCTAGCGTACGGATATTCCGTCCTTCACGACCAATGATACGACCCTTCATTTCATCGTTTGGAAGGTTTACAACAGAAACCGTTGTTTCTGCAACATGGTCAGCTGCGCAGCGTTGAATCGCCATTGACAAAATTTCCTTCGCTCTTTTGTCAGCCTCTTCCTTCGCCCGCACTTCGCTTTCCTTAATCATAACGGCACTTTCATGCGAAAGCTCGTTTTCTACCTTTTCTAAAATAATCGCGCGCGCTTCCTCTCGCGTTAAGCTTGAGATACGCTCTAACTCGTCTTGTTGCCTTTGGACCAACTCTCCCACTTTGCTTTCCAACTCTTCAATCTGCTGTTGTCTGAGTGTTAGAGAATCCTCTTTCTTTTCAAGCAACTGCTCGCGTTTATCAAGCGATTCATCCTTGCGATCGAGGTTCTCCTCCTTTTGCATTAGACGATTTTCTTGTTTTTGCAACTCACTTCTTCGATCTCGAATCTCTAATTCCGCTTCTGTACGAAGTGTATGAATTTCATCCTTTGCTTCTAACAGCGCTTCTTTCTTCAATGCCTCTCCTTCACGCCTTGCCTCTTCGACAATTTGCTTCGCAGCATTGGTAGCACCGTTAATCTTCGCTTCCGCAATGGATTTTCGAACAAAAAATCCAACAACTGCACCGACGATAGCGGCAAGCAAAATGGAGATGAGTGCCACAACTATGCTCATAAATTCACCTCCTCTTGCTATGAATAGGAAAAGATTGCCGGCATGTACATTATCATGTCTCAATGTACAATAAATGACGTGCTGTCCTTTTTTAGGACCCTTTTCATTTTCATTAAAATTGACACCTTATAAGGTCATAGTTTAAAGCTCGGAACTAAAACACCGTCTGGCGGGTCTTGTCCGGAATTACAATCCTTCTTTTTCAAGAGAACTGTAAGGTTAGAAAAGAATATACATTCTTATTGTATCGGGCGCTATTTTCATTGTCAAGGGTTGCATCCTTTTACTTTCTTTACCTATAAACGTTTGACACGTTCTCCAGACGAAAAACCAGCTAAAAACCATACTGAAAGCAATAAAAAAAGACACATTGCTGTGCCTTTTTACCCTTTAGTCCTCTAAAAGTGAAAAATCATCGTCTTCTGTTTCTGTAACCGTACGCGGCGCATCAGAATCGATGCCATAGTGCTCACGAATTTTGAATGAAATCTCATTAAGAATTTCTTTATTTTCTTTTAAGAAGGTTTTTGAATTTTCGCGCCCTTGTCCAAGGCGTTCCTCATTGTAGGAATACCAAGCTCCGCTCTTTTGCACGATATCCAGTTCCGCTGCCATGTCGAGAGCTTCCCCTTCTTTGGAAATCCCTTCTCCATACATAATATCCACGTCTGCTTGACGAAACGGAGGAGCTACCTTATTTTTCACAACTTTAATTTTTGTTTTATTCCCCACAATATCATTGCCTTGCTTTAATTGCTCAGCGCGGCGCACTTCTAAACGTACTGTCGCGTAAAACTTAAGCGCGCGACCCCCAGGAGTTGTTTCAGGGTTACCGAACATTACGCCTACTTTTTCACGGATTTGGTTGATAAAAATTGTAATCGTTTTGGATTTATTGATGGCACCTGACAATTTACGAAGCGCTTGGGACATTAAACGTGCCTGCAAACCAACGTGAGCATCTCCCATGTCTCCTTCAATTTCCGCTTTCGGAACAAGGGCCGCTACAGAGTCGACAACAATAATATCAATCGCGCCGCTGCGAACCAATGCTTCTGCGATTTCTAACCCTTGCTCACCAGTGTCCGGCTGAGAAAGAAGCAGTTCATCGATATTTACTCCTAATTTTTGTGCATATACCGGATCAAGCGCATGCTCCGCATCAATAAAGGCCGCCTGTCCACCGCGCGCCTGTACTTCTGCAATCGCATGAAGTGCTACTGTTGTTTTACCCGAGCTTTCCGGTCCGTACACTTCGATGATACGACCGCGGGGAAATCCGCCGACTCCAAGTGCTACGTCCAATGCTAATGATCCACTCGGTACAGTGGAAATTTTACGCTCGGACTGCTCTCCAAGCTTCATAATGGAACCTTTCCCAAATTGCTTCTCTATTTGCTTTAACGCCATTTCTAACGCTGCTTGACGATCACTCACTAGATTTCCTCCTTTGTTCTATGACTATCTTTATTATACTTGTTTTTATTTAAAAATGCCACTAAAAATCGAACATTCATTCGTTTCTTTATTTTTCCTCTTTCTGTTACTCTGTTTTCCCTAGAGAAAAAGAAAAAGCTAGATGGACTAACCTTCTAGCTTTTTATATAAATGATACATGCCGTATCTCATCGCACGTTCTCGTATTTGCTGCCTTGTTCCCCATAGCTTGAGAGGAACTACTAACGTTTTCATACCTTTTCCCGCAATCCCGACAAACACTGTACCAGGCGGTTTCCCTTCTAGTTCCCCAGGTCCGGCCACGCCCGTAAAGCTAATCCCAATGTCCGCCTTCAACAGTTTGCTGACATTTTCAGCAAGCAAAGCTGCGGAAGCTTCACTGACCGCTCCGTCTGTTTCCAGGACGCCAGCAGGTACACCTAGCACATGCTGCTTCACTTCGTTGCTATAGCAAATAACTCCCCCGTAAAAGAAAGAGGATACGCCTGCTACTTCTGTGATTTTCTCACTGAACAGCCCACCCGTTAAGCTTTCCGCAGATGCCAGCGTCATTCCTTTTTTCTTTAGCAAGGAAACTAGCTTTCCTTGCAACGAATCTTGATCATAGCCGTAAAAGAATTCGCCTACTCTGTCTAATATCGCCCGTTCCACATTATCTATTAATCTGTTTGCTTCATCCTTTGAAGCATGCTTGGCCGTTAGACGAAGCGTCACCTCACCCTCTGCAGCAAGAGGAGCAATGGTTGGGTTCGTTTGTGTATCAATTAAATCCTGCAGTGTTTCCTCCAACTGTGATTCTCCGATACCGAAAAAGCGAAGCACACGGGAATGCAAGGTTTCCTTCGAGGTAAGGGGAAGTAAAAAAGGCTCCACATAGCTGTCATACATCGGTCTCATTTCCTTAGGCGGACCTGGTAGCAAAATATATGTCTTGTTATCTCGACGTAAGCCCATTCCCGGTGCCATACCATGATCATTAGGGAATACAACGCTACCTTCGAGTACAAGCGCCTGCTTCTTATTATTCTCTGTAAATGTACGCCCTGTTCGTGCATAGTATTCTTCAATGGATCTAAGAGCATCATCGTTATAGACAAGCGAGCCTCCTACAGCCAAGGCAATCGTTTCCTTCGTCAAATCGTCCTTTGTCGGCCCAAGACCTCCAGTAAAAATAAGAATATCAGCTCGCTGCTGTGCTGTCTCAATGGCAGAACGTAAACGATCGGCATTGTCACCGACTACTGTTTGGTAGTACATATTCATGCCAATTGCTGCTAGTTTTTGAGATAAGAACTGCGCATTCGTATTTAAAATTTGACCGAGCAAGAGCTCGGTTCCGACTGCAATAATTTCCGCATTCATCCCGATACCCCCCTATTTTGAATTTGCAAAAACAGCCTTATTTTTCACAAAATAATCCCATCCTGATAAAACGGTAAATACAACAGCAACTGCCATAGATACATCCGCAAGAGAGAATGGCAGCCATTGCAACGGAACATTATGAAGCAAATAAGCAGAAATTGCAACAACCTGCGTCCACATCTTTATTTTCCCCAACATTTTGGCTGCCGCTACCTCACCAGTTTCCGCGAGCAGCAACCGCAAGCCTGTAACAGCAAACTCTCTTGTAATGATAAGAATTGCAATCCAAGCATATATGTAATGAAGATCTACGAGTGCAACTAAGGCCGCCGATACAAGAAGCTTATCAGCGAGCGGGTCAAGGAATTTCCCTAAGTTTGTAACAAGATTGTATTTACGTGCATAGTATCCATCTACCCAATCTGTAGCAGACGCAATGATGAAGATAAGCGCCCCTACGAAATGCTGTATGGGCAAAACAACAGCCCCGATCGTATACACCCCCCAATCAAAGGGGACAAGCATCACAAGTAGAAATACCGGGATTAAAGCAATTCTTGAAACAGTAATTTTATTTGGCAAGTTCACAACTATTCCTCCATCATATGTAAAGCGGTTATTCATTGAAAAAAAGTCATCGCAATGATGACTATTGTTGAGCAGGTTGCCCTGCCTGTGATACACTCAAATTTTTAATAAGCAAAATTTGATGATAAAACTCTTTCGGATCCTGCGGATAAGCAACGGCTTGACCATTAATTTTGATGTCAGCATTTGGCGAACTTCCGATGTTCAAACGAACAGCTTCTTCGGCTGACATATCCTGCTGATGGCTTTCACCCTCATTTAACGTACCGCTGTAAAACATCTTTCCTGCACCATTCTTAATATCGATGTAGCATGGTCCTTTAGCGGTAATCTCCACAGTAAATCCTTTGTTATTACGAAGCTCCATCGTAGTAGTCTTTCCCGATGTTTGGACTGCCTTTAGTTCTTGCACAGGCTCCTGAGCCGGCTGTGTTTTTTCCGTCTTCGCTTTTTCTTCCTTAGGCTCCTCTTGCTGTTTGCCTAAAGTGGAATCCTTTGCCTCCTGTACTTGGGCGTCGGAGCTCGGCGTCACTTTTTCTGCTTGATGTTCCGACGGCTTTGCGAAAAGCTGTGCAGTAAGCCAAATCCCGACTCCAACAGCTATAACAAGCAATGCAATAAACATTTTCGGCATATGATCCATAATCTTGGAAGAAGCGTTGCGCGATACCGTTTCTCTCGGTTGTTGTGAGCGGAGCGGCACATCCTGCGTTGGTGTTACAGGCATCCTTCCGAAATGCTCCTGTGCAATCGCCTCCGGGTCGAGTCCAACAGTTTCCGCATACTGTTTAATAAAGCCACGAACGTAAAATTCCCCTGGCAGTGCGTCGTAATTTCCTTCCTCAATGCTGACCAAATAACGCTTTTGAATTTTTGTCATTTCCTGCAGTTGATCAAGAGAAAGGCCTTTTGCTTCTCTTGCTTCCCTGAGCTTTTGTCCTAGTTCTGTCACTGATAACACCTCGATATGTACCTAAAAATCAAACATGGAAAAGTTATTTTTCTTATCCAGCTCAATGTCGTCCACTAGATCGTACTTAATTTCTTCATCATCACTATTCCTTAACTCGATAATGTAATCAATATCATCCATTGTATACTCTGATTGACCTACAAAAATGTCCGGATGCTCAATTACCTTTGTGGCTGGGAGGCTCATAATTTCCCTCACGAGCTGCCAATGCCGTTCGTTTGCCCTTTTTGTGGAAACAATACCGTCCAAAATAAAAATATTGTTCTCATTATACTCATCTTGAATAAGCTGACTGCGCACAGTTTGTTTAATGAGTGTCGAGGAGACGAAAATCCAACGCTTATTTGCACACACGCTTGCGGCTACAATGGACTCTGTTTTTCCAACACGAGGCATCCCGCGAATGCCGATCACCTTATGACCTTCCTTTTTCATCAATTCGGCCATAAAATCAACAAGCAACCCAAGTTCATCACGCACAAATCGAAATGTTTTCTTATCATCCGCATCCCTTTGGATATATCTTCCATGCCGGACAGCAAGCCGATCTCGAAGTTTTGGCTGACGATATTTCGTTACTGTTATGTTGTCCATTGTGTTAAGAATTGATTCAAGCCTTGTAATCTGCTCCTGATTATCACATATAAGCAGCAGTCCTCGCCGGGAATTGTCCACCCCGTTAATCGTTACAATATTAATGCCCAGCATTCCTATTAAGGAAGCCACGTCACCAAGCAAACCAGGGCGATTCTTATGAATTTCATACTCGAAATACCATTCAATCATCTTCTAGCCTCCCCGCTTTACATCTACGTACTCTATATTATATGATTTTATATCAATAGGAAAGTTAAATTATGCTATCTGCCTCTTCAAATGTATACATACTTGAAAAAACTGGATCTCACACCATAAGAAAAAGAGAGGACAGCGCCTCTCTTCTTTCTTACTTATGTTGTACAATCTTAAGCATTAGGTTAGCAATCGTATGTTGCTCCTGCTCGTCCGCCACTTTCCAAAGATCTGCTAACACGCGCTCTTCTGGATTGCGGGCTTCTACTTCGTTTGCCAAATAGTCGCCGATGCGGTATGCCATTTCATTAATAGAATTGCCGTCAAAATTTTTGCCCTCTGCAGCATTTAAACGCTCTCCTAGAAAACCTTTCCATTGATCCCAATTGTCTAATACTGACATTACAATGCACCCCTTTGTAAAAGTAATGATTGGTTCACTCTTACTATGCGTCAGTTTCTTCGTTTTTATGTATCAACAATGCCATCCGCCGTTCACTCCAATAATTTGCCCTGTAATATAAGAAGCCTCCTTTGATAATAAAAAAGATACGGTATTCGCAATTTCTTCCGGAACCCCGAGTCTACCGAGCGGAATGTCATCCGCAAGAGCTCTTGTTTCGTCTTCTGAAAATATCCGGAGCATCTCTGTATCAATCGCACCGGGAGCAACAGCATTTACCCGGATGCCGCTTAGCGCGATTTCTTTTGCTATCGCCTTCACATAGGTGTTTTGCCCTCCCTTGAGCATCGAATATAAAACCTCGCAGGATGCTCCAATCTGACCCCAAATGGAAGAAATAATCACGACACCGCCTGTGCGGCGGCGAATCATTGCAGGCAGAGCCAGATTCACTAACTTATATACATTTGTCAGCTGCAGATGTGTCATCTGCGCTAACTCTTCATTTGTAACATCCGTCACAAGCCCAAACACACTTTTCCCAGCTGTATAGACAATTGCATCCAATTCATGCGTCACAGAACTCCACAATGCTTCTGCCCCGTCCCGGTCAGTTAAGTCCGCCTGAACGAGCGTAACCCCAATGTGCTTGGAAGCAAGCTCCTGCTGCAGCTTTCTTACAGCATTTTCATTGTGATGATAATGCAAATATAATGAATAGCCATCAGCCGCCAGTCGATGTGCAACTGCAGAGCCAATGCCGCCGCTCGCTCCTGTAATTAATGCATATTTCCCCATTGTACATTCCTCCATTTTTTATAAAAAGAGCACAATCACCTTGTTTTGCTCATGAGGGAGCATATGCTCCTAAAGAAAACTCGCCATTGGCGAGCCCTGCCTTTGGGCGAAGACAGAGGCGTAGTTGCTCTTATCCTTTATTCCTAAAATTTCTCGCCACGTCGAATTGGCATCCAGCTAGAAATTTATACTTTCTTAAATTGTAAAAAAAAAAGCATCCTAAAGGAAGGATGCTTTTTTATCGCTTCGGAACAACCTGGCAAATACTCATTCGCTGCTCATTAATAAATTCTTGTGCAGCTGCCTTTAAATCATCGATGGTAATTTCCTCTAGAATTGGCAAAGCATCAAATAAGCTAGAACCGTTAAACGCATAACGTGTAAATTGGTTGGCAATGAATTCCGGGGAATTCAGCGAACGCAAAACACCGCCAATCTTTTTCTTTTTCACACGGCTTAGCGTCTCCTCTGATAGCCCTTCATAATTTGTATCGAGTAAAATAGAACGCAAACGCTCTGCAAGCTCATCTGGTTGTTTCGTATCGCCCCCAACCATCGCAAATCCAAAATTGCTTTCTGCTGTGTAATCATAGGAAAATGTATCATCAATCAAACCGTCCTGGTAAAGACGCTCATAGTTATCAGAGCTTCTTCCAAATAAATAATCCATGAGCAGCGTTGTTGCAATTTCAAATTTCAGCAGCTCGCGGCCTGTTTTCCCAGATTGCTTCGTTTTAATGCCTACTAAGCATTTCGGTGTTTGTACCGTCATTTGAATAACCGTTTTCTTTTCACTTACCTCTTCCGGCTCCTCCTCGAAGAAGCGCTCAATGCTCGGCTGATCCGTATACGGTTTATTGGCTTGATTGTCGCGTACAAGCTGCATCATTTTCTCTGGATCAATTGGACCGACAATAAACAGCAGCATATTGCTCGGATGATAAAACGTACGGTAGCATTCGTACAGTAAATCTTTTGTAATCTGGCTGATCGACTGAATGGTACCAGCAATATCAATCTTAACCGGATGTTTTTGATATAAACTTTCAATCAATCCAAAGTATAAGCGCCAGTCTGCATTGTCTTGATACATTTGAATTTCCTGTCCGATAATCCCCTTTTCCTTTTCGACGGTTTGCTCCGTAAAATATGGATCCTGTACAAAATCGAGAAGTGTTTGTAAGTTCACTTCTACATTTGAAGTGCAGGAGAATAGATACGCCGTGCGCGTAAAGGATGTAAATGCATTGGAGGATGCCCCCTGCTTCCCAAAATCTTGGAACACATCCCGATCTTCTTTCTCAAACAGCTTATGTTCTAAAAAGTGGGCAATACCATCTGGAACATGCAGCTTTTCATCCTTGCCAAGCGGTATAAACTCATTATCAATTGAGCCGTATTTTGTCGTAAAGGTCGCATATGTTTTATTAAAGCCGCTCTTTGGCAAAATATATACCTCAAGACCGTTCGGCAGCTTTTCATAATACAGCTGCTCCTTCAGCTGTCCATATTCAATTTTCTCCATGCTATGCCTCCTCCGATCCTTGCAATAAGTAAATCGTATCTAACCCAATTTTATTAGCAACTGCTATAATTTCATCTCGCGTTACACGATCTACATCACCAAACCACGTGTCCATCGGGCGTTTATAATCAGCAACAACATCATGGTATAATAATTCAATCAATCCACGCGGTGTATCAAGAGTCTCTAGAATTTGATTTTTAATAACCGCTTTTGTTTGAGACAGATCTTCCTCTGTAAAATCGCCATTTCGCATCGCCGTCAGTTGCTCCCCGATGATGTTCACTGCTTTTTCATAATTTTGCGCTTCAATTCCTGACATCACAAATAGGATTCCTTTGTGGCTCTCGTACCGAGAAGCTGCATAATAGGCAAGACTATGCTTCTCCCGCACATTTCGGAAAAGCTTAGAGTGGGCAAAGCCGCCAAATAAGCCATTAAATACTTGGAGTGCAAAATAATCATTATCTTTGTATGTAATATGTGTACGATAGCCAATATGCAACTTACTTTGCTTTAAATCCTGCTTTTCCACTACCTCGCGCTCCTGCCTAGGGGCTGCAGACTGAGCTGTTTGTTTCCGTTGCTGCTGCCGCACCGGGATAGAAAAATATTTTTCTACAAGTTGCAGCGCATTCTCCTTCACATCGCCAACGATATATAAGTCAATTTCATCTTCTGACAAAGCTTTCTTATAATATTCATACAATGATTGCGGCGTAATGGAAGACACAGCCTCCTCCTGACCATTTGGACTAAGGCGATACGGCTCTTCCTTGCACATTTCCTCAATAAGACGTTGATTTGCGTAGCGCATTTTATCATCAAACGCTGATTCAATCCGCTGCAAAAGTGCGCGTTTTTCGCTTTCCACAATTGATGCAACAAAAGCACCATTCTCTTCTGCGGGGTGCAACAAAACATCCGCAAGCATCGCCACAGTTTTCTCCAACAAAGGAGGTGCATCTTGCAGATATGTCTCATTGGCAACATCCATATAAATTGAGATAATATGCTCTTCGCCCTTTTTATTCACATCAACAGCTAATGCAGCGCCATACAAATCCTCTACATATTGGCGAATACTTTTAACAGATGGATGTTGCTTTGTTCCGCTTTGCAGAACATATGGTAAAATGGCGCGGTAGGTGACATTTTCCTCCGAAAGCGGCGCCTTCATGCGAAGCACAAGCGTATTTGTTTTATACTTAACGGTTGGAATGATATGCACAGTCAATCCTTCTAGACGGTGTATCTGCTGAGACACAACTTCCATTCTTGTTCCTCCTCTATTAAGAGATGTTCTTTTTCAATATACATTTTTTAGCAAACAGTATGCAAGTTTCTTGTACAAATGAAGCTAGTTATGTCTATTGTATGATAAAAAAGAAGATTATTTACGTTTTTGC
>NZ_JASATP010000079.1:0-18625 GCF_038440375.1 Bacillus sp. OTU530
TTACTTTTATCCAGGTGCCAAAAATGCAACTATTCAGCTTACGTTGTATAACTTCTCAAGCATGTACAATACGCAGTGGAATCTGTTATTTACAAATATCGTGTTAATCTCGATTCCGCCACTCGTCCTATTTATTTTCTTCAACAAGAAAATCGTGGCAGGTATGACAGCGGGATCTGTGAAGTAAAGTTCTAGCCAATGTAAATCAAAGCATAAAACAAATACTGAATACTACTAAAGTGTTCAGTATTTGTTTTAGGAATAGAAAGCTGATAATGCAAAAAGGCTAAGACGGGGAGGAATACTTATGGCAAACGAAGCACAAACTCAAATAATGAATGATTTGGTAATTGATCGTAATGAAGACTTTATCGCAAAGTCTGAACAATTAAAGCCAGAGCTAGTAAGAGAAACGGTAATGCCGCAAAACTTTGTAGAGGTAGTAGCGGATCCAGCCGTTATCCATGGCTGGCGAGCGCAAGCCATTGAATCCCAAGCAGGACAGTCCTATGGTAAGGGAGATGAATTTATCCTTGATTTTGGTACGCACCAGGTTGGCTATGTATCCATGAAAATTAGACCGGTTGGCAGTCCGCCTGATGCACCTCTTAGTCTTAAATTAACATTCGGTGAAATGCCAGTTGAAATGGCAGAGCCATTTTCAGAATATGACGGTTGGTTAAGCAGTTCATGGCTGCAGGAAGAAACGATTTATGTGGATGTGCTGCCAGCTCGTATCGAATTACCACGCCGTTATAGCTTCCGTTATATTAAATTTGAAGTGTTGGATACATCGCGAAAATATCGTGTCGCATTCGATGATATACAATGCCAAACAGTGACATCGGCTGATCCATCCCGTGTTATTCCACTTCAGCATAAGGATTCGTTGCTGGCTCAGATTGATCAGGTGAGCATTAAAACGCTGCAGGATTGCATGCAGGATGTATTTGAGGATGGACCGAAGCGCGACCGTCGTTTATGGCTCGGCGATTTACGGCTTCAGGCATTAGCAAATTACGAGACATTCCAAAATAATGATTTAGTAAAACGCTGCTTATATTTATTTGCAGGTGTGCCGGATGATAGAGGAAAAATTATGGCAAATGTATTTATTGCGCCATCATTAATTCCAGATGACATATACTTATTTGACTATTCACTGCTATTTTCAACAACATTGCATGACTATTACTTTGCGACGAACGACAAAGAGACGCTAGTGGAGCTATGGCCTAGTGCTTATCGTCAAATTGAGCTCGCATTAGAACGATTAGATGAGCACAATATTGTAAAGGATGATAAATCGTGGTGGTCATTTATTGATTGGCACCAGGAATTAAACAAGCAAGCTCCTTCGCAGGCTGTGCTTATTCATGCGATCAAGCGGGCAATTGAAATGGCAAAGGTGTTGGGCAGCGACAAGCAGGCTTTCTTAGAAGAGCGTCTGCAGGAGATTGTAACGGCAACGATTACCCATCTATGGGACGAAGAAAAAGGCTTTTTCGTAAGCGGAGCAGAAAAACAAATTTCGTGGGCAAGCCAGATTTGGATGGCATTGGCGGAGGTACTAGAGCCAGAGGAAAATCGTCAGCTTATGAACCGTCTATTGTCAGAGAAACCTGAGATTGTCCTCACAACACCGTATATGTACCATTACTTAGTGGAAGCACTTATTATAGTAGGCGAAAAAGAAAAGGCAGTTGAACAGCTAAAAGCGTACTGGGGTGAAATGATCCATGACGGTGCAGATACGTTCTGGGAATTATATGACCCTAATAATAAAGACTTTTCACCGTACGGCAGTTATTTGATTAATAGCTACTGCCATGCGTGGAGCTGTACGCCGACTTATTTGATTCGAAAATATAATTTGTAAATTTCCCTATAAAATGCTTAAAGGATTACTTTTTTACACTGTAGGGAAGTATAAATTTCCAGCTAGAAGGTCATTCGGCGTAGTCGGAAATTTTAGGAATACAGTATAAGTGCAACTACGCCTCTCCTCTGTCTTCGCCCAAGGGCGGATCTCGCCAATCGGCGAGTTTTCTTTACACTTTAAGAAAGTATAAATTTCTAACAGGAAGCCCATTCGGCGTAGCGAGAAATTTTAGGAATACAGTATAAGTGCAACTACGCCTCTGTCTTCGCCCAAGAGCGGGGCTCGCCAATCGGCGAGTTTTCTTTAAAAAAACTTATTGACAGGGCAACAAAACAAGTGTAGTTTAATTACTAAGTTAAATATTTGTCTAGTTAAATATTTTTGAATATTCTTATCCTGAGAGGTGGAGGGACTGGCCCTATGAGACCTCGGCAGCGGACTATTTAAGTACTGTGCCAATTCCAGGAGCGATTTGCTTGAAGATAAGAAGAGAACCTATTACGGTAATTACCCTCTTCTTATTTTTGAGAAGAGGGTTTTTTGATTATTAAAGAAAGAAGGAAATTCAATATGACAACAACACTAGTGAAAGCTCCATTTAAAGCCGATCATGTAGGAAGCTTTCTAAGAACGGCGCCTATTAAAGAAGCAAGAACAGCTTATGCGAATGAGGAAATCGATAAGGATGCCCTAAAGGCTGTAGAGGATACAGAGATTGCGAAGCTTGTGCAAAAACAAATTGAGGTAGGCCTTAAATCAATCACGGATGGCGAATTTAGACGCTCGTGGTGGCACTTAGATTTTTTATCAGGTTTAGAAGGGGTAGCTGAGTTTGAAACGGAATATATAAGTAACTTCAAGGGTGCCAAAACAAAAAATACGGCAATCAAAGTAGTTGGTAAAGTAGGCTTTAATAATCATTATATGCTAGAACACTTCAAGTTCCTAAAAGAAGCTGTTAACCAATATGGTGATGGAAGCCAAGTGGCTAAGTTCTCCATTCCAAGTCCTAATATGTTATTCACTAGAATTCAAGGTGATGAGTATTATAGCGGCAACCAAGAGGAGTTTTATAATGATACAGTAGCAGCTTACCAAAAAGCAATTCAAGCTTTCTATGATGCAGGCTGCCGTTATTTACAATTAGACGATACTTCCTGGATTGATTTTGTTTCTGAAGAACGTATACAAGCAGTCGTTGAAAAACTCGGCATGGATGTACAGGACATTATCGATACTAGAGTACGTTGCTTAAATGATTCTATTTCCAAGAAGCCTGCTGATATGGTAATTACAATGCATATTTGTCGTGGGAACTTCAGGTCTACATATATTACAAGTGGCGGGTACGACAATATATCTGATGCAATATTTGCTAACTTAAATGTAGATGGACTCTTCTTGGAATATGATGATCAACGTTCAGGTGATTTTGAACCATTAAAGAACTTTAAACGTAATGACCAAACCGTTATCTTAGGATTAATTACATCTAAATTCCCTGAACTAGAGGATCCTAAATTGATTAAAGAGCGAATCAAAGAAGCAAGTCAATCTATTCCTCTAGAAAACCTAGCATTAAGTCCTCAATGCGGATTTGCAAGTACGGAAGAAGGAAATAAATTAACGGAAGAAGATCAATGGAATAAGATAAAACATGTAATTAAAATTGCTGAAGATGTATGGGGAAACAACTAAACAGTGATTTGAAATAGCAGTATGAGCCCTCCCTTCTATGGCTAAGTAGGGAGGGTTTTCTTTACACTGTAAGGAAGTATAAATTTCCAGCTGGAAGCCCATTCGACGTAGCGAGAAATTTTAGGAATACAGTTTGATTCGCTTTCCAATTATTTTTAAATCGATAATCAATATCCCCTTATTACTATTGTCGATACTAATTACATAGTTGAAATAATAGCAATTCAACGCTATTGAATCTCATTTTGGATTCGTCTTCAAATCATTGCAATTATCCATGTGTGAAATGGATACCTCTAAATAAAAACACATTTCTTAAGAGTGTACAGGCACTGTTTCATCTATTTAATAGGATATCAAGAAAGATATAAAAGGATAAAGAACAGGTGATAAAAATAGTTAATTATAATTACGATTGTAATAAGAATAAAAACGACAACTGTAGCTCTTCACCAACCTTGCCTACGGGATCGTATAACGTCAATTTGGCGGTTGTAGGTGATAGTCATGTAGGATATCAAAATAGCCGCCAAAGTATGTTTCGTGCTTTTTTACCGAGAGTGGTGAGTAGTGGAAACAAAAGGTATATTATTTTTGGTGGAGATAATGCGCACGCTTTAGGAGCTTTTACAAGTCAAGAAGCTGAAAGGTATTATCAGCAATTCACAGATATTGTTGATGGAGTTTTGACGCCAAGAAATATCTACCATAGAACATCTATCGGAAATTGGGAAGATACCGATAGGAATAATAGTCGAAACTTATTTCTACACTATTTCAACGATTTTACTGGACGAGTTAATATTCCAGCAACACAGGGACTGGTACAGCATGTCTGGCTGGATAATGGAACTGGAACATTTAGCCCGGCTAGTATAAACCTACTAAACAGTTTGGATGCTAATCATTACTATATTATCGATTTTCATTGGCCTTTGTATGTTCCTGGAATATATAATACAGTGAATCGAGACCATGTTGTGAGTAGGCAAGAAACAAATAGGTTTTTTAATGCGATACCTGCCAATGTAAGAAATAGAATCTTGGGCATTTTCACTCACCATGCACATGTATTTTATTCGAGATTAACTAATATTCATGCTAACTTTCCGAATACGCCGTTTTTTGTGACCGGATGTTCAGGTGATTATAGCTGTACGTCTGCTCAGAGAGGTTATTACGATGTGAACTTAACAATCCAAAATAATAATCAAGCTACTCTACAGGCTACGAGAGTGATCCTCCCGTAACTAGCAAAACATTAGTGCAACACTATCATGATAGAAATATAGATAAGACCGCCTTCTGCATTTATAGATAATGGGCGGTCTTTATTGTGAGCTTTCCTAATTTATGAAACTTATAGGATCTTGTCACGTATATCAACTATAAGAGAAAGTGATATAAGGGAGCATAAGGGATTGACAATGTCTCCAGTCGGTGAGTCTGCTATATCTGTTATATTCAAGATAAGCCCGTATTAGATGATGTTCTTAAAGTGGTGAATTTTCTACTCCTAAATGAATCCAATCTTCTTTTGGTGGTCCATAAACCCCAAATGGTTTCAATCCTGCTTGGCGCATCAGAATGGTAATTTGGCCACGATGATGAACAATGTGTTTGATTAGCCCCATTAGTATTTGGGCATTTGATTCCTGTCTCCCAAATGCTACTTGTATTTGTTCTAGAGATTGGTCTGTCCATTGTTGTTCAATAATTTGGGCTGCGTAAGAACTTACCTCTCTAAAGGTTGCAGCAATTTCTTTTGCTGAAGCTGGGACGCCTTCTGCATTTGCTACTCCATTAATGTTTAATCCAAAATGAGCTAAATAATCTGGAATACTTGTTGTTAAATGCCATGCAATCCTTCCTAAAGTGCGCCCTTCTGAATAAACTTGTTGTTTTAAAGATTCATCTGTCAAACCATCTAAAACGTTTTGAGTTAGCATAGCTTCCCTATTCCATTCTTTAATAAAGTCCGAAATCGTTACATACATATATAATTCCTCCAAAATTCATTAGTAGTGGAGATTTATTATAAAACATTTGTTCTCGTATCTCAACTTTCCTTATTTCCTTTTGGATATAACATCATTCATTGCATAAATAACATCCCAATTATGCTGTGATTTTTAGAGTAAATTCAGCTTCTATAGGCAGGGAAAAAAGAGGTTACCATCAACCTGAAATGGAGAATAATTATACATACCGGATCTAACTAAGAATAGCGCCCTACTCTATCAAAGAGTAGGGCTTTCCTTATTTCTTTTACGGTACTCGGCAGGAGTAACGCCATGAATTCTTTTAAAGGCTTTGTAGAAAAAGGCGATATTACTATAGCCAATTTTATTAGTGATTAAATCGATTGTTAAATCTGTATTTTCCAGCAGGGTACAAGCATTCTTTATCTTTAATTGATGAGATAACTCAATAAATGTTTTTCCTAAATTATTTTTTAATACCCTTGTTAAATGATTCGGATGAAAGTGGAACTTTTCCGCTGTTTGTTCTAATGTAATCGACTGATAATTCTTTTCCATATAAGCAAGTATATCTGAAACGACTGCCTTTTTTAAACTTGGTTCTTTAGTTTTAGGTGAGCTATGGTACATCCGCAGCAGCTCAGTAAAAATCAATAACATATAGGAATTAATGGCTTCAACGGAGCAAAGCTGTGGATGAGAGTATTCCCACAATGCTTATCTGATTAAGTCCTTGAGTCTATGGTCTTGACCTTTCGAAAACAGTATATACCGACTGTTTTTCTTTTGCTAGTAAATGGAATTTACGAAAAAGTCCGTTAATAAATCATTTCCTGATAATCTTTGGAGATGTAAAGCATGAATGGAAGTCCTATATAAAGTGAGTATTTCTTGCACTAGCTTCATAAAAAATACCTAGTCTATTTGTCTCCTATGTTATACGGAAACAGATAAGCTAGGTATTTTACTTCAAGGTTAAGAGTTCAATTTAGTAGGTTATAGCTGGTCTAGATAGTTGGTTTGTTGAAAAGTTTATTAATTTAGCGAGGATTTCTTGTTGCCAAGACTGATCACCGATTCTTCCGGCATAAAGGTACAAATCTAAATAGTCATTCACCCATTGTTGCGGCTCAGTATTATGATACATAAGGTTCCTCCTGTTCTTTTTCAAAGATAAGTCCTTCTGAAATTAAGGCTGCAAAAGAATAAAAACTGTGGATTTCAAGCTCTTCTGGAGGTCGGTTTTTGTAACTAGCAAGGTCATTGATACTACTTTGAGTGTTCTACTGTGTTAGTGGAGATTATCGAAGTTGTCTAAGAAGCTTTAGCTCCTGCTAATAAAAATTATATCCGGTGAACATGATTGATATACACGTCAGGAGCCTAATTTAAGAAGAAATGTCATCTTTTGATTTACACCAGAAAGTATAAATTTCTAGCTGGCAGACAATTCGACGTAACGAGTAATTTTAGGAATAAAGTATCAGGGCAGCTACGCCTCTGTCTTCGCCCGAGGACAGGGCTCGTCAATCGGCGAGTTTTCTTTACACTGTAGGAAAGTATAAATTTCCAGCTAGAAGTGAATTCGACGTAGCGGGAAATTTTAGGAATACAGTATAAGTGCAACTACGCCTCTGTCTTCGCCAAAGGCAGGGTTCGTCAATCGGCGAGTTTTCTTTATAAATTTATATTACCTTCCATACCTGTTTTGAGGTTAAAGCCTACAGTAGTTGTATGACCCGGAGAATCATAATCTTTTTTCCTATTTATGTATTCTTTAATACGAATAACATCTAAAGAATATTCCTTAATAAGATCTTGTACGGATACTACCACAATCCTCGGATACATATTGCGATTTTCTAACATACATTTAAATGTTTTTAAACGTTTTTTTAGATACTGTATGACGTGTTCAGGAGTTTCTACCAATAAGCACTTCATATAATATTTAATCCGCATTTCAACAACCGAATGATTACCTATTAACAATTTCCTTTTCATCATAATCCCCTCCTAAAATTTTTCTAGTTTATTTGAGATACGTACATATCCGTACAAGAAAGCAAGGGAAGAAAGATTGTTTAACACTTACAAAAAGATGCTGTTTATAATTACTATAACAGGAGGAGATAGTGGTAATTTGTTATATTATGTAGAAAATAAAAAATGTAATCTCTTTGTCATTGATGTAACATGGAAAAAACTTTAGATTGAGTTTCCAGTTTATGTGTAGTTATACTGAAAATAGGAACGGCAGGAAATACAGTCTCTTAGTCTCTTAAATGAAGGGAAGTACATAGAGCTTTAGAAGGTATTAACGATGCTTTTGAATGTAAGCGGTTTAAATAAAGGGGAGAAGGCCAATAATGAATGAACGTTGTTTCATTATTAACGGGGATGATTTCGGAATGTGCCACTCTACGAATCAAGCAATCCGTATATTACTTCTGAAAGGTTTGTAGATTTGAGTTTGATGTTTTTCGGGATCCGCAGAGGGCGTAATCATGATAATCGACTCTCTATTTATATTTGCATCGGGTAAGTGAGGGACCATGCTATCCTCTCACCTACCCGATTTTAGTTTCCTAATTAAGTAGTGATCTAGTTTTTACACTTTAAGAAAGTATAAATTTCTAGCAGGAAGCCCATTCGATGTAGTGAGAAATTTTAGGAATAAAGTATAAGGGCAATTACGCCTCTGTTTTCGCCCGAAGTCAGGGTTCGCCAATCGGCGGGTTTTCTGTATGGAGCTAATAATTTGTCATAAGGGAAAGTGCTGCGATGTTGAAGATAAAACGAAACTGGAACACATTTATAACATTTTTACATCAAAATTTGTATCGCCGTATCGCGAGCAGTATACGATATAAGCTTATGGTTCTCATGCTTGTGGTCATGATTGTGCCATTATTGTTGTTAATTATATTTGCAATTAACGTGTCTCAAAGTACTTTTGAGAGGGAAATTGTAAACTCGAATCACTCCAGAATTGTGTTAGCAGGAAAATATGTAAACGAAAAGGTGAGGCAAAGTGATAAACTCTTATACTCTAGTCTAGTCGATGAAAAGCTGGTCCCGAGTATCAGTGATACGAAGAGAGATTTGTCCTTGCAGTATAATGCATGGGACTATATTGAGGATAAGTTATTTTCTTTCTATTATGGAACTGAACATATTGGGGCCATTTCGTTGTATTCAAAAGAAAATCATACTGTGTATTCCTTAAGGGATGATAGTTATTTGGTTGATGAAATTGATGATACTACTGGTTCTAAGTGGGCTCATTTAGCACCGAATTCATCCTACAGATTTACAAGTGATGAAGTGAAACAAAGCTTTACTTTGACTCGCAGCATTATTCGGTTTGAAGATCGGAAAATCGTTGGCGGTATATCAGTAGAAATGAAATGGAGCTTAATTGACAGTGTCATAGATATGCTGGAATCAGAGAAGGAAAGTTCTGTTTTTCTATTAAATCGAAGTGGGCATATTATGTATAATCCTAACCAAGTAGAAGAGCCGCCTGTTGATTTTGCAAAGGTGATCAAGCAAATAAATAGCAGTAAGAATCATACTTCTTATTTGAAAACAAAAAAAGCTTATATCTTTTTTCAAAAGGCTGTAAATAATGAGGTTATTGTTGTCAAGGTAATTCCCAACAAAGTTATTTTAAGCGGATCGATTAAAACACTCACGTACGGAATTATTATTAGTATTTTCTCTATTATTCTTACGGTTGGTTTATCTATTGTTATATCACTTAGAACAACAAAGCCGATTATTGAGCTAGCACGCGCTATGCAGGAGGTAGAGGATCATAATTTAGATGTAAAAGTTGAAGTGCATAGCAGGGATGAGATTGGTTTACTTGAAAAGCGATTTACGTCTATGATTCATAGAATTAAGGAGTTAATTGAAAGGGAATACAAAAATGAAGTAGAAAAAAGAAGTGCTCAATTTATGGCCTTACAGGCACAAGTGAATCCTCACTTCTTATATAACACGCTGCAGCTTGTTGGCGGGATGGCTGTGGCGCATAATGTTCCTAAAATTTACTCTGTTGTGAGTGCATTAAGCGATATGTTTCGTTATATTACGAGAAAGCACGGGAACTTAGTTTGGATTGAACAAGAGATGGAGCATATCAAAAACTACCTGTATATACAGGAATTGCGCTTTGAAGGAAAAATAGAGACGGAGATTTTTATCGAAGATGGGGTCGAGCATGATTATATTCCGATGCTGTCTATTCAGCCTATTGTAGAAAATGCCTTTAAGCATGGATTTGAAAAGAAGACGGGCGTATGGAAATTATCGATTGAAGTTCAAAAGGTGTTTGAGGATATAGAGATTGTCATTAAGGATAATGGAATGGGGATAGAAGCAGAGCGGTTACAGGAGATTAAGGGGCAGCTGCAGTCCAATATAGATTATCCTTTAGAAGCAAAAGGGAGCATCGGCGTAAAGAATGTGGATGCAAGGATTAAATTATCTTTCGGAAATGATTATGGCCTTGATATAACAAGCGAACCTGGTCAAGGGACGCAAATACTCATGAGAATTCCTACTACGAAGACTTTGGAGGGGTAAAGAAATGTTCAAAACCATAATTGTTGATGATGAAAAATGGACAAGAGAGGTTATTAAGCAATTTGGAAGATGGGGGCAGTATGGGATTGAAATTATTGGGGAAGCGAGTGATGGAGAGGAGGGATTACAGCTTATTGAAAAGCTGTCTCCGGATATTGTGATTACTGACATGAAAATGCCAGGGATGGATGGGATGGAGCTGCTTCAAACTCTTACTGAACGTTTTCCTCATATTCAGCTTATTGTAGCGAGCGGCTATAATGATTTCATTTACATGAGACAGGCCATCCATTCAAAGGTGAATGAATATTTATTGAAACCGATTCATGAAGATGAATTAAATCTTGCTTTAGAAAAATGCACAAAGGAAATCAAAAGTCAGCGGGATTCCTATACGTATCAGCCTTTTTCTTTTACGAATCATAATCTTTCATTGTTAATTAGAGAATATAAAAAAACAGTCACATCTTTTTTGCAGGAAGCCAATGTACTAGGATTTGAAAGTGCGCATCAGCGATTTTATGGAGAGTTAAAGAAAATGGAGGGAATTGATAGAAATGCCCTGTTCAAAATCCATCAAGAGTTCATTCTGATATTAGAAGAGCAAATGCTGAAAAATAATTATAATGTTAACGATATTTTTGAAGAAAATAAAAGTTTATACGATAGATTAGAAACGTCTCTTGAGCGGATGATTGAGCAGCATCAGACTTTGGGAAAACACTTTATAGAATATATGCTTCATATGAATAAAAGGAAAAATAGGGTGAATTTGGGGGAGATTAAAGAATATATAGAGAGAAACTTTACAGATTCCCATATTTCCCTTGAGATATTAGCGAACAAGTTCTTTGTCAGCAAGGAGTATTTAAGCAAAGCATTTAAAAATACGTATGGATGCAATATTACAGAATATATTATCAGCCATCGCATGGAGCATGCGAGAAAGCTGCTGATTAGTAATGAGCTGCAAATTAAGAGCATCGCGCAAATGGTCGGATATGAAGATGTGTCTTATTTCTATCGTGTTTTCAAAAAATATTTCAAGCTCTCTCCAGGTGAAATGAGATCAAACTAAAAAAGTACAAACTAAAAAAGTACAAACTAAAAAAGTACAAATGAAAGCGCTAATATTTTGAATTTTCGAGATGATCATAAAGGATTACTATAGAGACAGGTCATACATTACCAAACAGGAGGTTATCTAACATGAAGAAAGCGGTTTCAACGTTACTTGCCTTAACTACAGCGGTCGGTTTGTTGGCTGGTTGTTCGTCCGACGCACAATCTACTTCTAGCAAAAGCGGGGATACAGGAGGGAAAAAGGTTGAGCTAAAGCTTTTTATTGCCCAACCACGGTTTAAAGCTCAATACGAAAAGTATTTGGAGCAGTTTAAGAAAAAGGAGAAGGCAGAGAAGAATATTGATGTAACAATTAAACTGGAGCTGCCGAACCAAAACCAAGCGAGCCAATTGTTAAAAACACGACTTGCTTCTGGTGATAGTCCTGATGTTTTTGCTTTACATGCGATTAATGATATTCCTCTTTTCGATAAAGCTGGGTACTTGGAAGACCTGTCTAATGAACCATTCGTTGATAAAATATACGATACTATTAAGCCGGCTGTTACGAGCAAAGGAAAGGTTGTAGCTGTCCCATTAGAAACACTTCAATGGGGGTACCTATACAATAAAAAAATATTTAACGATTTAAATTTGAAGGTACCACAAACTATTTCTGAAATGAAAGAAGTCGTAAAGGTGTTGAAAGAACATAATATTACTCCGTTCTTATTATCTTATAAAGATGTGTATGTTCCGCAGTTGTTTTTACCGTTAACGGTAGGTGCAGCTGTAAATACGGATCAACCTGATTTTATCGATAAAATGAGTAAAGGCGAAGGTTCATTCTCAGAATTGAAAAATATGTTTGACATCATAGATTTAGTGAATGAGAACGGTACAGGGCGAGCTTTGGAGGTTGGCGCAGATCAGGGAGCATCTGATTTTGCAAATGGTAAAGCGGCTATGTGGGTGCAGGGACCGTGGATGGCAGAATCTATTACGAAAGCCAATAAGGATTTTGAATTTGCTGTTGCTCCATTACCTGTAAATGATAATCCGAAAGCGACGCTGTTAAATCTTAGTACATCTACATCACTTGCTGTATCAAAGCTAAGCAAGAATAAAGAAGTTGCAAAGGATTTTGTGAATTACATTTTAGATGATAACGATTCCAGTGACTTTTATAAGAGCCTTGGCTTCAATGCAGTGGCAAAGGTTCATAATTTTGAACCATATGCCTGGATGAAGGAAGCAAATGATTATGTAAAACAAGGACAGGCTTATCAAGATCCAGCTATTCCATCTGCAGTGAAGGATGAGTCACAAAAGCTGTTACAAAGCTATTCTGCGGGCAATACCAAAAAAGAAGATGTTGTGAAGGGCTTGGATCGGGCTTGGGAACAATTTGAAAAGGTTAACAAATAACGCTTTGTCTACCATTCTAGTAGCTCAGGCGGCTGAGCTACTAGAACTAAAACAAGGCTCTAGTGAGGTGTGAATGATGTTGCAGCTGAAAAAACAAAGCAGTGAGATAAGGATTGGACAACCATTAAGTATTAAAAGCACATTAAGTGCGAAAAAGTCGAAAGGAACACTTAGCTTAATGCTATTTGTCCTCCCAGCATTCCTGTTTTATTGCGTATTTTTATTAATTCCCATGATCGGAGCTGGAATGTACAGTTTTACAGACTGGAACGGTCTATCGCAAACCTACAAATTTGTAGGGTTCAGTAATTATATTGAGGCATTTCGAGATGATGTTGATTTCCGTCATTCCTTCTTCTTTACACTCAAATATACAGTGTTTATGTTTGTGTTTCAAAATGCAGCTGCATTGCTGCTGGCATTATTGATTGAGTCCAGAGGAAAAACAAAAAGCTTTTTCCGTACCATTTTCTTTATGCCTAATATGTTAAGTTTGATTATTAGTGCATTAATGTGGTCATTCATCTTTACGAACGTTCTTCCAGAGCTTTCTAAAAAAGCCCTTCTTGCTTTTTTGGATCAGCATTGGATTGGAGATGCCCAAGTTGCCTTTTACTCCATTCTCATTGTGTCGCTATGGCACGGCATTGGTTATATGATGGTCATCTACATGGCAGCATTGCAAGGGGTTCCGCAGCATCTTAAAGAGGCGGCTATGATTGACGGAGCTAATTCGATTCAAAGACTTTTCCATATTACAATCCCGATGATTATGCATGCGGTGACAATTTGTGCGTTCCTAACATTGAACGGAGCATTTAAAGTTTTCGATGTTGTTTACGCTCTTACAGCCGGCGGGCCAGGAAGAGATACACAGGTCATGGCGTTAAATATTTACGAAGAAGCATTTTCTAATAACTTTAGATATGGATATGCGAATGCAAAAGCGATGATTCTGTTTCTGATTGTGTTAGTTATAACATTGATTCAAGTGAGAGTATTGAAAAAGAAAGAGGTGGAATCATGATGGCAAAACGCTTATCGTCTGTTGGTGCTACACTGCTGTTGGCAGTATTCGCGGTCATTTCGTTTTTCCCGATTTACATGGCTATCATTAACTCTTTTAAAACACAAGGAGAAATCTTTAAATCTGTACTCGCGCTGCCTACAAAGCTTCATTTTGAAAACTATACGGGTGTCTTCGATCAGCTTAATTTATTCCATAGTGCCTGGAATACGATTATTGTTACGGTTGTTGGGCTTGCAGGAATTGTTTTTTGCGGATCGTTAGCGGGATATAAACTAGCTAGAACCTCTGGTAAATTAAGCAATTTCATCTTTGCCCTGTTCATCGCATCCATGCTGGTGCCATTTCAATCGATTATGGTTACCTTGACTAAAGTAGCGAAAGGATTGTCCGTTCAAGGGTCAACGTTTGGATTAGGTCTTATTTATATCGGACTTGGAGTGAATATGGCGGTGTTCTTGTACCATGGCTTCATTAAAACAATCCCGAAAGAATTAGAGGAAGCTGCTAAAATCGACGGCTGTAATGATTTTCAAATCTTCACCAAAATCATTTTTCCTCTTTTAAAACCGATTACTGCGACAATCTTAATTTTAGATATCTTATGGCTATGGAATGATTTCTTATTACCTTTGATTATGCTGACCGATGTGAAAAATTATACGTTAATGCTATCTATCAACATGCTGTTTGGTGAATATAACAATGATTGGCCAAAAATTCTTTCTTCCCTTGTGATGACGGCTTTGCCAGTTGTTATTTTCTATGCGATTTTCCAGAAATACATTCTAAAAGGAATTGCAGAAGGAGCTATTAAGTAACCTATCAAGTTGTTTGAAAGAGGAAAGGTAGTGGATTGTATGCAGAAACTTTTATACGGGGTGGCGTATTATGATGAATACATGCCTTACGATCGATTAGAAAAAGATATTGGAATGATGAAGGATGCTGGCATTAATGTAGTACGGATTGCTGAATCAACCTGGAGCACTCACGAACCGCAAAACGGGGTATTTGATTTTACATCGGTTAACAGAGTACTTGATGCCATGCATGAAGCAGGAATTAAGGTTATTGTGGGAACCCCTACCTATGCCGTTCCCACCTGGATGGTCAAGGAGCATCCGGACGTATTGGCGATTACGCCGCAAGGGCCAGGACGATATGGGGCTCGTCAGATTATGGATATTACGAACCCAACCTATTTGTTCTATGCCGAAAGAATTATTCGCAAATTGATTGGGCATGTCAAAGACCATCCTGCTGTTATCGGTTATCAAACGGATAATGAAACAAAGCATTACAATACGTCAGGGCCGAATGTTCAGCTAGCGTTTGTGAAATATATGAGAGAAAAATTCGAAACGCTGGAGCGTGTAAATGCGGCATTTGGACTGGATTATTGGAGCAACCGCATTAATAGCTGGGAGGACTTTCCTTCGGTAGTCGGAACGATTAATGGCAGCTTGGGTGCTGAATTTGCCAAGTTCCTAAGGAAGCTTGTAACCGATTTTCTTACTTGGCAGGTTGCCATTGTAAATGAATATAAGCGCAATGATCAGTTTGTCACGCAGAATTTTGATTTTGAATGGAGAGGTTATTCCTACGGCATCCAGCCGAAAGTTGATCATTTTGAAGCCGCCAAAGCATTTGATCTTGCGGGTGTGGATATTTATCATCCGTCGCAGGATGATTTGACAGGAATCGAAATCTCCTTTGGCGGAGATGTGGCGCGTTCCATGAAGGGCAGTAATTATCTTGTCATTGAAACTGAAGCGCAGGCATTTGTAAATTGGGTTCCCTACCCTGGCCAATTGCGCCTGCAGGCCTTCAGCCATCTGGCTTCCGGGGCTAATATGGTTGCGTACTGGCATTGGCATTCGATTCATAACTCCTTTGAGACCTACTGGAAGGGATTATTGAGTCATGATTTTGAACCAAATCCTGTCTACAACGAAGCGAAAACAATTGGCAGAGATTTTAAAAGGCTTTCGCCACAGCTCGTTAATCTACAGAAAAAGAATAAGGTGGCTGTTCTTGTCAGCAACGAGTCATTAACAGCAATCGAATGGTTTAAATTTAATTTTGCCAGCTCTAAAAACTACAATGATGTAGTGCGAATGATGTATGACGAGCTGTACAAAATGAATATCGGCTGTGATTTTGTTCATCCAGCCAGCGAAAATCTTGAGGACTATACGCTATTGGTTGTTCCAGCATTATATGCTGCGTCGGACAGCCTGCTAGAGAGATTAAATGAATTTGTGAAAAACGGCGGTCATATCGTGTATTCCTTCAAAAGCGGGTTTACTGATGAAAATGTCAAAGTGAGAACAACGCGCCAACCAGGTATGATCAGCGAGGCTTGCGGCATCACGTACAGTATGTTTGTTGAGCCGAAAAATGTTTCCCTGAAGGGTGATCCATTTGAGGTAGAGGCAGAGGATAATTATATCGAAACGTGGATGGAACTGATTACCCCTACAACCGCAGAGGTATTAGCTTATTATGACCATCCGCATTGGGGGCAATATGCGGCAATCACCCAGAATCATTACGGGAAGGGCATTGCTACATACATTGGGTGTATGACAAGTCCGGCTATCATGAAAAAGGTATTGGAGCATGCTGTGAAACAAGCCGATCTTTGGGGAGCAGACCAGAATCTGGAGTTTCCGCTGATTACGAAGTCAGGCATCAATCAATCCGGCAAGGTGGTTCGTTATTATTTCAACTACTCGGATTGCCCAGCCTCCTTCGAGTACCCACATAACGATGGAGTTGAATTGCTTACAGAGGCAGCAATACAGAGTGAACAGGCAGTGGAAGTCGATGCATGGGGCGTCATCATTATCGAAGAAAATTAATAGTTTCATATAAATAAAAGTAAACACGCAGCACTTTGGGAGGAGTAAGGAATATGAACGATAAGCAAATTCAGTGGATTTCTAGCTCAAGACAAACATATTGGAGCGAAAAACAGTCTGTTAGGGCGGTGGATGGTTCTCCTAACCTGGCTTTGACTGATTTGAAGCAGCAGGTATTTGAAGGCTTTGGCGGCTGCTTTAATGAATTAGGAATGGCAGCTTTGCAGCATTTGCCAGAAGCTGATCGAAATAAGGTATATGATGCTTTGTTTTCTCCTGATGGGGACTGTAAGCTTACTATTTGCCGGCTGCCGATCGGCGCAAGCGATTATGCATTGGAATGGTACAGCCATAATGAAGTAGACGGCGACTATGAGATGGAATATTTCAATATTGAACGAGATCGTAAATACCTGATTCCCTATATAAAAGAAGCTTTAAAGCGCAATCCTGATATCAAGCTATTTGCTTCTCCTTGGAGCCCGCCGACATGGATGAAGTTCCCTAAGGCTTACAACTATGGAACGCTGCGCTGGGAGCCGAAGGTGCTAGAAGCATATGCTTTATATTTTGTGAAGTTTGTAGAAGCATACGCACAAGAAGGAATTAAAATTGACCAGGTTCACGTTCAAAATGAGGTAGCGGCTGACCAAAAATTCCCTTCATGCCTATGGACAGGTGAACAGCTTCGCGAGTTTATCCGCGACTATTTAGGACCGGCATTTGAAAAGCATGGACTGGATACAGAAATATGGCTAGGAACGATAAACGGAAGAGTAGAAAAACTATTTACTGAGTCATCAGAGGATTATAATTCTTATGCAAATACTGTTCTTAGCGATCCCGAGGCTTATAAGTATGTTAAGGGGGTTGGCTATCAATGGGCAGGAAAGTACGTCGTTCAGCAGACGGTCCAAAGCTATCCTGAATTACGCTATATGCAAACCGAAAATGAATGCGGCGACGGGAAGAATACATGGGAGTATGCACACTATGTCCATAGCCTGTTCCGCCATTATTTTGTAAACGGTGTAAACAGCTATGTCTATTGGAACATGGTGTTAGAACCAAAGGGTCCAAGCACTTGGGGCTGGGAACAAAATTCAATGATCACGGCTGATCCTGCATCAAAGCAAGCGACAAGTAATCCAGAGTTTTATGTAATGAAGCATTTTTCTCATTTCGTTGAAACTGGGGCGGTTAGAATCGAAACGAAGGGACCTTGGACAGGTAATACAGTTGCATTTGAAAACCCTGATGGCTCTAAGGTTGTTGTCGTAGCTAACCCATCTAAAGAGGCACAGGAGCTCCGGCTTGCTGATGGCGGTGTGACACATCAATTGCTGCTAGAGCCAGAGTCATTTAATACAATTGTTTTGTAACCAATAAGAGCTAAAAGGAATAATCCCTATGTACACAAAAGGATGTGGATATAGGGATTTTTTTTTGCACTGTAATAAAGGATAGATTTCCAGTTAGAAGCTAGTTCGATGTAGCCGGACATTTTAGGAACAAAGTGTAAGTACAACTCCGTCACAGTCTTCGCCTAAAGGCAGGGCTCGCCAATTGGCAAGTTTTCTTTATAGAAATTCTATTCAGTGGTTCTTAATTAAGATTTACAGACTATAAGTTTGGGTTAAAAAGGAAATAAAAAAATATAAAAAAGTTATTTGCAAATTATAATTTATGTTGTAATATAAATAAGCGTCGCCGGACAAGGCACTGCAACTTAGAATCTATACAACATGGAGAGCTGTCCGAGAGGCCGAAGGAGCACGATTGGAAATCGTGTATACGTCACAAGCGTATCGAGGGTTCGAATCCCTCGCTCTCCGCCATTACCTGGCCCGTTGGTCAAGCGGTTAAGACACCGCCCTTTCACGGCGGTAACACGGGTTCGAATCCCGTACGGGTCACCAACATGTGGAGGATTAGCTCAGCTGGGAGAGCATCTGCCTTACAAGCAGAGGGTCGGCGGTTCGAGCCCGTCATCCTCCACCATAATTATGCGCCCGTAGCTCAATTGGATAGAGCGTCTGACTACGGATCAGAAGGTTATGGGTTCGAGTCCTTTCGGGCGCGCTTA
>NZ_JASATP010000080.1:0-16466 GCF_038440375.1 Bacillus sp. OTU530
AGATAATTATATGCTGGGGGACACTACAAAAATCTCGCATCTTATTTTTAAAGCAATGATGCAAACATTTGGAACAGACACATCTAGATTCCAACAACCAAGTAGTGTATACACACTGAATAATGAGCTGTACATTACTGGAGTGAATCCTGACGTTGTACCACCAGCACCGCCACCAGCACCGCCAGCGGCAGCACCGCCAGCGGCAGCACCGCCAGCGGCAGCACCGGCAGCAGCAGCACTTGCACCAGCAGCAGCAGCACTTGCACCAGCAGTTCAAAGTCCGGGACAAAACAATAAAAAAGGAAATAATAAGGATAAAAACAAAGGTAAAAAAGATAAAGGCAAGCATGGCTAGGATAAGTAAGAGAAAAAGACAATTTAGTCATGAAATTTTTATAAGCTCTTAAACTCATCTTGTTATAGTTGATACTACAATCAACTATGGAAAGAACTTTCATGTTTTAACATGATATACTTATCATTATAAAAATCACTATCGATTCACCATCAAAAAATGAATCATCACATTGGTTTATTTGGCTTGTGGATAAGGGGCTCTCTGTCTACAAGCTTTTTTTGTATCATCCAAATATAATTTTTGCGTTTTGGCATTGAGACCTCTAAAAGAGATTGTAGAAGATACAGATTATGATGGAAATGAAAAAAGCCCTATAGAATCCTAAAATTTAGTAACTTCCTCTAACGAATATTACGTCAACTGACAGCCCTTTGGGCTGTTTTTTAGTGTCATAACTCATAAGATTAGACACCGACAGAAGTAACTGCTGATAACGTTAATTATGTGAACACGAATACTCTCCAGATTGCTTAGCTGGAGAGTATTTTTTGTATGATCCTAGATACATTGAATTCCGATAATAGTTTATTATGTCAACTTGACGTATATACAGCATGCATTAAAATCACTGTTAGTAATGAATTCCTTTAAGGAGAAAAGGGAAACCTACCTCTAGGCCAAAAAAAGAGAGGTAGGTTTAACATGGAAAAACACGATATTCCATTAACATCAGCTGAAATGTCATGTTTATGGAGTACCTATGTCGCTGATAGTATGTCCATTTGTATTCTCAAGTATTTCCGAAAAATCATTGAAGACAAAGAAATTAAACAGGTTGTAGAACATGCCTTAGACTTGTCTCAACAGCATGTTGAAATGATACGAGATATTTTCACAGCAGAAACCATACCTGTCCCCCAAGGTTTCACTGCTGCAGACGTTAACCTAAATGCAAAACGTCTATTTTCAGACTCCTTCTGCCTGCACTATGTTAAAAAAATGGCTAAAGCAGGACTTATGATTAACTCATCTGTTTTGCCTAACATGTACCGAAATGACATTCTTTCTTTTTATTCAAAAATGCTTACATCAACTATTGAATTAAACACAGAGACGATTCAACTACTATTAGAGAAAGGACTCGCTTCTCGTCCTCCTCAAATTCCAAAACCAAAGCAAGTTGAATTCATTCATAAGCAAGCATTTCTGTTTGATTTTCTAGGGAAGAACCGTCCACTTACTGGAATCGAAATCACAAACCTTTGCAACAACCTTGAGACTTCTGTACTTGTAGCAGCATTAGGAACTGCATTCGCCCAAACAGCGAGTTCGGAACAGGTCCGTGAATATATGTTAAGAGGAAGAGACATAGCAAAGAAACATATTGATGTGTTCAGTTCTTATTTGAAGAACGCTGATCTCCCTGCTCCCACATCACATGGTCATGAAATAGAAGATACAACAGAAGCACCTTTTTCAGATAAATTAATGATGTTCCACTTTGCCTTCATAAGTGATGTTGGGATAGGTAACTATGGAATGTCCATTTCCCAAAGTCAAAGAAGCGATTTAGTGTTAGATTATTCCCGTTTATTAATCGAAATCCTAAAATTCGCAGGAGGCGGAGCAAACATAATGATTAGCGAAGGTTGGCTTGAACAACCACCAATGGCTGTAGACAGAAAGAAACTAGCAGAAGAAAAATAACATAAACAACTTCCGCTTTCGAGGATTATGTCAATCAGCCTAGCTATAGGACTGGTTTTTTTACTCGTAAATAGAAGTATTTTTCACATAAAAAAGCCAACTCACGTTTTTATTTTCATGAATCGGCTAGTGAATCTTATGATAGAAAGAAGTCATTATGATTTACTCCTTATTTTTTATGGCTTAAGTTAAGAAGTTTATCTATTACGAATTAGAGCGTTTCCGTATGCGTCCATTGATTTTACATAGCTTTCCATTACTGAAGCGACGAAATTTGAAAGTTTTTTCATTTGAATTACCCCCTTAATATATTGATTACACTTTATATTTTTTATGATTTTTTAGCAACTTGGACATACATTCATGGCAACGGAAACAATGAAAATGAAAGCGAATAACTGTTTTATTTTAACCACTAATTAGACATGTTAGGTAGGTTTGGAAGAAAATAACTTCGGTAGCATTTTTCAAGAGGATAGAAGGATAACATAAAACAACAGTAAGCGACCTAGTCTATCCATATAGGAATAACAAGGTCGCTTACACTATTTCTTCATTCATTTTGTTTGAATTTCTTTCAGTGTTTGCCTGTGTTAGGCTAATCACTCCTTGACTTGAGATTTTTTATAACTCATGTCTAGGTTTATACCCGGCTTATGTAAGTAAACTTTCGTAATACCATCATAACGAATGTGCGTTCGATTCCCAATAACCAACTACAAAGAAGAGAAAAAAATAGGCTTACGTCTACTGAAAATTCATTCCCCATCTACTCATTGGGCTACGCCCTTCTCATTCCTTGAGGAAGAGGACTTCTTTTCAGAAAATCTGTTAAAATTCTTCCTGCTGCCACACTAAAGCTGCGTTATTTTTTCGTTCTATATTCTTATTCAAGTAGCCCAATGTCGTTTTTAACATGGAATGGCCTAATGTTTGTCTGATGTATTCTATATTGGCTCCATTATCCAATGAATGATTGGCAAAGAAGTGGCGAAACCAGTGTGGAGTAATATCACTTGGCTTGGTTTCTAAAAAGGGAAGTTGTGTCTCTTTGATAATCTTTTTGACATAACGACTTAGATAGGTGTAATCATAAAACTCCTGGCTCCTAGTAGGAATAAGAGGAGTCTCATCCAAACGATTTAATGCAACCGGTAGTCTTCGTCTTCTTCTACAATCCTTAAGAGCCTCCAATACATAAGGGAAAATAAGTGCATCCCTATGTTTTTCATTCTTCCCCTTACTCGATAAAAAGTAATGCCCCGTTGATGAATCATAAAAAAGTTCCGACCATTTCGCCTTACATACCTCCTGAATCCGTAGCCCTGTAGTGGCTAACATGGTTAGAATTGCGTAGTTAATCGGATGGTTTTTCTCTTTCCAATACTCTAACAGCATTTTTACTTCCTCGTATGTGAGATCCCGATTCGGTGTATGCTTTTGCTTTACAGCTGAACTGACAAAATAAGGGTGCAGTGGTGTTTTGAGATATCCTTCTTTATATAGCCAACGTAAAAAGCCTCGAATTACGATACTCTTTCTCGCAATGGTTGCTGGTTTATAGCCGGCTTTTTCTGGCATCCAATCTGTTTGATACATTTCGATATGTCTCGGTTCAAGAAATTGAAGATAGTTTCCCGTTTCTCCCTCTTTTTTATGGTGAGAAGAAGCCAGATATTGTAGCCAATGTTTATAAAATTGAAAGATATCTCGTACATAATCCTTCACGGTTGTTTCTGACAATTTTTCGCTTCTATCTACATGCTTCTGTCTATGTACAAAGTAATAAATCATTTCTACATCTGTAAATCCTTCAAACCGATGTTTATTATTTTCTTCGTTTTCATATACAAGTGATCGTAATGCAGGTAAATATTGATCATTTATCATTTCTTCTTTTACCTTCTCATCCTGTACCATGTGTAATAGATCCGTTGTAGATAATGATTTTGTGATAGGGGAATATTCACTTGTATTTCTTTTTATTAATTCCAATATAATCAACTCCATCCTATAGATTAGGATTAAATGGTACTCTTTATATTAAACTTCTATAACTAATACTATTATACCTTTAATAGAAATAATGGTACAGAATGAATTACTCAAATAATAGTCCATTATTTGAATCATTTATATGTATAGTGTTTCTATAGTTTTAATCATATTATCATTCATTACTTTTTTTCTTGAAAATAAACTTATACTTTTAGTTATTTAACTACATTTGAATGAATTGAATTATAATAGATATGTGTAGATAGAATTAATATCGATCAAGAGAAATGCTATCAGTTTTAATGTTTATAATTCGTATTTTTCGATTACATATCCATAAGAATATAAAAAACCAATTTCTTTGTATTGTAAATAATGAACTACAGGAATAGGATAGCAATTTCATAAAATAGCAGAGTAGATGACAAGAAGGAGAGGAAGTAGATGACAAGAAGAGGGGAAAGATGACGAGAAAAAGAGGAAGAAGATGATGAAAAAAAGAGGGAGAAGATGACAATGGAGGCAAACATGCAAGAAGCACTGGATCAAGAAATTTCAACAAAGGAGATGGAAAAGCTTTTAAACATTTCCGGGCAAACGGTTTACAGCTTAGTGAAAAAAGAAGAGGTTGTACCGATTAATAAGAACAACTGGACTATTGACGGTACGTATTACTTTTCACCAGAGACGGTAGAAAAGGTGAAGGAAATGTATCGTAAACCGGGACTTACAAATAAGGATATTGCCGAAATGCTGCAGGTATCATTATCAACAGCTCAAAAGTTGATTAAAACAGGGAAAATTCCTTCTTTTACAGCGTTTTACTTAGGAAAACCTTTTTATATGATTTCCCCCTTCCTATTTATTTTTTAAATTCTCTTCGCATTTCTTGCATCCCTTTACTGTCCAAGTAAAAGTAAATGAATCATTTTGTCATGTACCGCTGATAAATTATGTTATGGTAACCAGAGGCTCTAAAAGAATTATTTCTTTTTCTTAGTGTATAAAGCCCTTAACTTGAGGAACCCCCAATACCTCCAAATTCAGATAAAGTGGAATTTTTAATCTGTTCTATACAGATTTGGACAAGCATATACCTCTACTATGTTAGTACAAAAACAAATAGACAGATGTGAAGGAGGAAGAAGGAGCGTGATTCTATCACGGCTTTCAAGAGAAATTGTCGGTTTACTGCTGGGGGCAACCTTTATCTTTTTGTTTTTCTTTGTGGATTTTGTCAACCTTGATCATTTACGGAGTATCATTCCGAAGAGTTGGTTGAATGTAAATACAATTTTTATCAGCATTTTTTTGGAAGCCATCCCTTTTGTACTCGTCGGTATATTCATTTCAGCTTTTATTCAGACCTTTATTTCAGAAGATACACTCAAAAAAATAATACCAAAACATGCTTTACTGGCGATTATTCCCGCTATGCTTATCGGGATCATCTTTCCTGTTTGTGAGTGCGCTATTGTCCCAATTGTGAGACGTCTCATAAAGAAAGGAATGCCGCTTCATATTGGAATGGTCATGCTAGTAAGTGTGCCGATTATTAATCCAATTGTGTTTGCTTCTACTTATTATGCCTTTCAATCTTCTCTTCATATGGTGTACTATCGGGTGGGGTTGGGAGCAGTTGCAGCTGTACTCATAGGACTGATTGTGTATTTTGTATATGGTAACAGCGATGTGTTGCGGCAAAGTAAGAAGCATGAACATCACGTAGCTTCGCAGCCCTCGGTCAGCCGCTTGCGAGAAACTCTGTATCATGCAAGTGATGAGTTTTTTGACACTGGTAAGTTTTTATTAATTGGGGCCCTATTGGCCAGTTTATTTCAAACATTTTTTGATCGGAATTGGCTCGCAGGTGTTGCTTCTCACGCCATGCTATCTCCTTTTGTCATGATGGGATTTGGCTATATTCTGTCGATTTGTTCAGAGGCTGATGCATTTATCGCTGCCTCGTTGAGTCATACCTTCTCGTCATCCTCACTGCTTGCATTTCTTGTCTTTGGTCCGATGATTGATTTTAAAAATACACTCATGCTATTTGCTTACTTTAATAAGAGATTTGTAATAGGATTCATTTGCATCGTAGTAATAGTTGTTTATATTGTCGTGGTGTCTGGCCCTATTTTTCTTGCAGGAATACGGTGAGGGAGATTGACCTATGAGGGAAACGCAGTCGTTTCATATGTATATTCGCGGACTTCTTCTGATTGGCTTTGGTATGCTGCTATTCAAACTGCTTGTAACAGGAAATATTGAATATTTTTTAGCTCCTAAGATGGAGAAGTTTATGATAGGTACATTTCTAATTGTAATCACATTAGGAATAGCACAAGTGATGCGGAGCGGCAAGGAGGAGGACGGTGCATGTTCCTGTTGTGAGCATAGTCATCACTTGCCTCGTAGGAAAATAACATCTCTCTTGTTATATTCCTTGTTTCTCATCCCTATTGTGACAGCATTTTTATTTTCGGACCATATCATCGATGGGAGCTTTGCTGCAAAGAGGGGTGTCAGTTTAACAGGTGAACAGTTGAAGGCGCAGCAAAATGCCACTTCCTCTTCCAGTCAATTATCCGTAGAAACACAGACAGCTCAGCCTTCTACCATTCAGCAGCCCCCAAAAGGATATTATGAGAAGTTAGGAAAAGAACTGATGAATATGCAGACTATTACGGTAGATGATACACGCTTTATCTCTATCCTGGATGTAATCGGAAGGAACGTGGCGGGGTTTAAGGGGAAGCAGATTGTATTTACAGGTTTTGTAGACAGAGAACCGGACTTTAAGAAAGATCAAGTCGTTGTAGCGAGATACGGTATTACATGTTGTGTCGCAGATGCCTCTGTACTTGGCATGATGATAAATGGCAGTAGCGTTTCAGCTTTAAAAGCAGGGGAATGGGTGAAAGTCACAGGTGTGCTGGATCAGACTACGTATATTGACACAATCCTGCCCATTATAAAAGTGAAAGCAATAGAAAAAACAGCTCCTTCAAAGGAACAGTATGTGTATCAGAAGTTTTAGCATACATAAAAGCAAGGGATCATTCTGATAAGAGAAACGTCCCTTGCCTTTTTTATGTTCCGTCTATTTATCCTTAAATCTATCCTGGCCTTGTACCATATATTCACAAACGATTATCATGCCAAAAGTTCATAACAAAATGATCTGTTTCACTATATGTTTCAAAGTCATACCCTTTTTCTCTTAACCCTTGAATAATCATAGGCAATGCTTGGACAGACTGTGGATGAATATCATGCATAAGTATTACTTCGCGATTGCCTCTTGCATGCGAGAGCACATTATTGACAATAGCCGGTACAGATTTGCTAAAAGGTACTTTATTATAGGTCCAATCCAATGAATCAATCGTCCAGTCCCACACCTTCAGGTGAGCAGCCGCCGCTTGATCTCGCAGCTTTTGAGTCAATCCGGGCATCGACCCATAAGGCGGGCGTGCTAAATTTGGCGCTGTTCCCGTTATATTTTTAATAATTTGCTGTGTTTCTAACATTTCTGTTACAAAGGTTCCTTGTACATACAATTTTTTGTAGTCATGACTCATACTATGCAATCCTACATAGTTACCTTCTTGTAGCTCACGGCTTACGAATTTCGGATATTGCTGAGCGTGTGAGCCGACGAGAAAGAAGGTTGCGTGTATATGATTTTGGTTTAGTATATCTAACACTTGAGGCGTATATATTCCTGGACCATCATCAAAGGTTAAATAGACAACCTTACGGGTTTCGTTATTGTATTTTAAAGGTTCTTCTTTGGGTGTGTATGATATAGGAATATCTGCAGCCACATGTACTTCATGGATTGTGCTCGCAGAAACGCTTTGTTTGGAGGAGCATCCTGTAAGCGCGGAAAGCATGGCAACGGCAACAAGTATGATAAGGCTAGTATTTTTCATTTTTTCACGTCTCTATTCTTTTTCATAATGATTGATACAGCATAGTTTTTCACTATTATTATAGAAAATTCACCATTACATTCATCTTAGTAGAAAGATGAGTTGCTAGCAATAGAAATAAGAGCTTAAAATCCTGCAAACAGAATAAATTTATGGTGATGAAATTTCTGATTATATGGTGATATCGGGAAGGGCATGTAGAAGGTTCTGGTGCAAAACTTCAAGATAATTGCAATGAATCTCTAAAGCCTAGGCATACTAATGCTATTACTCTAAAAAAAGGGGTGTGGTATGGAAACGAAAGAATTGAATATTATCGGTCTAATATTATTTTGTTAACGAGGAGAGAGGACTTATGGTATAGTTAGCACTTTCGTGTTGTAAGCTTGTGAAAATGAAGGCAGAAATAATGTAAATGGGCTTGGAAGATAATTATGTAATATTTAAAGAATAGATGGATTATGCAGGAGTTTTTCATTTACGAATGGAAAACTATCATCTACAATATAAAGCGTAATGATTACGTTTAAAACACGAGAGTATGAACAGGGTGAAGAACCATGAGAAAAATTCCTATTTATATGCTATCTGGATTTTTAGGAAGTGGAAAAACAACTTTATTAAAGCAATTCATTCAAGAAGATCAACGGAAGAATAAGAATCATTACGCGGTGCGGAAGGAAACATTTGAGAATTGGCTTTCTACATTACCTGCAACGATTTATCGTATCAAGGGATATATACAGTTTTATCAGGATCCAAACGTATATCTATTTCAGTATGCTTATGGAATACCTGAGTACATTAAGCAACCTACGGAGTTTCGAAAAACGCTTGTCTTTATCGGGGAACAACTGCGAAAGGATGAGATAAGAAAAGAACTGGCACAAATGGAGTATATAGGTTCTCAATATGAACGTGTGCAAGGTAGGTTCAATCTTTAGATACTTTTCTGAAATATACACTTCATTAACTAAGAATTAGGAAGATGCTGCATGTAAACATAGTGAAAATTTGACAATTACACATATTTGGTGCATGATAAGTAATAAATCGTAATTATTACGATTTATTTCAGACATAAATGAATATAAGTTTTATTACTAGCAATAATGTATGGTTTAAATCGTAATCATTACGTTTATAGGAGGTGTTTACAATGAGTACATGGGATCTTTCTCGTACGCAACAGCATGTCTTACTTTGTAATGGAAGTAGTTGTATGCGCAAGGGAGCAGAAGAGGTTACACAACGTATTCGTGCAGAGTTAACAGGACGAAATTTAGATGATGTCATTCATACATCACGTACTCGGTGTAATGGACGCTGCAAGGATGCTTGCGTGGTTGTGGTATATCCACAGGGAGCTTGGTACAAGGATATGGAACAAGCTGATGTAAAAAAGTTTGTGGACTGTTTAGTAGAGAATGAAGTATACACAGATATGCTGACTCATCAATATAATTGGGGACATTTCGTGGCAGAACCTAATACAGTGAAAGGGACACTAAAAGCAGACGTAGCTGCAAAAGTTAGCAAGTTAGGGATAGAGAGAAATCATGCTTAATGATTTATATCGGCAAACGATTATAGATCATAATAAACGACGACGAAACTACTATGAACTGCAAGGAGAAGATGTGATAAAGATTCATTATAAAAACCCTACTTGTGGTGACGTCATGACTCTATATACAAGGCTTGAGAATGATAGGGTTCAAGACATTTCATTTCTAGGAGAGGGATGCAGTATAAGTATGGCTTCTTCTTCTATGATGACAGAACTTATAAAAGGGAAGTCCCTTGAGGAGGTAGCAAACCTGCGGACCCATGCTGAAAAACTAATTCGAACAGGAGAAACAGCGGATTCGGATTTAGGAGATTGGCTTTCTCTAGAAGCTGTCCATAAACTAAGAGCCAGACATAACTGTGCGCTTATGCCGTGGCAAGCGTATGATAAAGTGCTTAAAACTTTGAATAGAATGGAGTAGATGAAGATGGCAAATCAATCATTAATTCCAGTTACAATCCTAACAGGATTCCTAGGGGCTGGTAAGACAACATTATTAAATTACATTTTATCTGAGCAGCATAATCAAAAGATTGCAGTCATTGTAAATGAGTTTGGTGAAGTAGGCATTGATAATCAACTTGTAGTAGGTGCAGACGAAGAAATTTTTGAGATGAACAACGGATGTATTTGCTGTACGGTCCGAGGGGACTTAATTCGTATACTTAAACAGCTGTATCACGCAAAGAAAGAAGGAAAAGTATCGTTTGATCGGATTGTTATTGAAACAACGGGCTTAGCTGATCCAGGCCCAGTTGCTCAAACCTTCCTAGTAGAACCAACAATCCAGCAGCACTACTATGTGAATGCTATTGTGACCGTAATTGATGCCTTACATATTAGCGACCAATTGGATCGGGATCATGAAGCGCAAGAACAGGTCGCGTTTGCAGACGTTTTATTATTAAATAAAACAGATTTGGTCTCTTCCAGTACATTGCAGGCTGTAGAACAACGTCTACGTAATATGAATGTTACTGCAACTGTAATTCATACACAAAACTGTAGGGTTGATTTAAAACAGATTCTTGAAATCGATACATTTGATGTAGATATAAAGCTACAGGTAGACCCTCACCTTTTGGATGCAGAGGGGCATCATCACCATCATGATGACACAGTTTCATCTATTGTACTGAGGGAAGAAAGACCATTAGATTTCAGGAAACTAGATCAATGGATGAGTTATCTTGTACAAGAAATGGGTCCAGATTTATATCGCTATAAAGGTATTTTACACGTAGTAGGAGAGAAACGCCGAGTGGTGTTCCAAGGTCTCCATATGTTATTTGCGGGTCATGTAGAACGAGAATGGGAAGAGAATGAAAATAAAATAAGTGAGCTTGTTTTTATCGGAAAAAACCTTGACCGGGATTGGTTCCAAAAGCAGTTTACAAACTGCATTGCAGAAGAATCTCAATCGAAATCTGTTTCATGAGGAGATATCAAACCTTTATAGAGAAAGACATCATCTAAAGAGTATCTAGGAATCTGCTGTTATTGTAAGATGGTGTGCCAATAATCCAGATAATTCGAGTATAAAAACGATAACAAAAAGGATGGAGTCTCATTGGCTAAAAAATCAAAAATTGCAAAAGGGAAACAGTGTCAAGAGATAGTAGCAAAATATGCAGAGTTGAGAAAAGAGTTAAAAGAAAAAGGAGATTACGAAGCATTACGGAAATTACCACGAGATGCATCTCCCACACGCTTACGCAACCGCTGTGAGATAACCGGGAGACCCAGAGGAAACTTACGGAAGTTTAAAATGTCACGAATTAAATTTAGAGAGCTTGCATATAAAGGACAAATACCAGGTGTGAAGAAATCAAGCTGGTGACTTAGAAACTATAGTCTATGTACTAACAAATACATGTAGCAGGGATTAAAAAGCTATGTGAATTTGAAAATAAGCTGATTCTTACAAAGGATCAGCTTATTTTTATAGTTATACGGAATCTTATTCGCTCTATGCGCGAGTAGAACGAATATATTTCCAAACCCATTGTATGCACAGACCACAAAGTAAAAATAATACAAGGACAAGTGTAATAGTTGCTCCCGGAGGTGTCCCTAATTTATATGAAGACGTAAGGCCTAAAAACATACCACCGACACCAATTATGATGCTAAACAAAATAGCTGCTTTAAACCCTTTTACCATACGCATCGCAATGGCAGCTGGCAGTACCATCAGCGCTGACACAAGTAACGCTCCTATAATAGGTATCATAACGGAGATGGTTAGACCTGTTAATATGCTAAAAGACAAAGAGAGCCATTTTGTAGAAAGTCCGCTTGTAAAGGCTGTATCCTCATCAAATGTCAGCACGTACAGGGGGCGTTGAAACACTAGATAATAGATTCCCACCAAGCTACACACTACTACTAAGAATTGAAGCTGTTCCTTGCTGATGGTAATAATAGATCCAAATAAATATTGTTCGACGTTTGTTGAAATACCCCCCTGATTTAAACTCATCAGGACGAGGGCAAGGGATAATCCTGTGGCCATAAGGATAGCTACGGATACTTCTGAATATGTTCGATAGGTGTTTCGCATATATTCAATTCCCATTGCTCCAATAATAATAACAATGATTGTAACTAAATTGATATTGGAACGGAGCGTTAAGCCAAGTGCTACCCCAGCTAATGAAATATGTGAAAGGGTATCTGCCATTAAGGATTGGCGTCTTAAAATCAAAAATATCCCTAATATGGGGGCTATGACAGCAATTAATCCACCGGCCCAAAATGCTCGCTGCATGAACCCAAAGTGAAGCATCTCCATTGTGTGTCCTCCTTTCTTTCTAGATAAATATTTCTATCTGCATATGGTTTTACATCATCCAAATCATGTGTAACCATGATGACTGTTCGTCCATGTTCTGTAACATGGTGTCTCATCAATTGATAAAAATGATTGCGGCTTTCAAAGTCCATACCGGTAGTAGGCTCATCTAGCACTAGAATATCTGGTTCAGAAGCTAGGGTACGAGCGATACAAATTCGTTGCTTTTGTCCCCCTGATAGTTCACCAATTTTGTTATTACGAAACTTCCACATGTCGACTCCAAGTAACGCCTGCTTGACATGCTCATGATCCTTTTTAGAAAGCACACGAAACCATTTTCCACGAGGGAATCGCCCGGATTGTACCAATTCTAAAACGGTACTTGGAAATCCTATATTAAAAGAAGCGACTTGTTGGGGAACGTATCCAACGACAAGCTTCTCTCCTTTTTCATTTTTCTTACTAATACTTACGCTTCCTCTCCAGGGCTTCAGTAAGCCTAACATAATTCGTAACAAAGTAGATTTTGCAGCTCCGTTCGGTCCAGTCAGTGTAACAAACTCACCGCTATGTATGTCGAGAGAAATGTCTTCCAAGATGGTTTCATGTCCATATTTAAATTGAACTTGATCCATAGATATGAGTTTCATGTAGGTGCTCCTGTCCTTTCGTCAGATGTAAGCAGAAAAAGTGCGTTTTACAATCATGTAAAACGCACTCCCATTATTGCATAAGAGATTGCTTTAATGCATCTAAATTTTTTCTCATGTAGCTAATATAGTCTTGTCCTTTTGCCTGTTCTTCTTTCGTAATTCCTTCGATTGGGCTTAATACAACGGTTTTTGCTCCTGTCTCATCAGCTAAAGCTTTTGCTACTTTTGGAGAGGCAACTTCCTCAAAGTAAATAACTTTGATATTGTTATCTTTTACATACTTTTGTAATTCAGCTAGTCTGGCTGGGCTTGGCTCTTGATCAGGAGAAAGACCTGCAATTGGAATCTGCGTAAGACCATATTCTTTTGCTAAGTATCCAAAGGCTGCATGTTGCGTTACGAAATCTTTACGTGTTGCCTTATCAAGTGTTGTTCTAAATAGGTTATCCAATTCATTTAACTTTGCAATATATTGGTCTGCATTCTTTTCATAGTCTTGTTTATGAGCTTGGTCTGCTTCTATAACTGCCTGTTTAATATTTGCTACTTCTTTTTGAGCTAACACTGGACTTAGCCATACGTGAGGATCTATCGAATGTTCGTGGTCCTCATCAGCATGCTTGTCTCCTTCTTCCTCAGCAGTGCCTTCCATAAGCGAAATTCCCTCGCTTGCCTCTACCACTTTTATCTTTTTGTTATCAAGGCTTTTTAGTACCTTAGGTACCCATGTTTCCATAGCTTCACTATTGTATACAAATACATCGGCATCTTCAATTTTGGCAATATCTTTTGGAGATGGCTCAAAATCGTGCGGTTCTGTCCCCGCAGGAACCAACACATCTACTTTCCCATTGGATCCAACCACATTTTTTGTAAAGTCGTACATAGGGTAAAACGTTGTAACAACTTTGAGAGACTTTTCCTGCTTCTCGCTACTTTGTGGTTCCTCTTGTTTGGAACATCCTACAATTGCACTGGAAAGTACAAAGGCAGCCACTATCACTCCATATTTCCATTTTTTTATCATAATTTACTCATTCTCCTTTTTACAAGTATATAACTTGATATAAATAATAATAATTACGATTTACAAAGAAAATATTATCACTTTTTAAATTAATTCGTCAATACTTATATGTCCCTTCTCATTAGAGAAGAAGGAGTAGCATCCTTTTTCCCTTCTATGCATCTAAAAATTCACTTATTGTATAGAAATTTGAGCTGTATAGGAGTTTTGAACGTGAGTAATATCTATATCTTTTCCTATTAAGACAATACAAGGATCTGTAGTCTGTTTTTGAGAAAAATCACTAATATGAACCTGATTGGAGCTATATTGGAATGGGTAGATTCCTCGTTCACCCTTCAATGATACGTATCCTTTTCCACGAATAATTCCTTCAGGTAATGATTTTAACCACTTTTTCAATGCTCTTCTCGATATAGAAGGGACATCTTGAATTGTAATTGTTTTAATACCAGTATGGTGTACATGAGAATGTTTGTGTTCATGGTGATCATGATTACAAGTATGATGCTTATGGGAGATTACTGTAGATTTTACTTGTTTTTGTAGTAATTCTCTTATATCTACGTCTCCATACGAAGCGTTAAAAACTAGTGTTTCTGTATCTAGTACCTTAGCGAGTTTGGCTTCTACTTTTTGCAATTGTTTTTCATTTATTAAATCTACCTTATTAAGTACGATGGATGTCGCTCCTTTAATTTGATTTTTCAGCAAAGTACGGACTGTTTTGAGTGTAAAGATACTTTGATCTTCCAAGTATGAACTTGCATCAATAACGCTAATAACCGATTGGATCTCAAAGAAATGCACAAGGGATGTACTGGAAATCGCCTCCATAATTTCCAAGGGATTGGCAACACCTGTCCCTTCAATGAATAGGATATCAATAGGGCTTTGAGCATGTGTTTCTAAAAGAGTTGTTAATGTTACTTTTAAGTCATCTTGAATTGAGCAGCAAATACAACCATTGAGTAATTCAAACACGTTCTCCGCTTGAAATAAATGGCTTTCAACATTGACACTTCCCAGTTCGTTTAATATAACAGCCGGTTTCATATTCTGAGCTTTGCAGCATTCCAAAACATGAAGTAATAACGTCGTTTTCCCACTTCCTAAAAATCCTGAAATAACATACGAAGGGATTTTTTTCATAATACTTCCTCCTAACTAATAAGGATTCCCTTTTATAAAACGAAAACATTACGATTTAAATTATAGCAGATGTATATGCTTTTAGATATACTAAACTGAAAAACCTTTATAAAAGCAAATACTTTCATTTGAACAAATGATCCCGTCTTTTTAGAATAATAAAATGATAGTTGGTTTGCCGGTTATACGCCGCAATATACGATGGCTGTTTGGACTGGTTATGCGAAAAACGGTCCTGATAATTATATGCTGGGGAACACTATAAAAATCTCGCATCTTATTTTTAAAGCAATGATGCAAACATTTGGAACAGACACATCCAGATTCCAGCAACCAAGTAGTGTATACACACTGAATAATGAGCTGTACATTACTGGAGTGAATCCTGACGTTGTACCACCAGCACCACCAGGAGTTCAAAGTCCGGGACAAAACAAAAGGAAATAATAAGGATAAAAAGGATAAAGATAAAGGTAAAAAAGATAGGGGCAACAAGCATGGCTAGGATAAGTAAGGGAAAAAGGTAATTGAGTCATGAAGTTTTTATAAGCTCTTAAACTCATCTTGTCATAATTGATACTACAATCAACTCTGGAAAGAACTTTCATGTTTTAACATGGTATACTTATCATTATAAAACTCACTATCTATTCAACATCAAAAAATAAACCAATTTTGCGTTTTGAAATTGAGACCCCTAAAAGAGATTGTAGAAGATACAGAGGGGCGCGCTACAAAACAAGGAAGAGAAATGAACGAACTAGCAAGTCGCAGGTTAGGGGTCCTTGTTCATATATGCAGGATCTTATCCAAAAAGTAGGGAGACTTGTCAAAGGATCAGGAAGTCAAATCCCGTGCCGCTTGGGAATTGCATAAAATCCTGTATACTTGATTATGTCCAAGAATGGGGGAAACCCAGTATTGGCACGGAATCCACTGCCAGTAATGACGGTTATGTTAACCTGACATGAATACAGTATGCATTCGTTACTCCTTAAAAGTATTGAGAATAGGAAAGTAGGATAGGATAAATGACTAGATGAGACGTATAAACGTGTGGATCAATCCGTGTAATGGATAATGGAGGGAAGATCTCTTAGACGATGGAGAAAGCAAAAATTAGTGCCATTCAACTATTTGTCATGATGTTTATATTCGAACTTGGAAGTGCACTGGTCGTCAGTTATGGAATAACTGCTAAAAAAGATGCTTGGATTGCGACTCTTTTAGGGCTATGTGGTGGAATTGTCTTATTCTTTATTTATTACTTTTTATTTCTTCAATACCCGAACCTGCCGTTGACCGGATATGCTAGGAAAATAC
>NZ_JASATP010000081.1:0-16281 GCF_038440375.1 Bacillus sp. OTU530
AGCTCTTCAGCGCCGATAGTAGTTGGGGGTTTCCCCCTGTGAGAGTAGGACGTCGCTAGGCAAATAAAAAAACCTCACTTTTGTGTATAATAGCTACAAGAGTGAGGTTTTTTTGTGCTTTTAGTTTGGAAAATTTCAAGTACTGAAATTATAATATAAAATAAATCTTGATACGTAGAAAATACAGAGGGGGGCGCTACAAAATAAGAAGGAGAAATGAACAAACTTGCAAGTAGGCCTAGTACCAGCGTTCGTGTAGCCAGGGGCAAAGTAGACAATTTTATGGATAAAAGTTTAGTCCAGAATATAATTTTGAATGGAGGAAAATACTAAGCAAAACAATAAAAGGGAGATTTTTCTATGGAAACGTTTAAACCAATTCATATAGGTTCAACAAAATCGGACCTAAGTGAAAAACTCACATCAGCAGAAATGGGTAAACTCTGGGCGACTTATATGGGGAATTCTATGGGCAAATGTATTCTGAGTTATTATCTTCAACATGTTGAGGACGGTGATATTAAGAATTTATTAGAAAACGCATTACAATTAAGCCTAGAAATTTTGAAGAGAATCGAAGAAATTTTCACAAAGGAAAACTTCCCTATCCCTCAAGGTTTTACTGAGAAAGACGTAAATCTTGGTGCTCCTAGGTTATTTGAAGATCAATTCTATGTTCATTACTTGAAATATGTCTCTAAAGCAGGAATGAGCATCTATAACGTAGCGGTACCGTTAGTGTATAGGAAGGATATAAGGGAACTTTATTTGTATTGTATGGATTCCACTATGGCTTTAATGGAACAAATCAAGGATATATTAATGAATAAAGGATTTATCATGAAGCCACCTGTTATTCCAGTACCAGATAAAGTGGAATTTGTTCATCAAGATTTTTTAAATGGTTTCTTTGGACACGTACGACCTTTACATGCATTAGAAATTACCCACTTTTACGATAATATTGAAAATAACCTAGCAAGTAAAGCACTCCTTATAGGATTTTCCCAAGTAGCAAAGAACGAAAAGGTTCAGGATTTATTTGAAAGAGGTAGAGAGCTTGTAACTCTAAATACTGAAAGCTATATGCAAAAACTACATGATGAACATTTACCTTCCCCATCTTTTCGTGACGATTTAGTTACAACATCTACCTTTGCTCCTTTTTCAGACAAGTTAATGTTATTTCATAAGATAGATATGTTTTCAATGAAACTGAGATCATTTGGAAATTCGGTAGCTGTAAACGGAAGGAACGACATTGCGTTACTTTATACTAAATCGTTAATGAAAAATTCAGCATTTGTTCAAGAGGCTGCAAAAATTGCGATTGAGAATGGCTGGCTGGAACAACCACCAAGAGCGGTTGATCGAGAAAAGCTAGCATCCAGTTAATTACCTATTCATGTTCCTAACATGAACGAACATTTTGTACCCTGAAACAAAATCTACAAGAAAAAGGTTAGACAAATGTGAATCCAAAAGAAAAATTGTTATGGAGTATAGCTCTTCCAGGTTTCGGTCAATTATTGAATGGAAAGTACCTTAAAGGGTTAATTTTCATTGTATTAGAAGTAATAATTAATGTTCAATCCCATTTTAATGAAGTGATCTACTATAGCTTTAATGGTGAGATTGAAAAAGCCATTGATCATACTGAATACCAATGGCTTATGTTTTATCCTTGTGTGTATTTTTTTGCGATGTGGGATGCCTATAAAGATGCAGGTGGTGGTAGGGAACTATATTCTTTCTTACCATTTGTTCTTTCAGCATATTTTGTTACTGTGGGATTAATGTATTCTGCAAAAATAAAGTTATTAGGAATTATGTTGGGAACAGTGTGGTTTCCTATGCTATGTGTAATTCCTGGAGTTATTATAGGAATACTGCTAAAAAAGTTATTAAGAAAAGCATGAACGTTATTTTTTTCAATTTTAGTGATTTGACTATATTCCGTAAAGGAAATTGAAAGGGAACATCAAGCGGGTGTTTCCTTATTTTATTATCAAGATCAACAATAATATTAAATAGTATCTTTTATCCACGAAAGTAAGAATGTGAAATAATACACTTAAACTATAAGGTGCGTTAGTTCAATGAGAAAAAGTAGTTAAGATCTTCAACAATCTGGCGCTATTATTGAACAACATAAATAAAATATATCCCAGAAAATATGCAGGATTTTATGCAACAAGTAGGGAAGTTTGTCAAAAGATTGGGAGGCCTAAACCCGAACCACTCGGAAATTGCATAAAATGTTGTATATTTGATTATGTCCGAGAATGAGAGAAACTCAGTGTTGGTACGGAATCCCATGGGAATCCACTGCCGGTAATGTGATGTTATGTTAACCTGACATGTATAGTGAGGGAAACAAACTTAAGTATTTTTTATTCTCCTACAACCATTTATTTATGATTCATTGTTCTTATTTCTTATACCGTTTTGTGATAGCGCTATTATTTTTTTATCTATTTGTCTATATATTCCAACAACCATAATTACACATATGAGTAAAAAAAGTGTATTAATTTTATATCCACTTATTAGCTGCACGTACACCTCTTTTGTATATATATAACGAATAGCAAAGTATATACCTAGTAGTACTAATATATCCGAGTTAAAATCAAAGGTTTTTTTGGACATGTCTACATCTTCCTCTTAGCCTTTTTATAGCACAACAATTATTCATCATGTTCTACCTCATCAATTGATGAGAGTTGCGTTTCTTTTTGTTCTACTACATCCACTATCGGATTATTTGGTTCTTCTTGAATTTCTACATCCCTCTATTTTTCATTAGGCTTTTCTGAACAACCAGTTTAAAATATATGGTTCCCTAAAGTTGTTAGGATATGTGATATACACAATAAAGCCAATTGATATACAGATAGGGATTGCCCTTTCCTACACCGAATAATTACAAGAAAGAGGGAGGTTGTAAAATGTCAAAATTTATACATATAACAATCAGCGGGGAAAATCGTATATGGTAACGGCTGGAATATTATTTGGACATTCTTCTCATATATCATCTCGTATATGTGGGTGTACTGGTATTACCTTTATTTAAGAAAGTTAAAAGTCATGAGTTAAATCCTAAATGCAACATAATAGAATCCGACAGCTAACCTCATAAGCGTTTGGAGAGTAGGTTTGCTTTGTGTTGTCTGAAAAAGAACACTGAGAACCGCCTTAGTGTTCTTTTTTTGTGTTTATTACAGGATACATTTTTATTTTTAAGAAAATCTATGGTATTGGGCATGACTAAAGAAGAAGGATAATTTTATCATAGTCGTTGTAGTTAAACTGATTAGATTTTTAGCGTAATGGAGGGAACGTTGTGCGTTATTCCATGTTTAAAAAAACATTGATTGGAAAACCACTCAAGACGAGTGAATTAGGGGAACAAAAACTAGGGAAATTAAAGGCTCTTGCCATTTTGTCGTCAGATGCCCTTTCTTCCGTAGCCTATGGACCAGAACAAGTTTTAATTGTGTTATCTACAATCAGTCTCATTGCATTTTGGTATTCGATTCCGATTGGCGTTGGTGTGTTAGTTCTTTTAGCAGCTCTGATTCTTTCCTACCGCCAGATTATTTATGCTTATCCCCACGGCGGCGGTGCCTACATTGTCTCAAAAAATAATCTAGGGAAAAATGCCGGTCTCATTGCCGGAGGATCTTTATTAGTTGACTATATTTTAACTGTATCCGTAAGCGTATCAGCTGGAACAGATGCTATTACATCAGCCTTCCCTCAATTTCATGGTTATAATGTGGGAATTGCCTCTGCATTAGTTGTATTGATTACAATTTTGAATCTCAGGGGTGTGACAGAATCCGCTTCCGTCCTAGCGTATCCTGTATACTTATTTGTGTTGGCGTTACTCCTTCTCATCGGTGTGGGAATATGGCAAATTGCAAACGGACAAATACAAGCTAACTCACATACATCAATAGGGACAGTGGTTCCCGGTATGAGTCTATTTTTATTACTCAAAGCCTTTTCATCCGGTTGTTCGGCTCTAACTGGAGTAGAAGCGGTTTCGAACGCGGTTCCTAACTTTAAAGAACCTGCTGCAAGAAACGCCGTCAGTACACTAGTTATGATGGGATTCATCTTAGCCATTCTTTTCTCTGGTACTATGTTTCTCGCCTATTGGTTAGGAATCACACCTAAACATGAGGAAACAGTGGTATCGCAAATGGCATCTGAAGTATTTGGAAGAAATTTTATGTATTACTTTGTGCAAGGAACTACGGCTCTGATTCTGGTACTTGCAGCGAATACCGGTTTTTCTGCTTTTCCGTTGCTAGCGGTTAACTTAGCGACAGACAAGTACATACCTCGAATGTTCCTGAATCGTGGGGATAGACTCGGTTATTCCAACGGTATTATCACACTTGGTATTGCATCTATTTTGCTGATTATTGCTTTTAGAGGGGAAACAGAACAACTCATTCCGTTATACGCAGTTGGTGTATTTATTCCTTTCACACTGTCGCAAACAGGTATGATTGTAAAATGGATAAGAGAAAGACCTGCTGGTTGGATGTATAAAATGATTGTCAATTTAATCGGCGCATTGATTTGTTTAACTGTTGTGATCATTTTCTTCATCACAAAATTTTCTCAAGTCTGGTCTATCCTGATTTTCTTGCCAATCATTATCTATGCGTTTCATAAAATTAAAAACCATTATGAAGCTGTGGGAGAACAACTGAGGATCAAACCAGGTGAAGAAGAGGTCTTACAGCGGGAAGGAAATGCTGTCATTGTACCCGTTGCAGGGATAACAAAAGTAGTCGAAAGCTCCTTGAATTATGCCAAGTTAACCGGTGATACAGTCATTGCCGTTTATGTCGCTTTTGATGATGAAAGTGAAAAACGGATGGAGGAAAAGTGGAAGGAATGGAAACCAGATATTCGTCTCGTCACGCTACGTTCCGAATATAGGAGTTTGATGAGACCTATTGCTCGTTTTATCGACTTGGCTATGAAAAGGGCTGCTGAAAGTAATCACACAATAACCGTACTAATTCCACAATTCATTACAAGGAAGAGATGGCATGATATATTGCATAATCAGTCAAGCTTACTATTAAGACTTTACCTTATTTATCAAAAAAATGTGATTGTAACTACTGTACCTTATCGATTTGAAAAATAGGACTGGCCAAAAAATAAAACACTTTTAACTTCCTATATCGAATGTTATGCTAACTGACAGCCCCATTTGCGGGGCTGTTTTTCTCTGTGTGCCAGGCATGGCAACTATCTAGGTGGTGAAAGTCCACTGTGGGGGTACACATCGACCAACCACTAAGGAAGCGCAAGGTACTTATCGTGAGGTAAGGGCTGGAGGAAGCGTGGAATAAAATCTTGGCTCGACGAACAGAAATCTGATACTAAGGCTCTATAAAGGGATGAGACTCCAGAACAAGTCAAAGTCCAAAAAGATTTGTGTTTTCTGTATTATGATTCTTTTCTTAACAGGAAGAGCTTTATTAGAACAATCCGTACGAATTAGCGTGTAGGCATAAGAAGAGAGAGCAACACAAGGGACGGATGATCTGGCAGTTCGGCTCGTATAATCGCTCGTGCAAGCCGATAACCTGAATCTTGCTTTTGGTCGTCGGTTTGGCGAAAGAGCCAAACCGAGCCGAAAAAAATTGTGCAAGGACAACCCAGAAAAAGAAATGACGATCGCAAAGAAAAGGTTCTTTCCGTCTTTAAATACATGAAGTCATGCTTTTGCCCTTCTATTTATGAACCACAACACAAGAAAAGTAGCTATAAGGAAAGCTGGTAAGCAGTTCAAAATATAGCTTGTATACAAGGTGACCTGATATTCAGTTAGGTAAGAGGCCCCTTTCAGACTAATAAACCAGAACACACCAATAAACAGATAGGGTGTAAGGTTCCGCTCTTTCCATTTGAACCGTTTCAACCAAATTACCTTTTTTAAGAGTTCTATCACTACATGCCAATGAATTAAAATACTTAAGAATGAAATAGCTAGATATAACACTAGAAAAATGAATAAAACACGTTCAATGAAGCCGAACTCTAGCCGCATCGCATCACTCGTGCGAACCCAAGGGTAAACCATTCTATCGATATGATTAAATCCAATATATCCTATTGGAATAAAATAGGTAGTGAACAAGTTCCCTAGCAATGTGAAGAAAATAAGCCCAAGTTGAAGCCAAGTCATTTTTTGTTTTTTCGTAAATACACGATTGAAAATAATTAAATTTGCTGCACCTATGGATGAAAATAAAGCAGCAGAAAATGCAGGGTAGCTAGGAGTGTGATAGATGTACATTACAGATTCCTTTACATAGTCCCATTCCATACCTTCGCTCGTATACGTTTTTGCCATAATGAGGATCACCAGAGGAATGTTGAACACTAGAAGGGTTTCAACCGTATATAACACACTTTTGGAACTCATTAATATGCCAAATGAAATAAAGCATAGAAAAATGGAAGTGATCCATTGTAAAGGCATATCTGGAGTTAAAAATCTTTTCAATAAGAAGGAATAGTTAATAAGAGTTGTTAATCCTGATGAAAACCAGAAAACTGTAAGAAGCATAAGAAATGGAATTGCAATCCATTTCGGAGTGTACTCTTTTAGTAGTTCAGGCAGTCCTTTACCAGGGAATTTGTTAAAAAAACGAGCTATTGTATAAGTAAACATAGAACCCATAATGAGGGCGAGAATCATGGAAATAATTGCTCCCTTTGTTCTAGCTTCTAATAAAATTTTAGGAACGCATGCCACAATATTTGCTACCATGTTTACAATTATCAAATAATAAAAATACCGATTCATTGCTACATCCCTCTATTTTCATTAGCCTTTTCTGAACGACCAGTTTGAAATATATGATTCCCTAAAGTTGTTAGGCTATGTGAAGGTTAGCAAAAACCCCTTCAGGATCTGAGGGGGGGTTTTTAAGTTATTAGATACATTGAATGCCGATAATTCGGGATTATGTAAACCTTGACATGAATAGAATATACATCGTTCCTTGTTCAACGAACAGGACAGTTTAGTGAAACAAGTGGGAGGGGATTTCTGGATAAAAGTATAGTCCAGAATATACTTTGAATAGAGGAGAATACTAAGCAAAATATTAAAAGGGAGATTTTTCTATGTATACGCTAAAACCGATACAATTAACTTCAAGTAAAACAAACACTACAGAACCATTAACATCATCAGAAATGGGGAAACTTTGGGCAACATATATGGGAAACAGTATGGCAAACTGCATATTAAGCTATTTTCTTCAACACGTTGAGGATGAGGATATTAAAACATTAGTGGAAAATGCGTATAATTTAAGCGTAGATTTCATGGAAATCATTACAGGAATATTTGAGAAGGAAAACTTTCCTATCCCTCAAGGGTTCGGCAAAGAAGACGTTAACCTTAGTGCACCTCGGTTATTCCAAGATGAATTCTACGTCCATTATTTAAAATACACAGCAAAAGCAGGAACGAGTATTTATACGGTCGCCTATCCTCTTGTTTATAGAAATGATGTAAAAGAGTTTTTTAATTATTGTATAGATTCTACCAAGGCTTTGATGGACCAAATCAAAGAAATTTTATTGAGTAAAGGATTCATTAGTAAACCACCTATTATTCCAGTACCAGAAAAAGTTGAATTTGTTCATGAGGACTTTTTAAATGGTTTTTTAGGACATGTGCGTCCTATGCAAGCATTGGAAATTATCCATTTGTACGATAATATTGAAAACGGTGTCGCGAGTAAAGCACTCATTATGGCATTTGCCCAGGTTGCCAAAAATGAAAAAATTCGGGACCTATTTGAAAGAGGGAAAAACCTTACACATTCAAATTTGGAACGCTATATGAAAAAGCTACATGATGAAAATTTGCCTTCTCCATCTTTTTTAGACCATTTGGTTGCAACATCAACGTTTTCACCCTTTTCAGACAAAATAATATTATACCATAAGATGGACATGTTCTCCATGAAAATAAGAGCGGTTGGAAATGCAGTAGCAGTAAGTGCAAGACATGACTTTGGGTTGCTTTATTCTAGGTCCTTAATAAACATCCAAGGATTTGTAGGAGATGCAGCGGAAATTTACATAGAGAACGGCTGGATGGAAAAACCACCCTATGCGGCCGATAGAGGTAACATAGCATCTGATAAATAATCATCCCATATCCTACAAGAACATATTTTGTGTTCAAAAAAATACAATAAAGGGTTAGAAAAAGGTGAATCCAAAAGAAAAATTGTTATAGAGTATAGCACTTCCAGGGTTTGGTCAATTACTTAATGGAAGGTATCTTAAAGGGATTCTTTTTATCGTATTAGAATTCACGATTAATGTTCAATCTCATTTTAATGAGCTAATCTTGTTTAGTTTTAACGGAGAAATTGAAAAAGCCATTGAACATACTGAATACCAATGGCTTATGTTTTATCCATGTGTTTATTTCTTTGCGATGTGGGACGCATTTAAAGATGCAGGTGGGGGCAAGGAACCATATTCCTTTTTACCATTTGTTTTTTCAGCCTATTTTGTTACTGCAGGACTTATGTTTTCTGCAAAAGTAAAAATATTTGGGATATTGTTAGGGACTGTGTGGTTTCCTATGCTATGTGTAATTCCTGGGGTTATTATAGGTTTACTGTTAAAAAAATTCTTAGGAAAAGGATAATCGTATTTTGGTGTAAAGGAAAATTAAAAAAGGAAACCAAGAAATCAAGATTGTGAAATAATGCACTTAAGCTAACGGGGGTTAAGAAACTCAAAATTTTTAACTTCTGCTTTCGAATATTATGTTAATACGCTCCCTCCAGATCGCTTAACTGGAGGGTATTTTTTATAGGTTTTTAGATACAGTTACTTCCAATAGTGTAGGGTTATGTCAAATTCACGTGTATACCGATATACATTGCTCCTTATTCGTCAAACGTTACAGGATAGTTTTAAATCAAATATCTATAAAGATATTGCAGAAACTTTCTTATTCATAAAATAAACCTCTCAGGGTTACATTAAAAAATAAAACTAGGAGGATTGCATAATGATTTCACAGCGAACACCTATCACATCATCAGAATTAGCTAATTTGTGGATGACTTATCAAGAAAAGACCATGATTATCAGGATATTAGAGCATTTTATAGAACATGCCGATGATGAAGCAAAGCAACTGTTACAGTCCCATTCTAACACTGCCGCCAAAAATGTAGAGACGATTACAAACATTTTTCATCAAGAGGGAGCAGTAATTCCTATCGGCTTTACAGAAAAAGATGTATATAAGGGAGTCCCAAAGTTATATGACTACATGTACGATATCATGTATTTGCACATGATGACTAAAGTAGAAATGAGCCTGTATGCACGTTCTCTAGACATGTCTTACCGGAAGGATATTGAAGATTTTTTTATCAGTTTGACTGCAGAATCTCAAGCGATGAATAGCCAATGCACCCAATTGCTTTTAGAAAAAGGCGTTTTGGTACGCCCACCCTTTGTGTCAATGCCAACAAAAGTTGGATTTGTACAGAGTACAAATTACACGGACGGGTTAAAGTTATTTGGTGAACTAAGATCTCTTAATACAGTTGAAGTTTCCCTTATCCATCACGCGATTGAAACAAATCTTGTAGGAATGCAATTAATGATTGGATTTGCTCAAGTGGCCACTGATAAAGAGGTACAGGACTATTTTGTCAAAGGAATGAAACTTTCAGAAAAGATAGAAACTTCTCTAGGTGAATTTTTACGTCAGAGTTTTATTGAGCCCCCTGCCACTCCTGCTGGAAAAGCAACCACGTCAAAAATGGCGCCGTTTTCTGAGAAATTGATGATGTACAACACCAGCTTGCTCACTTCACTTGGATTCGGAAATAGTGCACTGGGCGGGGCTTTTAGTTTAAGAAGCGACATACCAACAAAAATGAGCTTGCTGACAAAAGATATTTTCTCTTTTGCTCAGGATGGTGGAAAACTTATGATTAAAAACGGCTGGTTGGAAGAACCTCCACAAATTGAGGATCGAAATCAGCTCACTACATAATCGTTTTATCATGATAGGACTTATTATTTCCATTCTACTTTTCAACCTAATTGCGTTCAAAACAAATCAGCATCTTACAAAAATTCTAAAAAGGAAAAGCTACCCAACTGCTCAATTGGGTAGCTTCTCGGCTAAAGCCGATTGTTTTGTGTGCTTCACAGATTACTTAAAGTTAACGCTTAATACTAACGCAACAAGGTGTACTAGGCCTATGAGGTTGAGTGCACTCTTATTATGCACTTTTCTCCTAGAATTTTATTCAAAAAGGGGAAAAGCTATACACTGCTGAATGTATAGCTTTCCTTAGAAAGTTGGTTTTTGCGTACTTCACAGTAGGCGAATGTCAAGTCACCAGAATGTACCATTAACTCCAAGTTTTGGATGCGACCTTATTATGTACTTCTTTCCTATAATTATTCAACAAAGGAAAAAACTATCCATAATGAATTGGATGGATTAAGGGATTTTTGGAAAACTATAACAAATTAAACCTAAAGGAGAATTCATATATGATAAAACTTGTCTTATGGGCTTTCTTTTTATTACCTTGGATTTCCTTAATCTTTTTAAAGAACTCGGCTATTCGCAGATATATGCCTGTTGCTTTGTTAGCGACAGTGATAAATACAATACTATACCAAGTTGCTTGGACATATGATTGGTGGAAGTACAAGGAAACTCTTTTTTCGTGGGATAAAGTAGCGCAAATACATACAGTTTATGGAGTTTTTTTGGTAGGGACTATATGGATATTTTATTTTACATTTCGTAGATTTTGGATTTATTTCGTTGTTAATTTAATTATAGATTGCATCTATTCATTTGGTTTCAGAGCTTTATGGAAAAAACTCAAAATTACAACTAGTGAAGGAAACTTATCTCCTCTCGAAGGGATTATTATCATGACAATAATTGCTGTCACTCTTTACGTGTATCAAATGTGGCAAGAAGGATTGATTTGTAGAGAAAATAAAATTACAGAAGAATAGAGTTCTTATTAAACGAACGAGTGCTAATTAACTCTCGCTTTCGAATCTTATGTCAACATGAAGGAGGCTGTCCCCAAAGATCGTTAAAACGACCTTTGGGGACAGCCTCCTTCATGACGTGATGAATCCCGTATTAAAACTGCTTTTTTATCGAAATTCCTTATACTCCACATTTAATTTTGTAGAGTGTTTAGCGTGAATGTGTAGAAAATGTAATAAAAATGCTCTGATTTTATGCTTATTCTCTATGAGTAGTATAGAAATGAAAAGAGGGATACTTACACCTAAAATGGTATATAGAATATTCCCATAGTCTATAAATTGCAGTAAGATTTTGTTGATTCCTATATGTAGATACATAATTATTAAACCTCTATGGTTAATAAAGGAAAGCAGAGATACGATTTTTACGGATTTAATGAGTTGGAATATCCCACAATATGAAATTATCATTATAAAGGGAATGAATAAATCAAGAATGTAGTTCCCAAAAACGAGATATTTAATGCTAAGATGATAATCTAGTAAATTACATTCTTGGAGTGTAATACATCCAGCTGTTAATAGGGTGCAAATGCCAGTCAGTAAAGCAGGAATCTGCTTTAAATACGTTTTCGCATAGTACCCGATGCTATAGTAACAAAGGGCAAGCATGGACGTATCTACATTCCAGGGTACGAATACATGAAGGGACGGCTCAGAACCGTCTAATGTACCTACATACCAGCCTTCGATATGAGAAACGATATAAAAAGCAAGAATAAATAGCAAACGCGCTGTCGTTCGTTTGAATAACAGAAAGATCACCTGGAATAAAAGCTGTGTGAAAAATAAACAAGTAATAAACCAAAATACTCCATAGTAGCTTGTAATAAATCGTCCCCCAACAAGCAAACTTCCTATATCCTTCATATACCAACTGAAAGAGAAGTTTCCATGTGTGAGTTCCCCTATATAGCGAAACGCAGTAAATATCCCTAAATATGTAAAGTAAGGGATAAGGAGACTATGTGCTCGTTTTTTTATATAGAACCTCATTTGTGACCACTGTGTAATTGGCTTTGACACGTAGCCGCTAAAGAGAAAGAAAGCAGGCATATGAAACCAATAAATATAAGTGATAAAGTCATTGTGATTATATGCATGCCCTGCAACGACTAGGATCATTGCGAATCCTTTTGCTGCATCAAGCCAAGTTTCACGCTTTGCGTCTATCATGTTTTTACCCCTCATGATCATAATAGTACCTAATGTTATAAGAAATTTTAGTGAAAGTTTCTTTTATTATTGGCTTTTAAACCTTTTGTAAGCAAAAAAACACATTTTTAAATATACATTCATCTTCTTAAATAAAAATAAATCAAGTTGTATTTTGATATAGATGAATACCAAATAGGAGAAACCACATATTTTGGGTAGCGGTAATGTCAAAAAACCCAGCATCATAGCATCAGAAATCAGTGTTTTGGTTCTTGAAAACAGGTGGGGAAGAGGGGGCCTTTCAAATTAGCAAGCGCCTGTAAATTTCCTTATCGTTGGTTATTTAGGGGAAGGCTTGCACAGACTTTATAAAAAAATTCTTCCTAAACACCATATGATAGCACTTAGAATAACGATGTTTATTTATGGTTCTGTGTTTCTTGTTATTGCCATAGAAATTTGGGTTATTGATCTGGAGTCTGTTCTTAAACTGGGGTAGTCATACCCACTTACTTTCAAGTCAACTCTATACATACCATTTTTTATAGGTTTCTAGATACATTGAATTCCGATAATAAACTATTATATAAATCTCACATGAATATGATATACATAAAATCCTTAAAAAAATACGGTAATATAAACCAAATAAGAGTTTTTATGGAGGCTGTATGAGTTTTATTCTTACTACAATTATTTTGTTTGCCGCTACAAATATTGATGATATCTTTCTTTTGTTAGCTTGGTTCTCACAACGAAATTCATCGTTAAAAGCTTCCCATATCATCATTGGACAATATGTTGGATTTATAGCATTAGTCTTACTTAGTCTTATTGGAGCTTTAGGAGCTTTGATTATCCCTCAAGAATGGATTGGTTTATCGTTACTTAGAAAAATTAAAGTAGGCAGGACATATAAAAAGGCTATCTAAACAGATAGCCTTTGAGGCAATAGTAAAAAAGCTAATCGTTGACCGATTAACTTTTTTACTCTTCTCATTCTTTTATCAATTTATATTTCCTTTTTTTCCTTTTCCTCTTCATGCTTGTTGCTTGGAGAAGGTGGTACTTGTTTCTTTTCTATCTTTTCCCCCTGTTTGGCACTTGGAGGAGGTGGTGCTTGTTTCTTTTCTATCTTTTCCTCCTGCTTGATACTTGGAGAAGGTGGTACTTGTTTCTTTTCTATCTTTTCCTCCTGCTTGATACTTGGAGAAGGTGGTACTTGTTTCTTTTCTATCTTTTCTTCCTGTTTGGCACTTGGAGGAGGTGGTGCTTGTTTCTTTTCTATCTTTTCCTCCTGCTTGATACTTGGAGAAGGTGGTACTTGTTTCTTTTCTATCTTTTCTTCCTGTTTGGCATTTGGAGAAGAAGGTGCTTGCTTCACTTGATTATTTGCCGGTGACTGTTCTGGAATAGGAATGGGTGCTTCTGGAACAATCGGAGAAGGCTGTGCAGCTTTCTCTTTTTTCATATAAGTACCGATACTCATTCCCGACTTTTTGGCATTCTCCCGTATTTGAATCGTACCTTCTTGCTCAACTACGGATAAACGTTCTTTTGTATACTTTGTCTTCTCAGTCTGCAAAGCGGTTTTAAGTTGTTGTTGAAACGTCTTTCCAGGATCTGTTACAACGGAAGTAAGGGTAATCTGTGTTTCCGTCGTTAAGTATCCGTCTGTTCGGCATCGATTTATAATTTGCCCAATTACATCTGGCAGTGGTTGCTTCCTCCAGTTTTTAAGCTTTTTTATAACCTGTTTACCCTCTTCATTATAGGCTTCTAAGCGAAGAACTCGAAGTTTGCTGTCCACGCTTGCTTCCACGCTTGCTTCCACACTTGGATTTATGTCAACAGATACATAAGCCATAACTTTTTCCTGCTGCCCATTATAGAAGAATAAAAACACCAGAAGAAAGGAACAAGCTACCATGGATATTGGTTTCAAAAAGGGAAAGGTAAATACACGTTTTTTGTTTGGTAGCAATTCTTCTTCGGTAAATGCTAGTTCTTGTCCGATTGCATAGTTTCCTTGCTTTTTTACGTATTTCACAAACCTTCCATCACGGGTAAGGAGCAAAACATTTTTCTTTTGAATTTCTAGCACAATTCCTTTACTCACCGTTCACCCACCCTTTTATATACTCTTTGATGTACGTATACTCGTTGCTGAAAATGATGCACATAGCGATGATATACTTTCTATGTCGTTCCAGTGTTTTTCGGCTTACTCGTACCCGACTTTCCAACTGTTTTAACGGAACCCGTTTCTTTTGAAAAAGCTCGTGCAACATTTGTTCATCTTGCACAACTATTTGAGAAATTTCTATTACATGTTCCCTTGTATCATGATGCTTCGGTGAATTCCTTACAAGATCTGAAAATGAAATATGGAATTCGTCTAATACTTTTTGAAAATGAAAAATTTCTTCCTTACGGCTTTCGTTCTCTATTTCCTTTAGATATTCAGAAAGTGACCCCTGCATGTCTATCAAGTTTTCTTCTTCCTGCTCTTCTTTCAAAAAGACAAGGTTGTGACGTACTTCTTTTCTTATATAATCAATCACATCTCTTTTTATAAGAAGCTCAGCAAACGCGAAAAATGATTTTCCCTTCTCATAAGAATACTTCTCTATGGCCTGATGGAATGCAAACAAACCAATACTGTATTCATCATCCTGTTCCGTTATGTACCGCTTGCAAACATTGGAAACAACCTTTCGAACAAAAGGCTGGTACTGAGCTAAAAATGCCTCTTTGTCACCTTCTCCTGCTTGAAGACGAGTCACAATTTCTTCTGTTACTCGTTTTGGTTTAATAGCTCGCAGTAATAAGCTTAACATAAACTCCCTCCTTCCTTGCTCCATATAAAAATAACTCCGTGTTCACCTTCGTTCTTTTTCCGCCTTCTTTTCCTTTTTTTTTATTATGACAGTGTCTGCTTTCATTAGGCTCTATAAGTCGAGAATAAAGAATCGATATTTGAAAATGATCCCTATCGAACACAAACGTTGTTAAATCAATAATTCAAAAATAACTATTATTTCCATATATAAACGAACTGAAAAATATTAATATGTAGGAAGAGTAATCTTAAACGAAATGGTAGTTACAGAGACTTAGCCTTAAGGTTAACAGAACATTGTCATGAGTTCTGACGAAGTACTTTTATACCAGAACCGATAGTATCATGTATAGATGAAGGCTTCAAATTATATTTACATGTTTTATGGGATTATAAAATAAGAAATTTTTGCTAGAAAGTTTTTCGACCCCCTTAAAAATGAAGTTCCTTACGAAATTATATAGATGGTCGACGCAAGGGAGTGGGAGCGATGAGAAATTCTTTCTCCTATTTTATCGTCATCTTTTCGAGTTTTATCTATGGTATTTATGAACTATTTATAGATGACACATATATGTATATCAAAAAAATCGTAGGAATACTATCCTCGATTTTATCTATATGGATACTTATCTCATGTATAACGTCTAGACAAGACAAAACTGAACACTAATGGCATGCTTATGTAGGATATAAATTTTACGAAAAAGGAAGATGGGACTTGAAGGAATTTATTGTTTGCTATACTTTGGATAATGAGATTAAAAAGGAAACAATCATAAAAGGCTTAGATGTAAACAAGGAGGAGATTGTACAAGAAGTATTAGAAAGGATGGAACACAGCCCATTTGTTATTGTGGTAAATCAGGAAGAAAATTCTATTATAGACTCCTCTTTGGTACGCTATGTACGCGTTATAAAAGAGAAAGTATTAGTTCAAATGTAATGTCTATAATTTAATATATAGTAAGTTAACAAAAGGAGATTACTTAACATAGCTCTTCTTCATCAATAGATTGCACATAGGAGAGAGGAATCATGTCCGAAACGTATGGTTCTCGTGAAGAACGAAAACAACTAGAGAGAAGGATGAAGGCAGGAGTATATCTGTCTCGTGAGGAACGAAAACAAGTAGAGAAAAACAAACAAACACAATC
>NZ_JASATP010000082.1:0-15301 GCF_038440375.1 Bacillus sp. OTU530
ATCTAATATAATACATAACCTATTCGCTGTCAACGTTTTTTTAATTTTCCTCGCGACAACGTTTATTAATTTATCATATATCCCCATAATGGTCAACACCATTTTTGTTTTTTTTCAAAACCCGTAAAAATACCCGTCCCATTAATGTACCCTAAAGAAAACTCGCTGATTGACGAGCTCTGCTCTTGGGCGAAGACAGAGGCGTAGTTGCACTTACATTCTATCCTCCAAAATTTCCTGCCACGTGAATTCATTTCTAGCTGGAATCTTATATTTTCTGAAAGCAAAATAAAAAGGCTCTACTGAGATGAGCCTTTTTCACGAAAGAATATACATTTGAATTACAGCTAGTGCACCTAATCCAGGAATTCCAAGAAAACCGCACACAGAGGCTGTGATGAGATTAATTGGAATATGCAAGTTCAATTGTGCTCCAATTACATTCAAAACAAATAGCAATAAAGCCCCAACAAGAACCCTTATAATGGACATTCCAATAAAACGAAATGGCTTTAATGGCGCACCTGCAAGCATAAGCAGCATAATAATACCAGCAACAATTGCTATTACCGCAATATGATCCATCATCTTCTCTCCCTTACAACTTGTACTACATCTATATGAGCAGACAATGGGAGACATACCATTTTGTATATGAAAAAGTAAAACTGCAAGCAAGAATTCACGTAAAAAGAAAACTCGAGCTGTTCGGTGAAGGCAGGAACATCGTTGCATTTACCCTTTCTTAAAGTGAAAAATAAATCGCCATATATAACCATTTTTTTCATCCGGTTATACATGGCGATCCATTTCTTAGAGAAAATTAAGAGTTTTCCTTGTTTCAAGCTAACTTTTTCTCTTACTTTAATTTCTTTACCTGTACTTTACGCTGCTTTGCTTCTTTCAACAAGTAGAGATATTTCGCTTCTGTAATTTTCAAGTGGCAAATTACATCCTCTGATGGCTCTAAACTTCTCTCCATCATTCTCTCTTGTCTCTTCCATTCATTCTTCTGTTGCTCTAATAGCTGCACAAGCTTTTCATCGTATTCACGTCTTAAAGAACCCTTTCGGCGAAAAAATATCATAGTTTTCTCCTCAAAGCTCTCTGCGTCCTTCTAAAGCTTTAGATAAGGTTACCTCATCCGCATACTCCAGGTCTCCACCTACAGGAAGCCCATGAGCAATCCTTGTAACCTTAATCCCCGTTGGCTTTAGAAGACGGGAGATATACATAGCTGTTGCTTCTCCCTCAATATTTGGGTTTGTTGCTAGAATAACCTCTTGTACTGTTTCATCTTGAAGTCGCTTTAGCAGCTCAGGAATACGGATATCCTCAGGTCCAATCCCTTCCATTGGAGAGACTGCCCCGTGCAGCACATGGTATACACCTCGATATTCCTTCATTTTTTCCATTGCAATTACATCCTTTGGCTCTTGCACAACACAAACCAGCGATTGATCACGATGAGAATCATCACAAATGTAGCATGGATCACGGTCAGTAATGTGCCCGCATATAGAGCAGTATGTTAGATTTCGCTTAGCATTGACTAAAGCCTTTGCAAAATCTAGTACATCATCTTCCTTCATATTCAGGACAAAAAAGGCCAGACGAACGGCCGTTTTCGGACCAATTCCTGGCAGTTTCATAAAGCTGTCAATCAGCTTTGATATAGGTTCTGGGTAATGCATGATACAGCCTCCTAGAATAGTCCGCCCGGCAGATTTAAACCTTTTGTGAACTGACCCATAGTAGAAGATGTTATCTCATCCATCTTTTTCAAGGCATCATTTGTTGCTGTTAATATAAGATCCTGCAGCATTTCAATATCCTCTGGATCTACAACCTCTTCTTTGATTTTCACTTCTAGAATCTGCTTTTGGCCATTTACAACAACGGTTACCATTCCACCGCCGGCAGTACCTTCAACTGTTCTTTTTTCTAATTCCTCTTGTGCCTCTTGCATTTTTTTTTGCATTTTTTGCATTTGTTTCATCATATTATTCATATTGCCCATTCCACCACGCATCATGTTACATTCCTCCTACATAATTATTCTTTTATTTCTACCAGATTCTCCCCTACGATTTTAATTGCTTCATCAATAAGAGGATCCTCTTTTGGTATCGGTTTTTCTGTTTGATCTAGTTTGAGAAACTCTTCTCGGATATCCTGCCAATTTTCCTTCGGGACTGGTACCATTTGTAGGCTCTTCCCCGACAAATTGAAAAGGATTTGCTCCATAGCTTGGATTCCCTGCGTATTATTATTCACCAAATCAGCATGAACACTATGTTCAAAAGCCAAAACATAGTAATCGGAAGCAGCAGCAACAGGTTCACTGTTTTCCAATAATACCGCAAACGCGACTTTGCTTTGCTGTTTTAGTTGTTCGAGTACTTCTCCCCAAATCCCTTTAACTCTCTCTAAATCTTTTCGAGTAGCCTTCTTTAGAACTTCATGGATTCGTCCTGCCGGCACATTCCGCTTTGTCCGGCTTTGTTTTGGAGCTTTTTTCTCTACAACCGGCAACGCTTCCTGTGAAATTGCAACACCATTCTGTTTTAAATGTCTTAGTTCAGCTTCCATTTCCTGCATACGCTGCAAAATGGTTTGCAAATGATCTGAGCCTTGCTTTTTTATTAAAAATTGCTGGCAAAGCTTCACCATCACAACCTCTAAAAAGATACGCGGATGATTTGTCCATTTCATTTCCTGCTGGCTTTTGCTCAAGGTATGAATCACTTCATAAATCGTTTCGGCAGGAATTTGTTCGCTTAACATCCGAAAATCTTCATCAACTAGGACACGCTCTAATAAATCCCCTAAATGCGGGGAAGTTTGATACAGGAGCATATCTCGATAGTAGTAGATAAAATCCTCCATAAAGCGCATTGCATCTTTCCCGTGATTCATTAGCTCATCGATAATCCGAAGAGCTTGGGGCACGTCATTCTCAAAAATACATATCGCTAAACGAGACAATTGCTTTTGTGCCACCGACCCAGTTACAGCTAGCACATCCTCAGTTGTGACTATATCTTCACTGTATGAGATAGCCTGGTCAATAAGGCTAAGAGCATCCCTCATTCCACCTTCTGCCGCTCTTGCTACAATGTGGAGCGCTTCCTCTGCTACCTCTGTTCCCTCATTCCGTACAACTGTTGCAAGACGGTCTACAATATCCTGAACAGAGATTTTCCGAAACTCAAAACGTTGGCAACGTGAAATAATAGTCGGAGGAATTTTATGAGGCTCAGTAGTGGCCAGAATGAAGATAACGTGCTTTGGAGGTTCTTCTAATGTTTTCAATAATGCATTGAAGGCACCCATGGAAAGCATGTGAACTTCATCGATAATATATACTTTATATCGAACAGAGGCAGGAGGTGTTCTTACCTTTTCAATTAGGTATCGAATATCATCCACGCCGTTATTAGAAGCTGCATCCATCTCTAACACTTGATCGTTTGTCCCAAGCATGATGGATTTGCACGTTTCACATTGATTACAAGGCTCTACTGTCGGTCCATTCTCACAGTTAATTGCCTTTGCAAACACCTTTGCTATTGTTGTTTTACCAGTACCTCTTGGACCTGAAAATAAATAAGCATGGGGAACCTTCCCCTGAAGAAGGGCATTTTGCAATGTTTTCGTTACATGCTCTTGACCGACCACATCGCCAAATGCTTGTGGTCTCCAAGTTCGGTAAAGCGCCTGATATGACACGAAAGTACGGCCTCCTTCGAACTATTTTGTCTCACCTATTATACATGATTATCATAATGGAAGTAAAAAAGAAAAAGCGGGGGAGTAAGGTTTTTCAGGATTGAGGAATGTAACAAAAGCTTTGTCCCTACATAAACTCACCTTACTAGTATAAAATAAATCAACACTATTGCTAAACACCTTTTTAAACAGCAAAAAACCTGCTTTAAAAAGCAGGTTTAATAGCTATTATATAACTGCCGTGCACCTTCTGTCGATTGTGTGCCATAAGCGTTACCTAAGCAGTTAGCTCGGTCCAGGCACCCCTACGGCACACGAGAGCTTCCGCTTATTGCTGCTTCCTTCCGGACCTGACAAGGTTCACAGATTCCCGTTGCGTAGGACCCAGACGTCAACACCACTTACTTAGGGCAGACCCTACAGCAAGCACAACCTCGAGAAAGGGATTCGGCCTCGCTAGAGCGGATTGCGAGTACAGGGCACCGCTACCTCCCCGCTTAGCACGGCAAAGTTGAAACCATATTTGGTTGCCTTATTGAGGACATTTTTAGTATATCCGTTTTTGAACATAAATGCAACTTATCAGCAGGAAGTATTTTTACCCATGTTTTCCTTTGCCTTTCTCTTCTTCCTGCTGCGAAGCTCCCGGAAAAACTCTGATAGCATAGCTCCACATTCCTCATCCAGCACGCCGCTGACCACCTCGGCCTGATGATTGAAACGTTCCTCCTGCAGTAAATTCATCAGCGTTCCGGCACAGCCTCCTTTAGGATCACTTGCGCCATACACAACCCTCTCTACCCGTGATAGAACAATAGCACCAGCACACATTGGACATGGCTCTAATGTTACATAAAGGGTTGCATTTTCAAGACGCCACGTCCCAAGACTTCGACATGCCTCATCAATTGCTAGCAACTCCGCATGAGCAACTGAGCGCTGCTCTGTTTCGCGAAGGTTATGTGCGCGGCTTATAACTTCATCCCCAATTACGATAACAGCACCAATAGGTACCTCTTGCATCTCTCCTGCTTTTTTTGCCTCTTCTATGGCAAGCTTCATATAATATTCATCACGTTCCATTAATAAATCCCTTTCTATTTATTGCAAATAACTTTCCTTTTTTCAATCCACAATAAGAGGAAGAGAAAGGAGAATATATTTATGCACAAGACTGCCCTACTTATAATTGACTTGATTAATGATTTTCAATTTGAACATGGACCTATTTTAGCAAAAAAGTGCAGGGATATGCTACCAAGCATTCTACAACTAAAGAACTGGATTAAGAAAAACCAAGGTCATGTGATTTATATCAATGATCATTATAACCTCTGGCAGGCTGATATGAATAAGATTATCCAGCATTGTGACAATGAATTAAGCAGCCCTATCCTGAAGGATATTGCACCTAAGGAAGATGATTATTTTCTCATTAAACCCCATTATTCAGCCTTTTATGAAACTCCACTAAACACATTGCTTGGACATCTAAAAGTACAGAATCTGATTTTAACCGGAGTAGCGGGTAATATATGCATTTTATTCACGGCAAATGATGCGCATATGCGAAATTATAAACTATATGTACCTAAAAATTGTATTGCGTCAAATTCCGAAAAAGATAATGAACATGCTTTAACAGTCATGGAGGCGATTTTAAAAGCAGAGATTTCTCCTTCTTCTCAGCTTTCTCTTCACTCCCTATTCGAAACAAGCTCCAAGGCATTGGAATAAGGTAAATTTCATCCATCTATATTCTCATATAATTTTATCTGGAAGTTTTTAAAAGAAACGCATCTTTTCTCATCATCTTATGCTACAATAAGTCTGTTTTGATTCTTATTTACCTAAAGGCCCGAGTAAAGGAGAAGAAGCAATGATCAACATACCTTTCATTACAGTCGAGGGTCCTATTGGAGTTGGAAAGACCTCTCTTGCAAAAGCTATTTCAAATCATTTCTGTCTTTATTTGTTGAAAGAGATAGTCAGTGAAAATCCTTTTCTAGGAAAATTTTATCAAGATATTGAAGAATGGAGCTTTCAAACTGAAATGTTCTTCCTCTGCAACCGCTATAAGCAACTAGAGGATATTCATATGAAATACTTAAGCAATGCTATACCTGTTGTAGCAGATTATCATATCCTTAAAAATTTAATTTTTGCAAACAGAACCCTGAAGCCTAGTCAATACTATAAATATATTCAAATTTATAATATTCTTACCCAGGACATGCCTACCCCGAATGTGATCATCTACCTAACAGCAAGTTTGGAAACATTACAAAAACGCATTTCGCTCCGTGGCAGGGAGTTTGAAAAGAAGATTGATCCGCAATACCTGTTGCAGCTTATCTCAGATTACGAAACTGCTATGAATCAATTCGCTAAAAATCATCCTTCCATTCCTATTTTGAAATTCAATGGTGATGATATGGATTTTGTAAACGAAGAGGATGACTTGAACTATATCTTATCTGCATTGGAAATTACACTAAAGAAGGAGATTACAAAATCATGAAGATAAGACAAAAATATAAGCTCCCCAATAACGCCGTTATTACGATTGCAGGCACAGTTGGCGTAGGTAAATCCACTATGACTAAAGCATTAGCAAAGGCATTAGGCTACAGAACGTCATTCGAGAAGGTTGATACAAATCCATACCTAGATCAATTTTATGCCGATTTCGCACGCTGGAGCTTTCACCTGCAAATTTACTTTTTAGCTGAACGCTTTAAAGAACAAAAAAGAATCTTTGAATATGGCGGTGGATTCGTTCAGGACCGCTCTATTTATGAGGATACTGGTATTTTTGCAAAGATGCACTATGAAAAAGGCACTATGACAGAGGTTGATTATCAAACGTATAAAGAGCTATTTCATGCCATGGTTATGACTCCATATTTTCCGCATCCAGACCTATTGATTTACTTGGAGGGCTCATTTGAGGACATTCTAGAACGGATTCGTGAGCGTGGAAGACCAATGGAGCAGCAAACACCTTTAGAATATTGGAAGGAAATGCATGAACGCTATGAGAACTGGATTAGTAACTTTAACTCTTGCCCCGTTCTGCGTCTTAATATTAATGAATATGATATTATGAAAAATGAGGAATCCATTGAACCTGTTATTGAGAAAATTGCTTATTTCCTGCATGAAACAAAAAGGTTTGTGAGATAATAAAGAGACTCATGGAATGTACCATGAGTCTCTTTATTATCCCTTGCTGCTTCGTTTAGCAGGGGCAATTAATTCATCTCCAGATTTTCCTGCATGAATCCGTTGTCTTACTGTACTTTGACTGAGTCCATATGCTTCAGCTATTTCCTTCACAGTCATTTCTACTCCATTTACAGTGGCTGTTAAAGCTTTCCCTTTTTGTTTTACCGGTTTCAGTTCTGTCACAATAGCATTGGTTGTTTGGCAAATACAGCCGCACAGCTTGCGAAAAGCCTCTTTGCTCACTATATTTGAAACATTAGAGGTACTGTTTAAAATTCGGTCTCTCTTACAAACAGGACACTGTACATAATAAAGTGTTTTTTCCTGCATAGGAAAAGTTTGGATAATTAGGTCCATTGTTGCTCCTTTCTGTTTGTTGAGATATTCACTATAAAGAAAACTCGCCAATTGGCAAGCCCTGCTCTTGGGCGAAGACAGAATCGTAGTTGCACTTACACTTCGCTCCTAAAATTTCCTGCTACGTCGAATCGATTTCTAGCCGGAAATTTATACTTTCTTAAAGTGAAATAAAAACTCGTTACAGCATTGTAACGAGTTTTCCAATCTCCACTTATATGCGCTGTTGTCGTCAATATTTAAGTGGCGGAGGAAGAGGGATTCGAACCCCCGCGCGGCTTTCACCGCCTCTCGGTTTTCAAGACCGACCCCTTCAGCCAGACTTGGGTATTCCTCCTCCTATTGACATGAAGTATTATAGCAGAAGAAAAAAAGAAGCGTCAAGCATCTTTACTTCTCCTGCTTCGTCTTTGCAAGTAAGTATAAGAGAGGATTCCTTTTTTATTTAATCACTTCTCTATTTCTCATATATGGGCGAAGTACCTCTGGGATAATAACAGAGCCATCCTCCTGCTGATAATTCTCTAGAATAGCCGCTACCGTACGACCAAGTGCTAATCCAGAACCATTCAATGTATGTACATGCTCAGGCTTTGATTTTGGATCACGGCGGAAGCGAATATTGGCACGTCTGGCCTGAAATGCTTCAAAGTTACTGCAGGAAGAGATTTCACGATACATATTATAGCTCGGAATCCATACCTCAATGTCATACTTCTTTGCCGCTGTGAAGCCTAAATCTCCTGTACACATACTTAGAACACGGTATGGTAGCCCCAACAACTGTAATACACGCTCAGCATCATTTGTTAGCTTCTCTAACTCCTCATAGGAATCCTCAGGTTTCACAAACTTTACTAATTCCACCTTATTAAATTGATGCTGCCGAATTAATCCACGTGTATCACGTCCCGCAGAGCCTGCCTCAGAACGGAAGCATGCACTAAACGCTGCGTATTGAATTGGTAAAGTGTCACCACTTAGGATTTCATCACGGTGTAAGTTTGTTACAGGTACCTCCGCAGTTGGAATCAGGAAGTAATCCTCACTCTCAATCCGAAATGCATCTTCTTCAAATTTTGGAAGCTGCCCTGTTCCTGTCATGCTGTCACGATTTACAATGTATGGAGGTAATACTTCTTTATATCCATGCTCTTCTGTATGGAGGTCTAGCATAAAGTTAATTAATGCACGCTCTAATTTTGCTCCTAAATCTTTATAGAATACAAAACGACTTCCAGTTACCTTACCTGCACGTTCAAAATCTAAAATATCAAGATTTGTTGCAATGTCCCAATGCGGCTTTGGCTCAAAGGGAAACTGTGGAACTTCCCCCCAAGTACGGATTTCAACGTTATCATCCTCTGTTTCACCTACTGGAACGGACTCATGCGGAATATTAGGGATTGTTAACAAAAGTTTTTCAAGGTCAGCCTCGACAACACGAAGCTCCTCATCCAATGATTTAATTTTGTCGCCTACCTCACGCATCTCCAAAATCAAGTGCTCTGCATCCTGCTTTTCACGCTTTAGCACTGCAACCTGCTGAGAAACCTCATTTCGTTTCCCTTTTAGCTCTTCTGTCTGCACTAAAAGATCTCTTCTCTTTGTGTCCAATTCTTCAAAGCGGCCAAAGTCTGTTAAATCCTCGCCACGATGCTGCAGTTTTGCCTTTACCCCTTCAAGGTCAGCCCGTAATACTTTAATGTCTAGCATCTTAACCCTCCTTTATTGTGTAAAACATAAAAAACTCCCGTCCCTGTAAAAAAGGGACGGGAGTTATGCCCGCGTTGCCACCCTAGTTGAAAGCACATGCTTTCCTCTCGAGAAGGATAACGGCTCTTCGCCGAAAATGCTTACTAGTTAGTTCAAGCACGTTCTGCATTTCGCTCAAGGATGGATTCACAGGCTGCTTCTACCGATTTGCACCAACCATCGGCTCTCTAAAAAAAGCTTATCCTGTTACTGTTTCCCGTCAACGCTTTATACTATATAGATGTTCATCATCAATTTACTATAATCTTTAACAACTTGCAAGGAAGTTATACAACCTTATTCGCTTTTGCTTCTTCCACCATTTTTACAAAATATGCTGTAATACGGTGATCATCCGTTAACTCCGGATGGAAAGAGGCTGCGAGGAACGGACCTTGCTGTACTGCTACGATACGGTCACCATGAGTAGCAAGCACATCTACATGCCCTTCGACACCCACAACATACGGAGCGCGAATGAACACACCAATAAAGTCCTCACCGACACCTTTGATAGATAACGGCGCCTCAAAGCTTTCACGTTGCCTTCCAAAGGCATTGCGTTCAACAGTAATATCCATTACTCCAATATGAGCTTCATCATAACCCACAAGGTTTTTCGCCAATAGAATCATACCTGCGCATGTCCCAAACATTGGCTTCCCTTCCTGCGCAAATTGACGAAGAGACTCCATAAAGCCATATTTATCAATTAAACGACGCATCGTTGTACTTTCTCCACCAGGTAAAATCAGACCATCAAGCTCAGTTAGCTGTTCTACCTTCTTTACAACAACTGCACGTGCCCCGGAAGCCTCAATGGATTGTATATGCTCACGAACTGCTCCTTGAAGCCCTAATACACCAATTGTAATCATGCTGCGAGCTCCTTTTGATTACCAGCCGCGCTCTTGCATGCGTTGCTCTGGTAATAATGATGAAATTTCAATACCTTTCATCGGGTTGCCTAATCCTTTTGATAAACGAGCAATAAGCTCATAGTCTTCATAATGAGTTGTAGCTTCTACGATTGAGCGCGCGAATTTAGCAGGGTTTTCGGACTTGAAGATACCTGATCCTACAAATACACCGTCTGCACCTAATTGCATCATTAATGCAGCATCTGCTGGAGTTGCTACACCACCTGCTGCAAAGTTTACAACTGGTAAGCGGCCTAAACGTTTGATTTCTAATAACACTTCATAAGGAGCACCAATATTTTTTGCAAATGTCATCAGTTCATCTTCACGCATTGCAACAACTTGAGCAATTTGGGAGTTCACTTGACGCATATGACGAACTGCTTCTACGATGTTTCCTGTTCCTGGCTCACCTTTTGTACGAAGCATAGCTGCACCTTCACCAATACGACGAGATGCTTCCCCTAGGTCACGGCATCCGCATACGAATGGAACTGTATAATCGCTTTTCTTCAAATGATATACTTCATCCGCTGGAGTTAGTACTTCACTCTCATCAATGTAGTCTACTCCTAACGCCTCTAATACACGAGCCTCTACGATATGACCGATACGGCATTTTGCCATAACCGGAATAGATACGGCACCTAATACTTCTTCAACGATTGTTGGGTCAGCCATACGGGACACGCCGCCTGCTGCACGAATATCAGCAGGAACACGCTCTAATGCCATAACAGCAACTGCGCCTGCTTCCTCCGCAATTTTCGCTTGCTCGGCATTGATTACATCCATGATGACGCCGCCCTTTTGCATTTCTGCCATTCCACGCTTTACACGTTCTGTACCTGTTAAATTGTTAACCATTTAAAGAACCCCCTCTATATAAATTGCTTCTTTTTTACTTTCCTAACGAAAATTAAGAATACTCTTACATTCTAACACTACATATTACCGGCTTGTCCACTATTTTTTACTGAAAAATCAAGACGAAAAGCAGGAAATTCCGTACATTCCAGAAATCCGTACATTCCATAAGATGAACAAAATATGAAAAAATATAAGAAAAAAGTCCCCTTGAGGGAACTTTTTTTTACACTTTAAAAAATAAAGTATAAATTTTCAGTTAGAAGCCATTGGACATGGTGGGAAGCTTTCGAGACACAGTGTAAGTGTAACTACGCCTCTGTCTTCGCCCAAGGGCGGGGCTTGCCAATCGGCGAGCTTTCTTTAAAACCAGCCTTTTACCGTGTCAACTGCCCCGGTCCAAATTCCGACAAAGAATGAACCTACCCCGCGCATTGCAAGCACAACCACATTTGCCTTCTCTACGTTAGCTTGTGCAATAAGCTCGGTTTTTAATTCTTTCCCTGAAAGAAAGCCTGGATCACTGTTATCTTTTGCTTTTAATGTCATATACCCTACTGTTGTTCCCTTCTTCACGGGAGCGGTAATTTCCTTATCCTCCAACTCAGCTCCTGTTATGTAGGTGTTTTTAGATCCTTTTGGAACTGCAACAACAGTGTCTTTTTTCGTTTCAATTCCAACTTCTTTTTCTTTTCCCTTTACAATATTTATCGTCTCTGTACCCTTTACCTCAGAACCTTTTGGATACAATTCCTTTACCTCAAAACCGCTAAAACCATAATCGAAGAGTTTTTTTGTTTCTGCAAATCGCGCCTTATCAGAGTCTGTTTTAATTACTACTGAAATGAGCCTCATACCATCTCGTTTTGCCGTACCTGTGAAGCAATAGCCAGCCTCCGGTGTAGAACCAGTCTTTAGTCCATCAACACCTTCATACCCGTATACCAATCCAGGGAGCATCCAGTTCCAGTTCTCCATCTTAACTGGGTATTTTCCGCCTTCTTGGAACACTTTTTTAGGAACGCTTGCTGTTTTTAGGATCTCCGGATAATCGTCTATTAAGCGTTTTGCTAAAATCGCACAATCTTTCGCAGACATCTTATTTTGCTCATCAGGGCTTGTCCCAGCAGGTTGATGTCCCTTTAAATCGCTATTTGTTAGACCAGTAGCATTTACAAACTTATAGTTCTTCAGGCCTAGCTCCTTCGCTTTTTCATTCATTGATTTAACAAAGTTCCCTTCAGAACCACCAATTAACTCAGCTAATGCAATGGCTGCTCCATTAGCTGAATAAATTGCCATTGCTTCATACAATTCCTTTACTGTGTAGGAGCCACCATTTTCAAGAGGAACATTAGATAAATTTGTATCCTGTGAAATCATATATGCATATTCTGATATCGTTGTTTTTTGATTCCATTTGATTTTTCCTTTTTCTATTGCTTCATGCACAAGATATTCCGTCATCATCTTCGTCATACTTGCAATAGCGAGGGATTCGTCGGAGTTTTTTTCATACAGTATCTTCCCTGATTGTGCTTCCACTAAAATAGCCGATTCTGCCTTTATATCCAAATCCGTATCTGTTTCCGCAAATGCAGCCTTATACGAAAACAATAAACTATACATCAATGTAAACAATGTAACTACAGCAAATACCCTTTTTCGAAAGAAAACGCTCACCTTGCTACCTCCAATAAAATGTTTTCACATAACGGTTATTCTAACACACTTCAAAAAAAATAGACAGAGTTAGAAACCTCTGTCCAAAAGATAGAATATTAAGATGAGTAGTTTGGTGCTTCCTTCGTAATCTGAATATTATGCGGATGACTTTCGCGCAAACCATTGCCTGTCATACGGATAAACTGTGCATTTTCACGAAGGTATTCTAAGCTCGGTGCACCGCAATACCCCATACCAGAACGAAGTCCGCCTACTAATTGATGTACTGTATCAGCTAGCGGTCCCTTGTAAGGCAGACGTCCTTCAATTCCCTCTGGTACAAGTTTTTTATTTCCCTCTTGGAAATAGCGATCCTTACTTCCCTGCTCCATAGCACCAACAGAACCCATACCACGGTACACCTTAAAGCGACGTCCTTGATAAATTTCTGTATCACCAGGGCTTTCAGAAACACCTGCAAACATGCTGCCTAGCATAACTGCATGAGCTCCTGAAGCAAGCGCCTTAACGATATCTCCAGAATATTTGATTCCACCGTCAGCAATGATAGGCACACCGTATTTACGTGCCTCTGAAGCACAATCATATACAGCAGTTAATTGCGGAACACCTACACCGGCTACAACGCGTGTTGTACAGATAGAGCCTGGTCCAATACCAACCTTAATAATATTAGCTCCTGCTTCAATTAAGTCTCTAGTCGCTTCTGCTGTTGCCACATTTCCGGCGATGATATTAAGGTTTGGATACTTCGCTCTAATTTCGCGAACTTTTTCTAAAACACCTAATGAATGCCCATGAGCCGTATCTAATACAATAACGTCCACATGAGCTTTTACAAGCGCATCAATACGTGCTAATGCATCAGCAGTTACTCCAACCGCTGCCCCTACAAGCAAGCGACCTACCTTATCCTTTGCGGAATTAGGAAACTCAATTACCTTTTCAATATCTTTAATCGTAATAAGACCTTGTAACGTACCTTGTTCGTCAACAAGAGGGAGCTTTTCAATTTTGTGCTTTTGCAAGATTTGTTCAGCTTCTGATAAAGTTGTTCCTACTGGAGCCGTAATGAGATTTTCTTTTGTCATTACATCAGAAATTTTCATGGAGTATTCTTGAATAAAGCGCAAGTCACGATTTGTCAAAATTCCAACCAATTTTTGCTCTGTGTCATTATTAACAATCGGAACACCAGAAATACGGTATTTTCCCATAAGGTGTTCTGCATCGTATACTTGATGATCTGGAGTTAGGAAAAATGGATCTGAAATAACGCCACTTTCTGAGCGCTTTACTTTATCTACCTGTTCAGCCTGCTGCTCAATTGTCATGTTTTTATGAATAATACCTAATCCACCTTGACGAGCTATCGCGATCGCCATTTCTGCTTCTGTTACAGTATCCATACCAGCGCTGATAAGTGGAATATTGAGCTGTAGCGTTTCTGATAAAGCAGTTTTTACACTTACTTCTCGTGGTAGTACTTCTGATCTTGCTGGGATTAAAAGAACATCATCAAATGTTAAACCTTCTTTAACAAACTTGTTTTCCCACATAAGTTATCCCCCTCTGTTTCCAAAATATTATTAGTAGCTTAACAACTGGGTAAAATACTGTCAAGGAAGTGTTGATATGTTTGAATTTTTAGAATTCTAAAGGAGCTTTTTTTTATGGTTAAGATACAATCTACTTGGCAAAAATTAAGTTTTTTTATTTCTTCTGTGCATTCTCAAAATTACCTTTCTCATTGCTATAAGGAATTATGTATAGAGGATGGTGATCGAAAGAGTTTTGATAATTGTTACCCATTCATTTATTACCTAGAGCATGGAAAGAGTTATTACGAACTGGCAAAAGACTCTCCGCTTTCCATTAAGCCTGTTTTGCTTTTCTATGGCATGGTGCAGCTCTTAAAGGCATGCTTACTTACTGTAGATCCGAACTATCCGGAGTCGACCTCTGTATTGGCCCATGGCGTTACAACACGTAAACGAAAAAAACAAAGCTATGAGTTTTTACAGGATGAAGTAAAGATTCAAAAAAATGGATTATTTACACATATTGCAGAGCGAATGTTCCATGTGAAACACTTAGAGGGTGAAAAATACACAATGGAGGGATTACTAAAACATGTTGGGGAATTAATTGACTTATTTTCCTATAGTAAAAAAACTTCTGAGTATTTACCAATAGAAAGAATAAACGAGACAGAGATTGTAATTCCTCCTTCAGTGCTAGACAGTTATTATATGACAAAAGAACGATTTATTGAATACTTCCGTGGGGCATGCCCTCATTTAGATATACAATATTTACGAAAAGAAGCAGAGCAGCAGTTGTCCTTTTCATCTCCAATCAAAAACTGGAATGGATTGCTCTGCTCACCTTTAGCATATGATTTACATAAGGATCAATATTATCTTCCTTCTAATCGTGATAATAAAAATAATCTCCCTGAGTTATTAATTCATTACCTTCTTCTTTATAACTTGAGCATGATCTCTCGTTACGAGACAGAATGGTGGAGTGACTTGCTCCGTAGCTATTCAACAGAAGATTATCCATTTATTCATCAATTTCTTTCTGCTACATCTGAAAAGGTACCATATTATATTTATTTATTTCTGATACAGAAAGCATAATAACTTTCATTTCTCAGGTAATAAAGAAAACTCGCTGACTGGCGAGCCCTGCTCTTGGGCGAAAACAAAGGCGTAGTTGCTCAAAATGCAAAAAAAACCGTTCCTCTGGAT